>JABFXP010000905.1 GCA_013361685.1 Catenulispora sp.
GCCCGGAACCGGGGCCGCCGGCTGCGGCGGAAGCCGGGGTCGGCATCGACACGTCCCCGGCCGGGGTCTCGGCCCCGGTGCCGGACGCCGCGCCCGCGGCTCCCGGGTACCCGCCGCCCGTTATCGGCGGAAGCCGCAGGGTCCCGTACCGCGCCTCGATCGGCAGGTGGTGGGTGGGCTCGCCGTCCGGGCCGTCGACCGAACGGCCCACGGCGGCCCGCAGCTGGGCGGCCAGCACCGGCGCCGAGGGCCGCGCCTCCGGCTCCTTGACCAGCGCGGCGGCGATCACCGGCCACAATCGCTGCGGGATCTCGGCGGGGCGCTCGGGGATGGTGTTCATGTGCTGGCGGAACACGCTGACCGCGTCCGGGCCGCGGAACACCGGGTGCCCGGTGATCAGCTCGTAGAGCATGATCCCGGCGGCGTACACGTCGGCGGCCGGAGTGGCCTTCTTCCCGGCCACCACCTCCGGCGCCAGGTAGTACGGGGTGCCGACGACCTGGTGGGTGCGGGTGACCGAGGGCGCGTCGGCGATCCGGGCGATGCCGAAGTCGGTCAGCAGCGGGCGCAGACCGCCGTCGGCCTGCTCCAGCAGCACGTTCGCGGGCTTGATGTCGCGGTGCACGATGCCCGCGGAGTGCGCCACCGCCATGCCCTCGGCGACCTCGGCGACCAGCAGCCCGGCCTCGTCCGGTTCCAGGCGGCC
Source organism: Catenulispora sp. (assembly GCA_013361685.1). Taxonomy (GTDB): domain Bacteria; phylum Actinomycetota; class Actinomycetes; order Streptomycetales; family Catenulisporaceae; genus Catenulispora. Next base: position 707 of record JABFXP010000905.1, read on the forward strand.
GCGCCCGGCCAGGTACTTCTTCAGGTCCGGGCCCTCGACGAGCTGCATCACCAGCGCCAGGATGTCGCCCTCGACCACCAGGTCGCGCAGCCGCACCAGGGAGCGGTGGTTCAGGCCGACCAGGGCCGCGCGCTCGCGCAGGAAGCGCGTGACCACGTCGGCGTCGGCGGCGAACTCCTCCAGGAGCACCTTGATGGCGACGGCTTCGCCGGTGGCGCGTACGCGGCCGCGCCAGACGGCGCCGAACGCGCCGCGTCCGATCTCGTCGTCGAGCTCGTACCTGCTTCCGATCGCCCTGCCCACGCTGCTCCTCATCCCCCCAAGTACTAAGGACCACTGCACTGTGCTTGCCCGTTAAGAAGAACCCTCCAGGGCAAAGACTAGGGCTTGCGAGCCCATCCGTGTCGCGTGACTGTCCCTCATGCGAGGATGCACCCCATGCAGATCCGGCTCACTGTCACCCGCACGCAGGGATCCCGCCAGACTTCCGCGGACGTTCTGGTGACTGCCGAGCCGGGTGCCACCCTGTCCTCTGTAGCGCAGCAGTTGCGCACCGCCGCGGGGGTCACCGCGCCGGGCCGGCTGTTCGCCGGGCTGGACCCGCTGGAGGACGAAGCGCCGCTGGGCCGCCCGCTGCTCGTGGACGGCGCGCGCCTGTGGCTGGACGTCCCCGGGACGCCCGCGACGCTGATCGGGAGCCTGGCGCTTTATGTGGTGTCGGGTCCGGACGCCGGCGGGGTACACCTGCTCACGCCGAAGGACGACGCCCGCGGCGGAGCCGCTATCGGATACAGCGGTGGGGAACTGCCGATCAAGATCGGCCGGGGTGCGGACGCGGACATCCGCGTGGACGACCCCGACATCTCCCGCATCCACGGGGAGTTGCTGGTCCGTCACGACCGCGACCAGGTGCGGGTGTTCGTCCGCGACCTCGGGTCGACGAACGGCATGACCCTGGACGGCGCCCAAGTCGGCGGCGCTCCGGTGGAGATGCGTCCCGGTTCTCTGTTGAGGGTGGGGGAATCCTCTATAGCGCTGTCTGTAGAAGCGGGCGGCGTACCGGATCTTCCTGTGCACCCTGACGGCGCCGGCCATGTGGCGGTCGGCCGGGTCGGCTGGGGACGCGGGCAAGTGGATCCGCCGCAGGTACGGATCGATCTGCCGCCCCGGCCGTCGGAGAAGGGCCGCCCGGCGGTTCGCCGTACGGCTATGGAGGAGTACGAGCGCGCCCGCGCGGAGGCGGACCGCCGGATCGCCGGCGCGCTCACCGCCGAGGCGCGGATCCGCCGGGAGGCGGCCCCGGACCCGGCGACCCTGCTGGTGTCCGCGGTGCGTCCGGACGCCAGGCTGTGGGAGCGCCGTCCCGGGGAGCCGGACTTCCTGCGGCTGCGGCTGGGCACGGCGGCGCTGCCGTCGAACGTGACGGTGGTCGGCGGCAAGGCGGTGCAGCCCCGGGTGCCGACGGTGCCGGTGACGGTGGATCTGGCCGCCAGCGGCGTGGTCGGCATGGTCGGGCCGCGTCCGGAGCTGGCGCGGCTGGCCCGCTACGCCGTGGCGCAGGTGGCCGGCCAGCACAGTCCGAAGTACGTGGAGATCGTGCTGCTGGCTCCGGAGGTGGTGGCCGACAGCGGCGCGCCGCAGGCCGGCGAGGAGCACTGGCGCTGGACCCGCTGGCTGCCGCACCTGATGCCGGAGGACGGCCAGGACTGCACCCGGCTGCTGGGGCTGGGCCCGGACCAGGTGCGGGCCCGGCTGGCCGAGCTGGTGGCCCGGGTCCGGACCCGGC
>JABFXP010000014.1 GCA_013361685.1 Catenulispora sp.
ATTTCGGTCTCAGTCTCAGCCTCGAGCAGCGCGAACGAGACCGGCGCCGCCGCGAGCGGCGCGGTGATCCGCGGCCAGCCGACGGTGAACACGTCGTCGCGGGCCGACGCGGCGGCCAGGGCGCCGGCGGCCATCGGGCGCAGGCGAAGCTCCTCCATGGTGACCACCGGCGCGCCCGCCGGGTCGGTGGCCGTCAGCGTGCAGGTGTCCGCGGTGGCGCCGGTGATCGCCACTCGCAGCACCGTCGCGTCGGTCGCGTGCAGATCCACCTCGTTCCAGCAGAACGGCAGCCGGGGCAGCCGCTCCGCGCCCGGGTCCGCGCCGTCGCCGGCGGTCGGGTCCTGGGCCAGGACCAGCGCGTGCAGGGAGGCGTCCAGGAGCGCCGGATGGATCCCGAACCCGCCGGTCGCCGTCCCCTCCGGCAGCCGGATCTCGGCGAACACGTCGCCGCCGCGCGTCCACGCGGCCCGGACGCCCTGGAAGCAGGGCCCGTAGTCGTAGCCGTGATCGGCCAGCGTGGAGTAGAGGTCGCTGACGTCGAGCGGCTGCGCGTCCCGCGGCGGCCACTCCTGCGCGTCCCACGCGTCGGCCGGGTTCCCCGGCGCGGGGTCGGCCGTCAACCGGCCTTCGGCGTGCCGCGTCCACGGCTGGTCCGGCGCCTCGGTGTCCGGGCGCGCATGGACGGTGAAGGTCCGGCGGCCGTCGGCGTCCGGCGCCGTGACCGCGGCCTGGAGCTGGACCGCGCCCCGCTCGGGAAGCACCAGCGGCGCCTGGACGACCAGTTCCTCGACGTGGCCGTACCCGGCGTGCCGGCCGACGTGCAACGCCAGGTCCAGATAGGCGGTGCCGGGCAGCACGACGGTGCCGCGCACCGCGTGGTCGGCCAGCCACGGCTGCGTCCGGGCGCCGATCCGGCCGGTGAACAACAAGGTGTCGCCCTCGGCCACCGGAACCATCGCGCCCAGCAACGCGTGCCGCGCCGCCGTGACGCCCAGCGCCGGGGCGCCGACCCGGCCGGCCGCGCCGCCGCCGGAGTCCTGCGGCCAGTAGCGCTGACGCTCGAAGGGATAGGTCGGCAGACCGAGGCGTTCGGCCTCGTCCGCGGTGGCGGCGGGGTCGGTCAACGACGACCAGCGCACCGGCAGGCCCCGTACATGAAGCCGGGAGGCGGCGGTCAGGAACTGCACCTGCTCGTCCTCGTCGCGGCGCAGCGTGCCCAGCGCCACGGCATCGGCGTCGTCGGCGTCGAGCCGCTCCTGAACGCTCATCGTCAGCACCGGATGCGCGCTCACCTCCAGGAACACCCGGTGCCCGGCCCCGATCAGCGCCCGCACGGCGTCGTCGAACAGCACCGGTTCACGCAGGTTCGCGAACCAGTACCCGCCGTCCAGCGCCTCGCCGCCCAGCTCGCCGCCGGTCACCGTGGAGAAGAACGGCACCTGTCCGGCATGCGGCTCGATGCCCGCCGCGGCCTCGGCCACCTGGTCGCCGATCCTGTCCACGTGCGGCGAATGCGACGCGTAGGCGACCGGGATCTGCCGCGCGCGGACGTCCCGCTCCCGGCACGCCTCCACGAACTCCCGCACCGCGTCCGCGTCGCCGGAGACCACGGTCGAAGCCGGACCGTTCACCGCCGCCACGCCGATCCGGCCGGCCCACGGCTCCAGCCAGGCCCGCACCTGCTCGGCGGACGCGGGCGCCGAGGCCATCGCCCCGGTCCCGGCCAGCGACGCCACCGCCTTGCTGCGCACCGCCACCAGCCGCGCCGCCTGCTTCAACGACAACGCCCCACTGACGCAGGCCGCTGCGATCTCACCCTGCGAATGGCCCACGACCGCGCTCGGCCGCACCCCGGCCGACTCCCACAACCCGGCCAGCGAGACCATCATCGCGAACAGCACCGGCTGCACCACGTCGTCCCGGTCCAGACCGGGAGCGCCGGGCACGCCGTGCAGGACGTCGAGCAGGCTCCAGTCGACATGCGGCGCCAGCGCCTCGGCGCACGCCGTCATCCGCTCCCGGAACACCTCGGAGTCCGCGAACAGCCGCACTCCCATCCCGGCCCACTGGGAACCCTGCCCGGGGAACACGAACACGCACCCGGCCATGCCCTCCACGGCCCGGCCGCTGACGACATTGGCCGCCGCCCGATCGGTCCGCACGGCCTCCAAACCGGCCTCCAGCTCGGCCCGGGTCCGGCCCAGGACCACCGCACGGCGGCTGAAGTGGGTGCGCGCGGTGGCGAGAATGCGGCCGATGCTCGCGGCGTCGGCGTGGGGATGCGCGGACGCGTAGTCGGCGAGGCGCGCCGCCTGGTCGCGCAGAGCGGCTTCGGACCGGGCCGAGATCGGCCAGGCGAGGGCCGGCGAGGTGATGGTGTCGCTGTCGGCTCCGGTGTCGGGCTCGGCCTCGGATCCGGCGTCGGCAGCGGGGCTGGACGCGATTTCGGAATCGCTCGCGGATCCGGTGCCGGAGATGTCGGCTTCGG
>JABFXP010000273.1 GCA_013361685.1 Catenulispora sp.
CCCTCTCGTGCCGATGGCTTGACCTGCGGCTTCGTTCAGTCGTCCCCGGAATCGGTGAAGCGGGCTTCTTGCCGACCCTCAATTTTCACGTGAAAATCACGGCTACTCGGGGCGCGCAGACTCCGCCTCGCCGGTGCCCTGCCGCAGCCGGAGCTACTCACCAGCATGTCCCGGGTGTTCCACCTAGCGGATTGGAGCCGAAGCTTTGTCACCGACAGAAGAAGTGCCGATGCGCCGTAGGCGCGTAGGTGGGCTGGCCTCAGTGCTCTCGGCACTGCTGGCCGGCCTGCTGACCGTGCTCGCCGTCGAGAGCGGTCCCGCCCGGGCCGACACCTGGCAGTTGTCCGGCAATCTCTCAGTGCACGACCCCACGATCCTGCACGAGGGCAGCACCTGGTGGGTCGCCTCCACCGGCGCCGGCATCCCGATGAAGTACTCGCCGGACGGTCGAGCCTGGACTCAGGGCGCGCCGATCTTCCGCGCGGAGTTGCCCTGGTGGCGCAGCTACGCACCGAACATGGGCGCCAATGACGTCTGGGCGCCGGACATGCACACGTACAACGGCCGAGTGTGGATGTACTACTCCGTCTCGCAGTTCGGCACCAACCAGTCGGCGATCGGGCTGACGTCGGCGCCCACGGTGGCTTCCGGGAGTTGGCGTGACGACGGGATGGTGCTCAGCTCAGCTCCGGGCAGCCAGAGCTACAACGCCATCGACCCGGATCTGGTCACCGACGCCAGCGGTGCGCCGTGGCTGGTGTTCGGCTCCTGGTTCTCCGGCATCTACGTCACGAAGATCGATCCGGCCACGATGAAGCCGACCGGCTCGCCGACCCGGATCGCTGCGCGCTCGGGCGGCATCGAGGGCGCCAACATCGTCTACTCCGGCGGCTACTACTACCTGTTCGCCTCGATCGACCGCTGCTGCCAGGGCGTGAACAGCACCTACAAGATCGCCTACGGTCGATCGGCAAGCATCACCGGTCCCTACACGGACGCCTCCGGCGCCGCGATGCTCAGCGGCGGCGGCACGGTGCTGGAAGCCAGCCATGGCAACATCATCGGGCCCGGAGGTCAGTCCGTGGTCCGCAACGGCAGTGGCTGGCTGATCGTTCGGCACTACTACGACGCCAACAACAACGGCGCGCCGACGATGCTGATCAGCGATCTGTACTTCGACGCCAACGGCTGGCCGTCCTACACCCCGAGCAGCGGATCCACTTCCTCGTCGAGCTCTACGCCGAGCAGCAGTTCTTCGTCGTCGTCATCGCCGCCTCCGCCGTCGTCCAGTTGCAAAGTGGCCTACGCGGTGACGAATCAGTGGGCCGGCGGGTTCGGTGCGAACGTCACCATCACGGACACCGGATCCACTCCCATCAACGGCTGGTCCTTGGCCTGGACCTTCCCCAACGGCCAGGCCATCACCCAGATCTGGAACGCCGCCGACACCGCCTCCGGATCCAGGATCACCGCCACCAACTTGTCCTATGACGCCGCGATCCCTGCGAACGGCGGCTCGACGGCCTTCGGGTTCAACGGCACGTGGAACGGCGCCAACAACCCGCCAACCAGCTTCACCCTCAACGGAACCACCTGCACCACCGCCTGAGCGCAGGCCGTCCAGTTGGACAACCCGACACCCGTCTCATCGCGAGAAGAGGTCGACTGTGAAAGCTCGTCTTTCTCCTAAACGCTTGATCAGAGCACTGGCAATGGCCGGGGCCACCGTGGCGTTGTTCATCACCACTTTGGTCGCCTTCCCCACATCCGCTGTCGCAGCCGCAAGCCTGCCTTGCGATATCTACGCGGCGGCAGGCACTCCATGCGTGGCCGCCCACAGCCCGGTGCGTGCCCTCTACCAGTCCTACAACGGGCCGCTTTACCAGGTACAGCGTGCTTCCGACGGCCGCCTCGCAGACATAGGCGTGCTTGCACCCGGCGGCTACGCCAACGCCGCTGCGCAAGACGCCTTCTGCGCCAACACACAGTGCACAGTGACTCGTCTCTACGACCAGTCGCCCCGCCGCAACGACCTGACGATCGAAGGCCGCGGAGGCAATGGCGGCCCTGATCACGGCGCATCGGCCACCGCGCTGCCGATCACTGTCGGCGGACATCGCGTATACGGACTCGACTTCACCGGACAAGTCGGCTACCGCGACAACGCGACCTCTGGTGTGGCTCGGAACGGCCAACCGGAAAGCATGTACATGGTTGCCTCGGGCACCCACTACAACAACCTGTGCTGTTTCGACTATGGCAACGCCGAGACCAACAACTTGGACAATGGCGCCGGCCATATGGATGCTCTGAACCTGGGCAGCTGGTGCCAGAACGCCCCTTGTTACGGGCCCGGGCCGTGGGTGCAAGCCGACATGGAGAACGGCCTGTTCATGTCCAGCCAGGGCGGCAGTCCGACCCCGAACTACACCGGCAGCCGCCAGCCGTACGTCACCGCGATGCTGGAGAACAACGGCCAAAACCACTTCGCGCTCAGATACGGCGATGCCCAAGGCGGAGGGCTGGCTGTTCTGTACTCAGGACCCGAACCCAATAGGCCTGGTTACTCGCCGATGCAGCAGGAAGGCGCGATCGTTCTGGGCACCGGGGGCGACAACAGCAACGGCTCCATAGGGTCGTTCTTCGAAGGGGTCATGACCGCCGGAGTGCCGTCCGGTGCGGCCGACGACGCTGTCCAGGCCAATATCGCCGCCATTGGTTACGGGGGCGGGGGCACCCCGCCGCCTCCACCGCCTCCGCCGTCGTCTAGTTGCAAGGTGGCCTATGCGGTGACGAATCAGTGGGCTGGCGGGTTCGGCGCGAACGTCACCATCACCGATACCGGATCCACTCCCATCAACGGCTGGTCTCTGGTCTGGACGTTCCCCAACGGCCAGACCATCAGCCAGATTTGGAACGCCGCCGACACCGCCTCCGGATCCAGGATCACCGCCACCAACTTGTCCTATAACGCCGCCATCCCCGCGAACGGCGGATCGACGGCCTTCGGGTTCAACGGCACGTGGAACAGCGCCAACAACCCGCCAACCGCCTTCACCCTCAACGGAACCACCTGCACCACCGCGTGACGGATTCGGGAAGCGGCGGCTCCGCTGATTCGGCCGGGCCGCCGCTCTCCCTTGCCAGTCATCGATTTTCACGTCAAAATCCTTCTGGTGGCGGGATGTTAGCGCTAACATCCCGCGGTTTCGCCGATTCTGAGAGCAACGAGCGAAGGGCCTTCCTGTGGAAGAGCGAATTTTGGGACGTACAGGCCGAAAAGTGGGTGTCGTGGGCCTGGGCGCGTGGCAGCTCGGCGCCGACTGGGGCAAGGTCGACGAGAAGGACGCCCAGGCAGTGCTGGCCGCCGCCGTCGATGAGGGCGTGTCGTTCATCGACACTGCTGACGTCTACGGCGATGGCCGCAGCGAGCAGCTCATCGGACGGTTCCTCAAGAGCCACGCGAGCGACGGGATCACGGTCGCCACCAAGATGGGTCGGCGAGTGCCGCAGGATCCTGCCGAATACACCCTGGAGAACTTCCGCGCCTGGACCGATCGTTCTCGTGCAAACCTCGGTGTCGATCGCCTGGACCTGGTCCAGTTGCACTGTCCCCCGACCGCCGTCTACTCCGACGACGCGGTCTTCGACGCGCTCGACACCCTCGTCGCCGAGGAGCGCATCGCCGCCTACGGCGTGAGCGTGGAGACCCGCGCCGAGGCTCTGACCGCGATCGCGCGTCCCGGCGTGGCCAGCGTGCAGCTGATCCTGAACATGCTGCGGCTCGGCCCGCTCGAAGAGGTGCTGCCGGCAGCCCGGAAAGCCGGAGTCGGCATCATCGCGCGGGTGCCGCTGGCCAGCGGTCTGCTGTCCGGCCGCTACGACGCGCACACCACCTTTGCGCCCGACGACCACCGCACCTACAACCGTCACGGTGAGGCGTTCGACGTCGGCGAGACCTTCTCCGGCGTACCGTACGACGTCGGTCTGCAGGCGGTTCGCCGGCTGGCGCCGCTGACCCCCGACGGCGCGTCGATGGCACAGTTCGCCCTGCGCTGGATCATCGACCAGCCCGGCGTGTCGGTGGTCATCCCCGGCGCCCGGTCTCCGGAACAGGCCAGGGCCAACGCCGATGCGGCCGGTCTTGCACCGTTGACGCCGCCGATCTTGTCCGCCGTGCGTGACGTCTACGAAGACCTGATCGCGGCGGAGGTCGCCGACCGATGGTGACGGCGGTGAAGCAGGCGACTTCTCGCGATGGTCTGGCTGTTCGCGTCGCACATCACCACAACCCCTACAGCTACTTGCTGAATGACGACGATTTCGACGAGATGTTGCTGACCATCGGCCTGCGACGCGCGGAGAGCATCTGGCGCAACCACACCGCCGCCGAGCACCGCGCGCCGAGGGGCGTCTATGGACGGGCGTGCATGGCTTTCGTCCTTATGGACCCCACCCTGGGGTCGTGGGTGGCGAACGAGCAGGCGGTCATGGCCGCGGTCCTCGTCGGCGCGGGCGCCGAACGCTTTCTGCCCAACGCGGCCGCCAAAGCTGCCGGACATCGAAGACTTGGACGTAACTACGGCGAGGCACTCCACGTCGATCCTCACCTATGCGGAACCGGCGGTTTCCGCTACGGCCACTCGGTCCAGGTCCGCGGCGTGATCGCCGGCTCCAGCTCGCAGACCACCGACCAGGACATGTTCGAAGCCCGACTGCTCGCCGAGGATTTCGTGCAGGTTCTGGGCGAACGGCACCGGGCTTGGGAGGACGCCAGCGGGCCGGGTGAATGGCTCGCTGACCCCGACCGGCCCGGCCCGGAGCTGCTCTCGTCGACGAGCTGGTTTCCCGGGCTTTGAGATCGCGCCCGGCAGTGTCTCCGCGCTCGCCTCCGGCGCGGTGGGATACTGGCTGCTCAGAGTGGTATGGAGGAGCGGATGAGCCAGGCGTCGGGCGGCGGGCCGGGGATGCCGACGCTGGAGTCGGTGGCAGCGGAGGCGGGTGTTTCGCGGGCTACGGTCTCGCGGGTCGTCAACGGCTCGCAGCGGGTCGGGCCGCGGGCGCGGGAAGCGGTCGAGGCGGCGATCGCCAAGCTCGGCTATCTGCCCAACCGTGCGGCGCGGTCGTTGGCCACTCGCCACAGTGGTTCGGTGGCTCTGATCATCAGCGAGCCGCAGGAGCTTGTGCTCGCTGATCCGTTCCTGACGGCGATGATCTGGGCGGTCGGGCAGGCGCTGGCCGAGGCGGGCATCGAGATGGTCCTGAAGATGGCCGGCAGCGGTGCCGAGCGCGCGCGGCTGGACGGCTTCCTTCGCGGCGGCCATGTCGATGGCGTCATCCTGGTGTCCTTCCACGACGATCACCCGCCGCTCCGCTTCGGGACGGGGGCCGGGTCTGCTGTCGTGCTGCTCGGCCGTCCACTGGCTTTGCCGGACGCGGCGTATGTCGATGCGGACAACGCCGGCGGCGCGGCCCAGGCGGTCCGGTATCTGGCGGCCGGTGGTCGGCGCCGGATCGCGACGATCGCCGGTCCGCAGAACATGGCGGCGGGGCTGGACCGTCTCGACGGCTACCGGCGGGAGGTCGAGGGTCCGGAGCTGGTGGCTTTCGGTGACTTCACCGTGGACCAGGGCCACGCGGCGATGACGGCGCTGCTGGAGCGCGAGCCGGGACTCGACGCAGTGTTCGCCGCCAACGATCTGATGGCCTTGGGGGCGATCCGGGCGCTGCGTGCTTCGGGCCGCAGGATCCCGGAGGACGTCGCGGTGATCGGTTTCGATGACGCCCCCTTGGCGCTGATGGCCGAGCCGCCGCTGACGACGATGCGTCAGCCGGTGGAAGCCATGGCGCGGGCTTTGGTTGACAGTGTGCTGACACAGATCGACGGCGGGGTCATCGGATCACCGGTGGTGCTGGCTCCGGAGTTGGTGGTGCGGGAGTCGGCGTAGCTGGCTTCGCGGATGACTCGGGCGCCGGTGAATGCCTTGTGGTCAGCCACGGTCGGGGACGGCCGATGACCTACCGCGTGGACTCCGCAAGCATCCGGTCGAGGTTGTGGGCGCAGGCGTGCCGAAGCGGATGGTCGGCGGGCAGGAGGGTCAGGCATCGCCGGTATGCGGGTTCGGCGAGGTCGGGGCGGCCGTTCTTGTGCCATAGGAGGGCCAGGTTGTTCAGGGTGGCGGCGAGGTCCGGGTGGGTGGGGCCGAGTGCTTTCTCCTTGATCGCCAAGGCTCGGCGGTAGGTCGATTCGGCGTTCGCGATGTTGCCGGCGCGGTACTGCACGGCGGCCAGGGTGTGGAGGGTGGAGCCGATCTCGGGGTGTTCGGGGCCGAGAGCTTGTTGGAAGACGCTGAGGGAGTGTTCGAGCAGGTCCGTCGCCTGTTCGTGGTCGCCGGTCTCCGTCAGGATGGCTGCCAGCGCGGCCTGGTCGGCGGCGGTCTCTATGTGGTCGGGACCGAGTACGCGTTCGCGGATGGCCACCGAGAGTTGACCCTGCCGTAGGGCCTCAGTCAGGTCGCCCCGGGCGAAGGCCAGGCCGCCGAGGTTGTGGTGCAGGGTGGCGATCTTGGGGTGGTCGGGGCCGAGGGCCGCCTCGCCGATCTTCAGGGCTCGAAGATACATCGGGTGGGCTTCGTCCAGCCGGCCGGTGGTCTTGTAGAGGACGCCGAGTTCGTTGGCGACGTCGGCGAGTAGGAGGGGGTCGGTGCCTTCCGCGCCGCCGGTGGACGCGTCGGTGGCGGGGCCGGTGGAGGCGCCGTCAAGCGTTTCGGCGAGGTCGAGCGCCTCGGTCAGCAGCTCCTCGGCCTGGTCGTAACGTCCCAGCGTGAGGCGCAAAGACCCCAGGCCGTGAAGCGCCCGGACCCGCAGCCCGAGCCACTCGGGTCCGCGCGTCTTGTCCAGCGCCTCGGTGAGCAGAGACTCGCAGGTGTCCGCTTCTCCCAGTTCCTGATGCAGACGCGACAGCAGAAGCAACGCTTGCACTTCCGTCACCGGATCGAGCTGCCCGCTTGCCCGCGAGGCATCGAGCACGGCATGGCCGCTCTGGCACGCTTCGGTGATCCGGCCTGCCCGGCGCAGCCGCAGCACGTCCGCAAACCGCATTTCGTCTGTCGCTGAATCCGTCGCTGAATCAGTCATCGATTTCACTCCTGGCCTCAGATGTACGAACCGCGGTGCCGGGCGGACCTGTCTCGCCCGGCACCGCGGACATTCGCAGCGCCGACTCAGTCGGCGATCTCGACCACGATGTTGTGGTTCGCGGTGAGCAGCAGGAACTCGATCAGGCTGTTCAACATTCTTTGTCCCCCTTCGTGTTTTGCGTTCCGGCGATTCCACCAGCAGGCACGGCGCGCGGCCGTGATCGGTTCGCCGGATGCCGTGCGAGAGCGAGGGACGTAAGGGTTCTGTAAGCAATGCGGGGAGCACGACTGTCTGTGCGGGGGAGTGGCGGCAGCGAGGTGCGGCTGATGCCTTGCAAGAACGGCGCGCGTCTACTGTTCGAGCCACTCCGCGGCCGGTCCCACCGCCGCCGCGAGCACGGCACTGTTGGGCACCAATACCGGGCCGACGGTGGTCGACACCGTGACGTACGTCAGCGTCATGCCGGAGACCCGGCCGACGATGGGGCCGCCCAGGGCGCCGGAGCGGATGCGGAGTTCGTCGCCGATCGTGAAGGGCCGGGCGAAGAGGATCATGATTCCGGCGAAGACGTTGGCGAGGACTTGTTGAGCTGCGATACCGAGGATTACCCCGGTCAGGACGCCGCCGAGGAGTAGGTGGCCCACTGGGACGCGCAGCAGGCTCAGGGCGCCGAGGACCACCAGGATGTAGCCGCACAGCAGGCACAGGATGCGGAGGGTGCCGGCTCGGGCGTCGCTGAGCCGGCCCGGGATGTGCACCAGCCCCAGGATGTCGCTCGTGGCGCAGCGTACGGCGATGATCGCGCTGATCAGGAACACGATCGCGCCCGCGACGGCGAGAACGAAGTGCAGGGCTTCGTGTTTGCCGTTACCGAGCAGGCCGCCGTAGTGGTACGAGACGACCAGCCCCGCGACGGCGATCGCCGTCGCGAAGGCACCGCGCCGCAGCAGCACCTGCCGCAGGCTGCGGCCTGCCCGGGTCCGCAAGTCCGGTACGCCGGCGTGGGGCGCGGCGCTGAGGAGCGACGCAGGCTCCGCTCCGGCCGTCGAATTCACGCTCCTGTCCTGCATTCCGCACTCTCCCTATGCAGCGCGTGGTCGACGATCCGACAGCCGCGCTGCTTGTGGCTTGCCGCTGGTCGAACGCGCCCCATAACCGCGATCCGGGCTGGACAAACTCGCAGGGGGCGGAAAGTGATCCGCGTCGCTCGGACGCTCAGGGCGGCGTTCGGGATCGGGGAGGTCAGCTCTGGGTGCAGCGGGTGGTCATCATGCCAGTCGTTACGTTCGGTAGCGTGGTGATCCCATCTGAACGCCACCGGGAGTCGGGATGAGCAGTACCACCCCAGCGCGGCCGCTCAGCATCACCGCGGTCTTCCCTCAGCTCGCTCCGCTGGCCCGTACCGCGACCCGGCTGCATCCCCGGGCTGGGTCCCCGTCTCCGCACAGCAGCTCGATCGGGGGCCCGCTCCTGTGGCCGGCCGCCGACCCCTGGCCGCACTGTGACGGCCCCCACGCGCCAGACGGGGTGCCACCCACGTCACTGAAGGACGCTCGCCTACGACAGGTCACTGCCAGCCAGCCTTGGCCCGAGGGTCCAGTCCCCATGCTGCCGGTGGCCCAACTCCGTGCTCGCGATATCCCGACCCTGCGTCCGCCTGCCGATGCCGATCTCCTTCAAGTGCTGTGGTGTCCCTTCGATCATCTGCCGGAGCCCAAGCCCAAGACCGCGTTGTTCTGGCGATCCGCCGCTACGATCACCGACATCCTCGTCGCCCCGCCCGAGCCGGAGGCGGTACATCCGGGCTATGTGCCAGAGCCATGCGTGATCACCCCAGAAGAGGTCACCGAGTACCCGAATCCCATGGAGCTGAGCGGCGAACTGCAACAGCAGCTGGCGGATTGGGCTGCTTGGCGGGCAGCCGGTGCCGTCGTTGACAGCTACTACGAGCCTGCTCCGCAGGAGTTCTATCGCAACGAGCTTTCCATAGCTCCGGGCTGGAAGTCCGCTGGCTGGACTCGCTGGGGCCTGACCGATCCGATCCACCAAACTTGCCGTATCTGCGCCGCTGAGATGGCCCCACTGCTGACCATCGCTACAGCGGAGTGGGATGACACCACTCGCAGCTGGACTCCATATGAGGGCCAAGCCATCGCTGACCCGGGCGCTGCGCACCCGACGCGGATCGAGATCGCCGGAGGTTACGATCTCCAGCTCTACGTCTGCCCGACTTCCCCGGGCCATCCGCATACCGCGCTGATCCAGTGAGGTTTTCGGCTCACCAGCGTTTGTGGAGCGCCTCCGGCGGGCCTTCGCTCTGGGGAGGGGGCG
>JABFXP010000815.1 GCA_013361685.1 Catenulispora sp.
CGTGGACGGCGCGGTCCTGCACCGCCGTGGCGAGCGCCTTGACGGCCTCGGCGTCGCGGGACTCCACGGCGTCGTCGGACGCGGCGGCCCGGGCGTCGGCGAGCCGGGCCCGCGCGGCCTCGTGTTCGGCGACGAGGCTGTCGGCCCGGCCGCGCAGGTTCTCGGCCTCGGCGGCGAGGCGGCTGGTCTCCTCTTCGGCCGAGCGCAGCGCGGAGGCGGCCAGGGCCAGGTGGGCGGCGGTCTCCTCGGACTCGGTGCGGCGGTGTTCGGCGACGGTCTCGGCCTCGTGCCGGTCGGCCGGCGGCAGCGTCCCGGGCTCGCGGCGCTCGAGATGGTCGGCGATCCGGGCTTCGAGGCGCGCCTGTTCGTCGGCGAGCGCGCAGGGGTCCTTGCTGAGCTTGTCGCGCGCGGTCTCGGCGGCCCGCAGGGAGGCCCGCGCTTCGCCGTGGCGCTGAAGGCGGATCCGGGCCGAGGCGAGGTCGCGGACGCCGGCCTGCTGGCACAGGGTCGCGAGGGAGGATTCGGCGTCGTCGAGCTGGGCGCGGAGTTCGCGCTCGCTCGCACCGGGCGCGAGCGTGACGCGCAGGATGCCTTCGGCCTCGATGACCAGCGGGTCGGTGATGCGGCGGACGACAGGCTCGCTGGAAGGGACCGCGACGGCTACAGCGACCGGGACAAGGAACGGCGAGGGCGAGGGCGAGTCGGCCAGATCGGCGTGCGCGCCACGTGCCGCCGTCGCGCCACCCGGCGAGGTGTTCTCGGCAGCGAGCGCCTCAGCGCCGACGGCCGCACCGGCCGCACCGGTGGCCGGGACCGGCGAGTCTGCCTGTTCCGCGCGAGCGCCGGGCACAGCGGGCGCCGCCACCGTCACCGCGGCCGCGCCGAGCCGCTCCACGCGCACCGTCGCCGCGGTCACCTCGAGTGCGGTGCGGGCGTCGCGGACGGCGCGGTCGGCGAGCTCGATCTTGTCGACGAGGCGGTCGTCGATCTCGGTGGCGGCTTGTTCCGTCTGGGCGGCGGCGACGTCGCGGTCGGCCTCCTCCAGCGCCCGGCGGTCGGCGGCGATGCGTGCGAGCTCGTGTTCGTCGCGTTTCCACCGGTAGTCGGCGTCGGCCTCCTGGTAGCGGCGCTGGGCGAGGCGGTTGGCCTCGTCGGCGGCCTGGTGCATCGCCAGAGCGCTGTCGCGGCGGGCGTCGGCGGTGGCGCGGAGTTCGGACTGCGCGGCGATGTCGGCGCGGACCTTGGCCAGTTCGCCGGCGTGCTGGCTGACGCGCTGCACCAGTTCCCGGCGCGCCTCCCAGGCGTTGGAAGCCAGTTGGGCGTCGCGCTCGGCGCGTTCGACCTGAGTCGCGGCTTCGTCGCGGCGGGTGCGCAGAGTCTGCACGGTCGCGGCCTGCCGCCGGAACTCCTCGGCCTCGCCGCGGTCGCTCACCAGGCGCCGCTGCAACTCCGCCAGGCGGGCCGAGACCGCGCCGTGCCGCTCGGCGTCGGCTTCGACCCGGGCCAGAATCTCCGCCAGTTCGTCGGCGTCCTGCACCGCCGCCGAGTAAGCCTCCTGCGCCGCGCGGTACTCGCCGGTCGGCTGGTGGTTCTTCGGGGTGTAGTAGCGGGCGAACTCCTTCTCGACCCGCTCCATCAAGGTGTCCTCGGCGCCGTCCGACGGACCCGCGCCGCCGGCCGCGGCGTCCAGCGCGGCGCGCAGCGAGGTGCTGCCGGCGATCCGGTCCACGTCGAACGGCTTGTCCTGAAGGACCCGCAGCGCCTTGAACAGGTCGTAGTCCGTGGCCTGCTGCAGGATGGCCAGGACGTGCTCGTGGGCCTCGCGGCCGGTCAGCGTCTGCGGCGTCGGCGCCAGCACCCGCAGCTCGGTCAGCGGACGCAGCCAGCGCTTGCGGTACACCAGGTGATGGCCGCCGACGCGGAACTCGGCTTCGACCTCCGGGCTGGCGTCGGTGTGGCGGGGCTTGACGGCGCGGACCGCTTCCTTCTTGGAGGAGTCCAGTTCGTCCAGCAGCAGGCCGAAGGCCTCGATGGTGCTGCTCTTGCCGGACTCGTTGGGCCCCTCGACCACCGTCACGCCCTGTTCGGCGAACGTCAGCTCCCGGTCTGCGACGCCGCGGAAGTTGGTCAGCCGGATCCGCAGCAGCCTCACGAAGCCCTCCCGGAGAGCGTGACGAGCAGGGCCAGCGCGTCCGAGGCCCGGCGGGCCGCGTCCGCGTCGGGCCCGGCGGCGGTCTCGCGCAGGTCGTCCACCGCGCGCGCCGCGAAGCCGCTCAGGCCCAGCGCGCCGAAGTCGGCGTCGTCGGGCCGCACCTCCAGCCGGGACCGCGAGGAGTCCACGACGGCGGCGAACAGGTCCTCGGCGGTGCGGCGCAGGTCGTCGAGCGCCGCCTTGTCGGTGACCGAGAGCGCGCCGCTGAGCCGCAGCTTCACGATGGTGCGTTCCTTGTCGGGCAGCGCTTCGAGCTGCTCGTGCAGCCGCTGGAGGTCGGCGGCGTCGCGCAGCTCGCTCTCCAGCGGGGCGAAGCGCCACGTCGCGACCCGGTGCGGGGTCACGCGCGGCGGCCGGGCCGGATCGGCCTCGTCGATCTCGACCACCAGCACGTTGCCCGGGTCGGTCTCGACGAACGCCGTCGGTTCCGGCGCCCCGGAGTACCACACGGCCGGCGCCACCTCAGTGGTCGAATGCCGGTCACCGAGGGCGACGTAGTGTGCCTTCCCGGCGGCCAGCGCCGCGCGCACCGTCGCCAGCCGGATCACGGCCACCGGATCGGCCTGCGGCGCCACCGCGTCGACCGCGCCGTGGCCGACGGCGACCCGCACCACGCCCGGCGGCGCCGGTTCCAGACCGGACAGCAGATCGCCGAGCAGGTCCGACGTCGGGCGCTTCGAGCGCCACGGCGCGCCGACGACCTCGAACCCGGGCCGCACCTCGATCGGAGTCTCGTCGCGCAGCACCGTGACGTTCTCCGGGCAGGCGGCGCGGAACTTCTCGGAGTCCCAGATCGAGACGGCGTTCAGCGGATCGTGGTTGCCCGGCAGCAGGAACACCTTCAGCGGCAGCCCGCGCAGTTTCTCCATGGCCTGCCGCACCGTGCGCGCGGACTCGGTGTTCGTCTCGAACACGTCGCCGCCGACGACGATCGCCTCGCAGCCCTCGGACACCGCCAGCCGACCCAGCGTGCCCAGCACGTCACGCCGCGCGGCGTCGAACTGGCCCTGGCGCTCGCGGTCCAGGAAGCGGCGGCCCATGCCGAGCTGCCAGTCGGCGGTGTGCAGGAATCGCATAGGTGTCCACCGTAGACGGTACGACCCCCCGCCCGTGGCGCGGTCCGGCGAAAGGTCCGGGTATGAGGGTGGCGAACCAAGTGGCGAACTCGGCGACACGTCCGAGCACGCGCGGAGAGCATGCCGAGGCGGCCGAAGGTGAATCAGAGCCCGGACGCTCGGACCTGCCCCATCAGGCCTGCACGGTCCACCCGGCGCTGCTCAGGCTGGCGGCGAACCGGTCGGCGACCGCCGGATCCACCAGCAGCTCCACCAAACCCGCCTCGCGGCCCGGCGAGTGGTCGATCCGCACGTCCTCGATGTTCACCCCGGCGCTGCCCGCCGCCGCGAACAGCCGCGCCAGCTCCCCGGGCCGGTCGGAGATCAGCACCGGGACCGCGGTGTAAGAGGCCGAAGGCGAACCGTGCTTGCCGGGGATCCGGGCGTGGCCGGCGTTGCCGCGGCGCAGCAGGTCGGCCAGGTCCGCGGCGCCGCGCTTGGCGGCCTCGGCGTCCGGCCCGCCGAGCGCGCGCAGCGCCTCGACCGCCCCGGTCAGGTCGGCGGCGTAGGCGGCCAGCACGTCGGCGATCGCCGGGGCGTTGGCGGCGAGGATGTCCTCCCACAGCTCCGGCGCTCCCCCGGCGATGCGTGTCAGATCCCGGATGCCGGTGCCGGAGATGCGCACCGACTCCTCGCGGGCGTTCTCCAGCCGGGCCGCCATCAGCGCCGCCACCAGGTGCGGGGCGTGCGAGATCAGGGCCACGGCGTGGTCGTGCTCCTCGGTGTCCATCACCACCGGCACCGACCCGCACAGCGAGGCCAGCTCCAGCGCCTGGTTCAGGGCGTCGCGGGAGGTGGTGGGGCCGGGGGTGAGCACCCAGGGCCGGCCTTCGAACAGGTCGGCGCGGGCCGCCAGCGGTCCGGAGCGTTCGCGGCCGGCCAGCGGATGGCCGCCGATGAACCGGCTCAGGTCGGCGCCGGCCGACTCGGCGGCGCCGTGCACGCGGGCCTTGACCGAGCCGACGTCGGTGAACACCCGCGCCCACCGCTCCCGCTGCGCCTTGGCCAGCACCTCCCCTATCCGGGCCGGCGGCACCGCGAGGATCGCCAGATCGACCGGCTGGGTCGGGAGCGCGGCGCGGCCGGCGCCGAGCGAGGCGGCGGTGCGCGCAGCGGACTCGTCGGCGTCGTGGAGATACACGTCGACGCCGCGGCGCGACAGCGCCAGGGCGATGGAGGTGCCGATCAGACCGGTGCCGACGACGAGGGCGGAACGCATGGGGGAACCCTATCGGCCGATCCGCCCCCGCCACGGTCAGGGACGCGTCGGGAGCACTAGGGAGTACTACTGCGGAGTACTACTGGGAGTGCTACTGCGCGATGTCCTTGCGCAGCGCCGCCGCGCCGCCGAGGTAGACGTGCTGGATCTCGGCCTTGCTGCGCAGCGTCTCCACGTGCGCCAGCAGCCGGACCACACGCGGCATGGCGCCGGCGACGTCGATCTCACTGGCGCACATCAGCGGCACGTCCACGATGCCCAGCTCGCGCGCGGCCAGCGCCGGGAACTCGCTGTGCAGGTCCGGCGTCGCCGTGAACAGCATGCTGATCAGGTCGTCGACGGCGAAGCCGTTCTGCTCCATCACCGCCTTGATCAGGTCCGTGACGCCGGCCAGCAAATGGTCCCGGTCGTCGTGGTCGAGCTGGATCGCGCCTCGTACCGCCCGCACTGCCATGGCCCCACCCTACTGATCGACACCGGCGGCGTCTCGCGGGCCGGTCCCGCGTCCCGCCGCTCGAGACGCCGCGCCCTCTGAGCACGGCGCCAGGGGCGAGGCCAGCTCCGACAGCGGCGGGGCCTCGAAGCTGTGGCCGCAGGCGTAGGTGGCCCCGCCCGGCAGGCTGTCGCCGCGCAGCATCTCGAAGCGGTCGCGGGTGTGCTCGTCCTTCGCGGTGTAGACCATCATCCGCAGCCCCGGGTTGGCGGCCACCTCGAACGTGGTCACCACCACGCTCAGCTCCCCCAGCGCCGGGTGCCGGAAGACCTTCACCGGGACGCCGGCGTCGGCCACGCCGTGCTCGGCCCACAGCTCGGCGAACTCCGGACTGGCCGCGACCAGCCGCTTCACGAACTCGTCCCACGCCGGCTCGCCGACGTGCCGGCCGTAGCGGCCCCGGAAGTTCGCGACCATCCGGCCGAGATCCTCCTTGCGGTTCACGAACGGGTGGCAGCACTCGGGGGCGGTGAACACCTGCCACATGCTGTTCCGCTTGTCCTCCGGCGCGTTGACCAGGAACGGGAACAGCAACGCGTAGGACTTGTTCCACGCCAGCACGTCGCTGCGGCCGTTGACCACCACGGCGGGCAGCGGCCGCATCGCGTCCAGGATCAGCTGCACCTCCGGGTCCAGGCGGCGGCAGCTGCCCACCGCCGGCACCGCCGGGACGTCGGCCAGCCGGTACAGGTGCTCGGTCTCGGCCTGGTCCAGCTTCAGGGTGCGGGCCACCGCGTCCAGCACCTGGACGCTGGCGTTGATCTGCCGGCCCTGCTCGAGCCAGGTGTACCAGGTGACCCCGACCCCGGCCAGCTGCGCCACCTCCTCGCGGCGCAGGCCCGGGGTGCGGCGCCGGGTGCCGGTGGGCAGGCCCATCAGCTCCGGGTCCAGCCGCTCACGCCGGTTGCGCAGGAAGGAGGCCAGCTCAGAGCGCCTGCGAGGCGCGGTGTCCGGGGCCGGGCTCCGTAGTGCGGTCAAAGATGGGATGCTGGTGTCGATGCTCACGACTACCACTATGCCTCGCTCGGCATCCTGGTGCCAGGTACTGCTGGTAATAGGATAACCAGGCTCCTGGTACCCCTATAACTCGGCCGCCATCCTGGTGTTGTGACCGAGACGATGAGCAAGCCGAACGCCGGAACGACCGCCGCGCGCACCTCGACCGTCCTGCCCACCGCCGCTGAACCCGGGGCCAGGAAAAAGGTAAAACCCGACTCTCCGCAGGGCGCCGTCAAGCGCCCCGGGCTGATCCTGGCCACCATCCTGGTCGGCTACTTCATGGCGCTGCTGGACGGCTCCATAGTCAACGTGGCCCTGCCGAGCATCCACGAGAAACTGCACGCCTCCGGCGCCGGCCTGCAGATGGTCGCCGCCGGCTACATCATCGCCTACGCGGTGCTGCTGGTGACCGGCGCGCGCCTGGGCCGGATCCTGGGCCACGAGCGGCTGTTCAAGGCCGGACTGGCCGGGTTCACCATCGCCTCCCTGGCCTGCGGGCTGGCGCAGAACACCGGTGAGCTGATCACCTTCCGGGTGATCCAGGGCGTGGCCGCGGCCGTGATGCTGCCGCAGGTGCTGAGCCTGATCCAGCAGACCTTCCAGGGCGAGGCCCGGGCCAAGGCGATGAGCGCCTGGACCGCGGTGCTGGCCAGCGGGATCGTGGTCGGGCAGGTGCTCGGCGGCGTGCTGGTCACCGCGAACATGTTCGGCTGGTCCTGGCGGCCGGTCTTCCTGGTGAACGTGCCGATCGGGGTGGTGCTGTGGCTGGTCGCGGCGCGCACGCTGCCGTCGGTGAAGCCGCAGAACACCGCGGCGAACAGCAAGGTCGACCTGGCCGGCGTGCTGACCCTGTCGCCGACCATCCTGGCCCTGGTGGTGCCGCTGGTGCTGGGCCACGACGAGCACTGGCCGGTGTGGGGCTGGGTCCTGCTGGCCGCCTCCGTGCCGCTGCTGGCCCTGTTCCTGGGCGTGGAGCGCCGGGTCGCCGCCCGCGGCGCCTCGCCGATCCTGCCGGGCCGCATCCTGCGGATGCCGGGCATCAAGCCCTCGCTGGTCCTGATCTTCCTGGTGATGGTGGTGTACGCCGGCAACCTGTTCGCCACCGCGATCCACCTGCAGGGCGCACTCGGGTTCAGCGCGCTGCGGACCGGCCTGGCCTTCGCCCCCTGCGCCGCCAGCTTCGGCCTGATCAGCTACTTCTGGCGCCGGATCCCGGCCCACCTGATCCGCCGCCTGGCGGTGGTCGGCCTGCTGGTCGGCGTGGCGGCGATGGCCGCGCAGATCCCGATGTTCAAGGACGGCGGCTACGGCGGCGCCTGGTTCTACCTGGACCAGCTGGTCTTCGGCCTCGGCGTCGGCCTGGCCAACGCCCCGACCATGACCCTGGCGCTGCTGAACGTGCCGGTGACCGACGCCGCCGACGCCTCCGGGACCCTGGCCACCAACGCGCAGCTGGCGCAGGTCGTCGGGATCGCGACGCTGGGCACGCTGTACCTGTCGGTGGCCGGCGGGACCGGGGTGCACGCCGCGGGGCACGCGATGGCGGCGCTGTCGCTGGCCGCGGTGGCGGTGACGCTGGTGGCGGTGGTGTTCGCCGTGCACCTGGCGCGGCTGGACCGGCGGCAGCGGCTGGCGGCGGCTGCGGCTGCGTAGGGCCGTCGCAAGACACAGCGCGGCCGGCCTGATCCGGATCACATAGCGAAGCGCCCCGGGAGCTTTCCCGGGGCGCTTCGGCGTTTCTGCGTTCGATCAGAGGCCGACGGCCTTGTAGACCGCGCCGACCTCTTCCTTGTTCAGCGGCCGCAGCCGCTCCGGCTTCTGGTCGCCGAGCGAGATCGGGCCGAACTTGGTCCGGACCAGGCCGCGCACCGGCAGGTCCACGGCCTCCATGAGGCGGCGCACGATCCGGTTGCGGCCCTCGTGGATGGTGATCTCCACCAGCGCGTTCTTGCCGACCGAGTCCAGCAGCCGGAAGTGGTCGACGCGCGCCAGGCCGTCTTCCAGGTCGATGCCCTCGCGCAGCCGCTTGCCCAGGTCCCTGGGGATCACGCCGTAGACCTGCGCGCGGTAGACCTTGCGGATCTCGTAGGAGGGGTGCGCCAGGCGGTGCGCCAGCTCGCCGTCGTTGGTCAGCAGGATCAGGCCCTCGGTGTCGACGTCGAGACGGCCGACATGGAACAGGCGCTCGTTGCGGCCCCGGACATAGTCCCCGAGGTTCGGGCGGTCGGGGTCGTCCATGGCGGAGACCACACCGACCGGCTTGTTGAAGGCGAAATGGACGATCCCCTCGGCGGTGGAGATGCGCATCCCGTCCACGCGGATCACCGCGGTCTCCGGATCCACCCGCATGCCCTGATGCCGGACGATCTCACCGTTGACCTCGACCCGGCCGGCGGCGATCAGGTCCTCGCTGACCCGCCGGGAGCCGACACCGGCCTGCGCCAGCACCTTCTGCAGGCGCACGCCCTCCTCGCCGGCATCGGCGAAGGGGTCGTAGTCGCGCCAGTCCCGGGCCGGCTTGCCGCCGGTCTTGGCACCCGCCGTCGGGGTCCGGCCGCCGGGCTGCGCGGGCTTCCGGCCGCCGGTGCCGCCGGCAGCACCGCCTCCGCCGCCTCCACCACGTCGGGGGGCGGGCTTATTGGGCTGCGAGCGGCGAGCGGGCGTGTTCATGGGGTCCATTGTCCCCCATGCGCGACGCCCGCTCGCCCGCCCGAGGTTCAGGCGGGCTACGCCCGGTCTCAGCCCTTCAGAACAGAGCCGGTGAAGTCCGTGTCGTTCTCCACGACGCACTGGATTTCGTGGCGGCCGGACTCCCAGGCCTTGCTGTCGGGGGAGATGGAGTTCGAGCCGGCGTTCTGCGGGACCTTGCTTGTATCAAGCAAGGTGTTCTCCGCGTCCCCGCACTTCGCATCCGTGACGGAACGCCGCTCGTCGTCGGTCGGCTCGGTCTTGGTCGCGTTCGGGTACGTGAAGCTGAAGATGATCTGCGAATTGTGTGGCTGATCGCACGGGATCGCTTTGACCGACGAGAAACCGGTGGTCGCGTCCTTCGGCTTCTCGAAGCAGTCACCGGTCTTCAGGCTGAAGGCGTCCAGGTCGCCCTGCTTGCTGATAGTTCCGTCGGAACTGCGGGCGGCGTCGTTGTGCTTCTTCACGAGATAGCCGCCGACAACGAGGCTCAGGGCCACCACCGCGCCGACTATGCGGCCGACCAACACCAGGTTGCCGCGGCCCTTCTTCGGCGGCGGGCCGTAGTTCGACGATCCGGGCGTGCCATAAGGGTTCTGCGGGGCCTGCGCGTAGGGGTTCTGCGGCGCTTGGCCGTAGGGATTCTGAGCCTGGCCGTAGGGGTTCTGCGGGGCCTGGCCGTACGGGTTCGGCGGCGCCTGTCCGTAAGAGCCCTGCTGCGCGCCGTAGGGTATCTGGCCC
>JABFXP010000543.1 GCA_013361685.1 Catenulispora sp.
GTGCAGGGGTCGAACTCGGAGGACTCCAGGATCCCGGGCGGCTGCTCGGCCAGCAGCCGCCGGGCCGCCGCCAGGGCGGCCGGGACGCCGCCGGCCCCGGCCCGGGTCAGCAGCTCCCTCGTCTGGTCGGCGTCGAGGTCTTCCAAGCCCAGCAGGACGTACGCCAGCCGCGCGGCGGTGCTCAGCCCGCGCAGCGCGGCGTCCATCTGCATCTCCTCGGAGCCGCCGCCGAGCGGGAAGAGTCGCAGGCCCCAGACATAGGGCTGGCGCAGGGCCCGCAGCCGGCGGCTGCCGCGCAGCACCGACCGGACCACGGCCGCCCGCAGCACGGCGTAGGAGTCCGCCGGGGTCTCCGGCAGCTCACGGCGGCGCGGGTCGAGCCGGCCTCCGCCGCCGGGAAGCGTCCGTTGCACTATGGCGTGCGCCGCGAGCACCCGGCCGTGCCGGTCCCCCTCGGGCGGCAGCGCCACGTACGCGATGCGGACCAGCCGGGAGTAGTGCAGCACCAGCGCCGCCTCGAGATCCTCGCGCCCGTCCGAGGGGCGGTCGCGGTCTTCGAGCACGAAGCCCTCCCTTCTCCGCCGTGGAGAACGAGTAAGCGAGCCTTTGGTCACTGCCCCGCGGCGGCGCTTTCAGCATAGGGCGGCCGTTGACAGAACGGTTGTCAGAAGCTTGATTCGGCGCGCCGGCGACCGGCTACCCCATGGCTACCCCATGAGGATCCGGCGCGTCCGCGCGGGCGCGCCGGACGGCAGCTCATCGAGGATGTCGGCGAGCGACACCGCCGCCAGGCTCGCCCGCCAGACCCGGTGCGCGTCCGCCATCTTCGCGGCGAGGATGCACGTGTCCTGACAATCCTCGCGCGGCAGCGCCCCGCGCCCCTGCTGCCGGATCTCCCGGCACTCGTAGGGCTGCGCCGCGCCGTCCACCGCCTCGACGATCTGCAGCAGCGTGATGTCGGCCGCCGGGCGCGCCAGCCGGAAGCCGCCGCGCGGCCCGGTGGAGGCGGCCAAAATCCCGGCCTTGGTGAGTGCCTGCAACTGTTTGGCCAGGTAGGGGGCCGGCAGGTCGTAGTACTGCGCGAGCTGCGCCGCCGAGGCGGTGTCGCCGGGGGACAGCTGCGCCAGCGACGTGGCGCAGTGCAGGACCCATTCGGTGCTGGTGGGCAGCTTCATGCCCGCGATTCTATCTCAGAGATTGCGGATCTATTTAGTCCGAGATAGGCTCGGCGGCGGACCAGATGAGAATGGGAGAGTTCTTATGCGCATCGCCGTCGCCGGGGCCACCGGCAACATCGGGAAGCTCACCGTCGCCGCGCTGGCCGAGGGCGGGCACGAGGTGGTGCCGATCAGCCGGGCGCAGGGCGTGGACCTGAGCACCGGCGCGGGCCTGGACGCGGCGCTGGCCGGGGTGGACGCGGTGATCGACGCCACCAACGCCCCGTCGGGCGGCGCCGAGGAGACCGTCGCCTATTTCGCGGCGACCACCGGCCACCTGCTGGCCGCCGAGCAGCGGGCCGGAGTGCGGCACCACGTCCTGCTGTCGATCGTCGGCATCCACGCCGTCGAGGGCAACGCGCACTACGCGGGCAAGCGCGAACAGGAGCGGCTGGTCGAGGCCGGCCCGGTGCCGTACACCATCGTCCCGGCGACCCAGTTCCACGACTTCGCCGAGATGATCGTGGGCTGGACCGAACAGGACGGCGTCGCGCCGATCTCGCCGCTGCTCGTGCAGCCGATCGCGCCGGCCGACGTCGCGGACGTACTGGCGCGGGTGGCGGTGGGCGAGCCGCGGGGGCGGCACGCGGACATCGCCGGTCCGGACAAGCAGGACCTGGTCGACATGGCGCGGCGGACGCTGGCCGTGCGGGGACGCGACGTCAAGCTGGTGCCGACGTGGGACGGTCCCCTCTTCGGGCTCTCCATGTCCGGGAACGTGCTGCTGCCGGGCAAGGAGGCGTGGCTGGCGCCGACGAGCTTCGAAGCGTGGCTGGCGCAGCAGGGGCCGGCGGACTAGCACCCGAAGGCGCGGATCAGCCCACTCCCAGATAGCGCAGCACGGCGAGCACGCGCCGGTGATCGCCTTCGGCCGGCGGCAGATCGAACTTGGCGAAGATGCCGGCGATGTGCTTCTCCACCGCGCGTTCGCCGATCACGAGCTTCGCCGAGATGGCGGCGTTGGTGCGGCCCTCGGCCATCAGGGCCATGACCTCGGCCTCGCGAGGCGTCAGGGTGTCCGCGGGTTCCGGCTGCTCCGCGCGGCGGTTGGCCCCGACCAGTTGGGTGACCACTTCGGGGTCCAGGGCGGTGCCGCCGGCCGCGACCCGGTTGAGCGCGTCCACGAAGTCGTCGATGTCGACCACCCGCTCCTTGAGCAGGTAGCCGACGCCGCGCGAGCCGTGCGCCAGCAGATCGGTGGCGAACCGGGCCTCGACGTACTGCGAGAACATCAGGATCCCCACCTCCGGGTGGCGCCGCCGGAGTTCGGCCGCCGCGCGCACGCCCTCGTCGGTGTGGTCCGGCGGCAGACGGACGTCGACCACCGCCACGTCCGGCCGGTGCTCGTCGGCCGCCGCCAGCAGCGCCGCCGCGTCGCCGACCGCGGCGACCACGTCCTGGCCGCGCGCGGCGAGCAACTGCACGAGGCCGTCACGCAGGATCGCGGTGTCCTCGGCGATGACGATGCGCATGGTGCGGGCCGCCTTTCGACGTCACGGCTTGGTCGGCAAGCTGACCGTCACCACGGTAGGCCCTCCGGCCGGGCTGTCGATCACCACCGTGCCGTCCACCGTGCCGACCCGGTCGGCGAGCCCGGCCAGCCCGCCGCCGGGCCGGGACACCGCGCCGCCCCGCCCGTCGTCCTCGACCCGCACCACCAGCCGCTCGCCGACCACCTCCAGACGCACCACCGCCCGCCGCGCCGAGGCGTGCTTGGCGGCGTTCGTGAGCAGCTCCGCGACGCAGAAGTACGCCATCGCCTCGATGGCGGCGGCCGGCCGCGGCGCGGGGACGTCGACGGTGAGCGTGGTCGGGATCGGGCCGTTCGCGGTCAGCGTGCGCAGCGCCGGCTCCAGCCCCTGGTCCAGCGTCGGCGGGTGGATGCCGCGCACCAGGACGCGCAGCTCGGCGATGGCGGTCTTCGCGGTCTGCTGCGCGGTGTCGACCAGGCCGCGGCTGTGGGCGAGCTGCCCGGCGTCGGCGGCGTCCCCCTCCAGGCTGTCCTTGAGCAGCACCAGCTGCATGCCCAGGGCGACGAGGCGGGCCTGCGCGCCGTCGTGCAGATCACGCTCGATGCGGCGCAGGGTGGCGGCCGAGTCGTCGACGGCGTAGCTGCGGGACCGTTCCAGCTGCCGCACGCGGGCCGCCATCCGGCCGGGACTGACCACGGTGCGGTAGAAGAGCAGGTCCAACCCGGCCAGCTTGCGCGCGGTCCACAGCGCCAGCGCCATCAGCAGCACCCCGGCCGCCGACACCAGGAACGACCGCGGCAGGGTGTCGATGTAGAAGCCGAACGGGTGCAGGCCCCGGCGGACCGTGCCGTCGTCCTGCACCGTCGAGATGTCGTCCCAGTTCCGCAGCAGCGGCCAGAACAGCCACAGCAGGCCGTAGGACAGCATCCCGACGCCGATGACGAAGTTCACCAGCGCGAGCGGGACGCGGATCAGCAGGAACGCGACTTCCGTCCAGCCGCCGCCGTCGCCGAGCATGAAGCGGCGCCAGGCCAGGATGCCCCGCTCGGTGCGCCCGACCGGTGGTTCGAGCCGCACTTTGAACAGCTTGTGGACGAGTCCCCGGTACAGCCGGCCGAACCCGCGGGCACAGGCCACCGCGCCGGCGATAACCCACAGGCCGAAGGGGGTGACCGCCAGCACCACGCCGAGCAGCAGCAGCACGCTGGTCGCGGCGATCCCGAGGGCCCACAGCACGGAGCTGGCCACGACGTAGACCGGCGCGGCGGCGAACGTGATGCGCGGCGGTGCGGAGGACGGCTCGGCGACGGAGGAAGCGGTCATGATCCACCGAGGCTACCGGCCGGAGCGCCGTCGCCCCAGCGTGCGGGCACGAGGGTGGCGGGTTCGGATAACCGGCGGGTCGGGCGGGCTCGGCGGCTGCTGCCGGTTCGGCGGGACGGCGGCTTCCGCGACGCGACCGGCCCGCCAGGACGGCGGCCCCGGCTGCTCCTCCCGCCTGCGGCCCAGCCGCTAACCCGGCGACCCGACCGGCGGATCAGGCGCCTTACAGACCGTCCCCTTCGGCGCGACCGTCAGCGACAGGTTCGGCAGTTGCAGCCCGCCCAGGATGTTCAGCTCCTCCACGTCGGCCGTCACCGGCCCGAACTTCGCGACCCCGGCCTTGATCCCCCACCAGCCGAACTGTCCGCCCAAGCCGCTCCCGCCCCAGCCGGTCAGCGGCGGCGTGCCGACCGTGATCGCGGAGGAGTCCGCGCCGATCAGCACCTCGGGGTTCGTGAAGCCGGTGGTCCCGACGACCCCGTTCAGGTTCAGCTGCCCCTTGGCCTGCGTCAAGTCGATGACGATGTTGTCGGCCTTGATCTCCCAGGTGCTCGCGTCCTTGTCGGTGGCGGTGAGGACCAGCACGACGCTGAACGGTCCGATCGTCTGCGGCTGGGCGATGCAGAGCCCGTTGATCTGGCCGTGCGCGAAGGCCATCCGCAGCAGGTTCCGGGTGCCGCTGGTGCCGTCGGGCTTCGTGTACTGCTCGGGCGCGAGGACGAGCCCGAAGTCGGTGCCGTACAGCGAACTGGTGACGAGGGTCCCGTCCGTTCCGCTCTGCACGCTGATCTGCGTCGCCAGCGCGCCGGTCGCGACGGCGGTGCCGAAACCGCAGGTGACCAGCAGCGCCGGGAGGAAGACCAAGACCGCGCGGCCCCAGCGCGTGCCGCGCCTCCCCCGCTCCCGACCCTCGGCCTCAGCCTCAGCCTCAGCCTCGGCAGCCATGACAGCCGCCACCTCACTGAGGTCGACGAGCGACGCGAGCCGCCCGAACCTCATGGACTCGTCACCGTCAACGTCGCCGCGGGAATCTGCACAGGATCCGGCGGAGGAGTCGTCCCGGTCGCATATGACCTGATGCCGTAAACCGTCGCTTTGAAGTCCTTCACCGTCGAGGACACATTGAAGAACGACGAAGCTCCGTCCACCAAAGCGGTGTCGTTCGGCGGCGGATTGCTCGCGCACGTGATGATGATGAGATGCAGCCAGGGAACACAGACTTGCGTGATGTTGCCCCAGAAGTCGGTGGTCACGCCCTGCGCGCCGAGCTGCATGCTGCTCGAAGCCGAGCTGAGGCCCAGCGTGTAGGCACCGCTTCCGTCGGTCGTCGTCAGTTGCAGATTGGTCACTCCGGTAAGAGACACGAAGGTGTAGTGGTTGATTTTCGTCTTCAGACAAACCCCGCTCGCGTCATATCCGGCAAGGGCGATCGTGACTCCTTGATCAGTCCCCAGACTGTCCGCCGTCAGACTGTCGGCGGAAATCGTCATCGCATGCGGGCTCGGCAGGAAATCCGGCTGGTAGCTCCCGGTCAGTGGCGCACACGTCGCGGCCACCGCATGAGTCGGGCTCGCGCCCGGGAGCACGCCGACCGACACCAGCGACCCCGCCAGGACGAGGACCCGCAGCCGTGCCGCCGGCGCACGGCGCCTCACCGTCCCGCCCCCGGCACGGCGGCAGCCCGCTTGCGATCCCCGCGCCGCGGCTTCTTGTCCCCCCAGCCCACGGTCATCGACGCGCCGATCACGCCGATCAGCATCCCGACGAAGAACCCGCCGAGGTTCGACCCGATCAGCGAGGCGATGGCGAGCAGCGCCCCGATGCCGCCGAACGTGAACCGCTGCTTCGGCGCCAGCCACACGATCAGCCCGCACGCCATCAGCCCGCCGCCGAACAGGTAGCCGCCCATGCTGGCCAGTCCGTGCGCGACCAACAGCTGCAACGGCGCCATCGCGTAGTGCAGGATCACCCAGCCGCCGAGCATCATCCAGCCGCCGCCCCAGAACGGCCGGGTGCGCCGGAACGCCCGGAACCAGCGCCGCACCGATCCCGCGCGCTGCCACAGCGAACGCCGCCGCGGCTTCCGGGAACGCAGCGGCACGTCCTCGCCGAGGCCGGCGCCGAGATCGGCGTCGGCGTCGGCAGAGAGATCGGCCCCGGAACCGGCCCCGACGCCGGCGTCCTCCGGGCTCAGCATGGCGACGCCGGCGGGGTCCCGGTGTAGACGTTCACCGTGAGGTTCGGCAGGGTCAGCTGACCGACGATGTCCGCGTCATAAGCCGTCGCGTTCAGCCCCGCCAAGTCCACCTTCGCCCCGGCCGCACCCCCGGTGGCGGCCGAGATGCCGAAGGCGCCCGCGGTCACCGGCGCCAGGCCCGGTCCGGACGACGTCTGCGTGCCCAGCGGGTTGCCGTCGACCGTCACGGTGTCGGCACTCTGACCCAGCACGGCGTTCGCCAGGTTCGTCGTGCCCAGCGCGCGCAGCCCGGTGGTCTGGAAGAACAGGTCGTTCGCGCTGATCGGGGTGGTCACCGCCGGGGGCGTACCGGTGAAGGTCGGAGTGGCCGAGGTGATGCTGGGCAGCACCTGGTCCCCGCCCTTGAGCACCAGCTCCACGTTGACCGGCACCGCCGACGTCCCGAAGTTCTGCGTCACGATCGCGCAGAAGCCGTTGAGGCTCGCCTTGGCGAAGCCGACCCGCGCCATCGGCGTGCCGGTGCCGCCGGAGACCGTCTGGTTCACCAGCGCCGCGCCGAAGCCGCTGGTGTTGTAGACAGCGTTCGAATACAGCTGGAACTGGGAGTTGGTGACCGACAGGTTCACCGCGAGCGCGCCGGAGGCGACCTCCACGCCGAGACCGCCGATCGCGGTCATCGACGGCACGAACGCGCACGCGCCGCGGCCCCAGCGGGTGCCGCGCCGGGTGCCGTCCTCGGCCGTCTCGAGCATCCGCCGGTTCCACTCGCGGACCGCGCCGGTGACGCGGGCGACGGGGCTGACGCGGCGCCGCCTCATGCTCCGGCGCCTGTCTCGATGGGGCCGACTCCGGCTGTCGCGGACGGCGAGGACGGCGCGACCGGCGCCTGGATCTTGCGGAACCACCGCCGCTTCTTCTCCGGCTTCTCGGGCAGCCACCCGAACGCCATCGATCCGCCGAGCACCGACAAGAACATCCCCACGAAGAAGCCCCCGAGATTGCTCAACGGGAACGACACGACGCCCAGCACCACGGCGATCGCCCCGCCGACGTACCGCTGCGACGGCAACAGCAGCACCAACAGCGCGATCATCCACAACGCCACCCCGGCGCCCATGCCGTAGACGCCGCCGACGCCGACGTGCGGCAGGTAGCTCGGCGGCGACTTGGTCAGGTAGAACAGCACCAGTCCGCCCAGCGCGATGAACAGCGCGGCGTAGAACGGCCGGGTGCGCCGGAAGCGGCGGAACCATCGGTAGCACCCTGATGCCGCCTGCGGCACCAGCAACCCGCCCACCAGCAGGATCATCGCGCCCAGCGCCGCGATCAGGTGCACGTACCCCGGCTGCCTCCCGAACGGACTGATCGCCACATAGAAGGTGAGGTACGCGGTGACGGCGTTCCAGATCGCGTGGTAGCGCGGATTGGTGCGCCGGAAGTGGTGGAAGCCCCGCTCGGTAGCTGGTTCTGACATGAGGTGCCTCGCAAATGAGGGTTCGAACGTTCTGGGGGAGGCAGCGGATGGGACCCGGGCTCACAGCCCACGGATCCCATCCGCGAACAAGGCGTACCGCCGCGCTCAGTTGCAGACCGGTGCCGCCGTCGACCCCGGCGAGTTCCCCGGCTTGGTGATCCCGAGGCCGAAGTTCGTCAGCGTGGTCGTGGTGGTGATCGCGGCCTGCTGCGGCGTGGCGTTCAGGCTCGCGATGTCGGCGGCGGCCTGCGTGGCGTCCAGCTCGAACTGCCCGGCCGCGTCCTGCACGCCGGCCGCGGCGTTGTTCGTCGCCGCCTCGCCCAGGTAGACGGCGCTGGTGTTGGTGTTCGGCGTCAGCGTCACCGACGGCAGGTTCAGGCTCGACGTGTTCAGCGCCAGGCCGGAGAACTTGGCGATGTTCGCGTCGTTGTTGACCGTCGCGTAGGTGTTGTTGCCGTCGTTGGGCGTGTAGATGTACAGGTCCACCGGCACGCTCACGGTCCCGATCGTGAACGTGTGCTTGGCGTGCACGCACAGCCCCTCGATGTACGCGGTCGGGATGCCGACCTCGGAACTGGCGGCGTTGCCCGAGCCCACGGTGTCCGGCAGCGCCACCACGCCGCCGGGCGCCGCGATCCGGCCGGCGCTGATGTTCATCTGGTCGGTGGTCAGCGAGATGCTCGAGGCGAGCACGCCCTCGTACATGGCGGCGGTCATCCCGACCACCGCGGCCACCGCCGGCAGGCCGACGATCGCCGACCGGCGCCAGCGGGTGACGCCCTTGGCTTCCTGGCTCATTGCTTGGTCCTCCCTCGATGTGGAACCCCTGAAGAACCGCCGCCGACGAGTCACCCGAGGGGTGCGCAGAGCGTGGTCGGTCAAGCCGCCGCCTCCCCATCACTGGCCGGGGATCAGGAGACGGAGCATCGGGTGTGAGGCAGCTCACGGCGTGGTGAGAGGACCATGTCACCAACGTTTCCGGGGGCCAACGAACGGCAGTTCGCTTTACCCTCCCTTTGCCGAGTGTCACATCGAGCCCGGTCCGAGCCCGCGAAAGTGCCCTCTTCTCAGCCCCTCCTCCGCGCGTCTACATTTGCCCACCATCTGTTACCGAGCGGTAGGGAGGGGCCCGTCCGATGAAGATGCGCGTTCTGAAGATCGCCGGCGCGGCGGTCGGCGGACTCCTGGTCCTGCTGGCGACGGCGGTCGGGGCCCTGGCCACCCAGAGCCGGACGGTCGACGGCCACAGCATGGAGCCGACGCTGCGCAACGGGACGCGGTTCCTGGTGACCCCGGGCTCCGGCGGCGAGGTGCACCGGTTCGACGTGGTGGTGTTCACCGAGTCGGCGCGCGGCACCACGATCGTCAAGCGGGTCATCGGGATGCCCGGCGACAAGGTCGAGATCCGGTCCACGCCCGAGGACGGATACCAGGTGCTGCTCCAGCAGGGCGGATCAGGGTCCTGGTACCGCGTGCGGGTGCCGGCCTGGTCGGGCCAGGACACGTTCGGCGGCAGGTGCTGCGAGGACGACGGCTCCGGCTCCGTCGAGTCGCGGATCCAGACGGTCCCGGCCGGAAGGTTCTTCTACCTCGGCGACAACCCCGACGGCTCGGCCGACTCCCGCAAGTTCGGCTGGGGCGAGGTCACGAAGGTGATCGGCCGCGTCTCGGCGCACACCTGGCCGCTGACGCTGAGCTGGGGGATCGGCGGCAGCCCGAGCCTCTCGCCGGTCGAGGCGCCGACTTCGTAAGAGCCCTTAATCCTCGGCTTCAGCGGCGC
>JABFXP010000664.1 GCA_013361685.1 Catenulispora sp.
CCGACTCCAACGCGGCCCGCAAACTCGCCTCCGCCTCCTCCCCGCGTCCAAGCCGCCGCAAGAGATCAGCCCGCGTCGCGTGCAGCAGGTAATACCCGTCGAGCTTCCCCGAAGCGACCAGCGCATCGACCGCGGGCAACGCCGCCTCCGGCCCCCGCGCCATGCCCACCGCCACCGCATGGTTCAGCTCCACCAGCGGACTCGCCGCCACCCGGCCCAGCTCCTCATACAGCCCGACGATCTGCGCCCAGTCCGTCTCCGCGAACGTCGGCGCGGTGGCGTGCACAGCCGCGATCGCCGCCTGGATCTGGAACGCCCCGGCCCGGCCGCGCCGCAGCGCCCGCTCCAAAATCGCCGTACCTTCGTCGACGAGTTCGCGGTCCCACAACGAACGGTCTTGATCCTCCAGCGTGACCACATCGCCGGCCGCATCGAACCGCGAAGCCCGGCGCGCATCCTGCACCAGCATCAGCGCGAGCAGCCCCTGCGCCTCGGGCTCGTCAGGCATCAGCGCGGCCAGCACCCGCGCCAGGCGAATCGCCTCCGCACTCAGACGCGTCTTGTGCGGCTGGTCGCTGTAGCCCTCGTTGTAAAGGAGATACAGCACATGCAGCACCCCCGGAAGACGGTCCGGCAGCAGATGCGCCGGCGGCACCCGGAACGGAATGACAGCGTGCGCGACCTTCTGTTTCGCCCGGAACAGGCGCTGGCCCATCGTGCGCTCCGTGACCAGGAACGCGCGGGCGATGTCGGCGGTGCTCAGCCCGGCCAGCGACCGCAGCGTCAGGGCGACCTGCGCGTCGAGGTTCAGCGCCGGGTGGCAGCAGGTGAACATGAGCTCCAGACGCTCGTCCGGAATCTCGCTGTCGCGCGTGTAGGGCGGCGGCGGTTCGGCCTCCAACGCCGCCCACTGCCGCAGCTTCGCCGCCTCGGTCGAGGCGCGGCGGAACTGGTCGACGGCGCGGTTGCGGGCGGCGGTGGTGAGCCAGGCCAGCGGCTGCCGGGGGATCCCCTCCTGCGGCCACCTGCGCAGTGCCTGGGCGAACGCGTCCTGCGCGCACTCCTCGGCCAGGTCCCAGTCGCCGCCGGTGAACCGGATCATGGTGGCCACGATCCGGCTCCACCCGTCGGCGTAGATCCGGGCGATGGCCTCGCGTACGGTCTCGTCGGTCATCGCCCCATCCTTCTTCGCCAGTAGTGCCGGCTGTCGTTCGTCAGTCGCCGGTGGGCGACCTCAGCCGTTGTCGCCGTCCACCCAGAACGGCCGCAGCTCGATGACCCCGTACCAGGCCATCGGGTGCCGCGAGGCGACTTCCACCGCCTCGTCCAGGTCGGCGCACTCCAGGACGTCGAACCCCGCGACCAGGTCCTTGGTCTCGACGTACGGCCCGTCGGTGAGCAGCACCTGCCCGTCGCGGACCCGCACGGTGGTGGCGTCGCTCTCCGGTCGCACCCGGTCGCCGATCAGGCGGGTGCCCTTGGCGTCGGTGTCCCGCACCCAGTCCTCGACGTCGGGCGCGCCCTCGATCTCGCCCTTCGGGCGGTCCGGGTCCACGCACACCAGCATCAAGTACCTCATCTGTCTGCTCCGTTCACAGCTCGTCGGATGGCGTCTGGCGCCGTTGGCATGTGATTGACGAACGGGCCTCCCGCATTACTACAGGCTTGCGCGAAAAATCTTCAGACGCACACGCTCCCGCGCCCTCACGCCAGGGTGACGACGTCCGCCATCCACTGGTGATCGCACGATCCCGAGGCCTGGTAGCTCCCGGAGCCGACGACCGCGTACGCCGTCGCGAGCTGGTCGGAGGGTGCCACGACCAGGGTCGGGAGCGCGGTGAGGGCCGAGGACCAGGCGACCGTCGAGCCGCCCTGGACGCCTGCCGCGCCGAACACGATCGAGGACGCCGAAGCGGCCGGCGCCGCGCCCGAGGCGAACGATCCGGAGGCGGCGGTGGCCGAGGAGTGGCCGGTGACCTTGGTGACGCCGTGGAACGCGTCGAGCGCGGCGTGGCGCTCGGCGGTGGCGGGGAACGTGAGCGTCACCGTGCCGCCACTGCGCAGCGCCTTGGCGTTGACCGCGCCGAGGATGAGGGTGCGGTCGCCGGCTCCGTCGCTCTGGTCGGCGATCACGCTGTAGCTGTTGCCCGCGCTGTCGGTGGCTCCGACGCCGCCGGAGCGGGTGTTGGTGAGCATGACCGACAGCAGCAGGGTGTCGCCGTCGGAGGAGCCGGACGACGCCTGGACGGTCAGCGAGGTCGCGGCCGTCGACGACGTCTCGGTGGCGCCGAGGCGCCCGCCGTAGGCGAGCGGCCGGGCCGCGGCGGCCGGGGGCGGGTTGCCCGAGGCGGAGGGCTGGCCGCCCGCGGGCGCGCTGCTGGGCTGCTGGCTGCCGCCCGGGGGAGTAGTGGCACCGGGTGCGCTGGTCGTCACGTGACCCGGGCCTGACGGCGCGCCAGGGCCGGTCGGTCCGGTCGCTCC
>JABFXP010000109.1 GCA_013361685.1 Catenulispora sp.
ACTTGGAGCTCGACTGGAGCAGCGGCGCCCGGCGCGGCGGCCCGGCCAGCGGCCGGGAACAGCGTCGCCGCCTCCAGCTCGGCCACCCGCCGGGACAGCGCCGCGACCTGGTCCTCCAGCTCGCGGATCCGCTTGATCCCGGCCAGGTTCACACCCTCGTCCTGGGACAGCCGCTGCACCTCGCGCAGCGTCTCGATGTCCCGCGCGGAGTAGCGGCGGCCGCCGCCCCCGGTCCGCTCCGGGCACACGATGCCCAGCCGGTCGTACTGGCGCAGGGTCTGCGGGTGCATGCCGGCCAGCTGCGCGGCCACCGAGATGACGTAGACCGGCGTCTGGTCGGTCAGCGGCAGGAACGGGTTCTTCGATGCCATGGCCGCGTCACTCTCCCTTCGCGGCGTCCAGCAGCTCCGCCCGCGGGTGGTGGTTGCCGGTCGCCTCCTGATACTTCTGCAGCGCGGTGCGCGCGTCCTGGCCGATCTCGGCCGGGACCGCGATCTCGAAGCGCACCAGCAGGTCGCCCTTGGTCCCGTCCTTGCGCAGCACGCCGCGGCCGCGCACGCGCAGCACCCGGCCGTTCTGCGAGTTGGCCGGCAGCTTCACCGTCACCGGCATGCCGCCCAGGGTCGGGACCTGGATCTCCGCGCCCAGCACCGCCTCGGGGAAGGTGACGGGCACGGTCACGGTCAGGTTGTCGTCCTCACGTCCGAAGACGGGGTGCGGGCTCACGTGGACCACCACATACAGGTCGCCGGCCGGTCCGCCGCTCTCGCCGGAGGCGCCCTTGCCCTTGAGCCGGATGCGCTGGCCGTCGCGGACGCCCGCCGGGATGCGGGCCGAGATGGTGCGGGAGGAGGCGGCCCGGCCGGAGCCGTGGCACACCGGGCAGGGGTCGTCGACCAGCAGGCCGCGGCCCTTGCAGTCCCGGCAGGGCTCGGAGAAGGCGAAGCCGCCCTGGTTGCGGCTCACCTGCCCGGTCCCGGAACAGGTCGGGCACACCCGCGGGGTGGTGCCGGCCTTGGCGCCGGTGCCGGAGCAGGCCGCGCACGGGGTGTCCGAGGTCAGGCGCAGCGAGACGGTGGCGCCGTCGATGGAGTCGCTGAACTTCAGCGTCACCTCGGACTCCACGTCCGCGCCCCGCCGGGCCTGGGTCCGGCGCCCGCCGGTGGTGGTGGTCGGGCCGCCGGTGCGGTTGAACAACCCGCCGAGCAGGTCGCCGATGTCGAAGTTGAAGCCGCCGGGCGCCCCGCCGGTGGGGCCGCGGAAGCCGCCGTTGCCGAACACCGAGCGCGAGTCGTCGTACTCCTTGCGCCGCTTGTCGTCCGACAGGACGTCGTAGGCCTCGGAGATCTCCTTGAACTTCTCCTCCGACGCCGCGTCGCCCTTGTTGGCGTCCGGGTGGTACTGGCGCGCCAGCTTCCGGTAGGCCTTCTTGACGTCGGCGGCGGGTGCGTCCTTCGAGACACCGAGGATCTTGTAGTAGTCCTTGTTGACGGCCACCTAAGCCCACGCCTCCCGTCCGGGTCCTGCCTTAACGTTCACGCCGTCGTCCTGCCGCCGGGCGGTGGTCACAGCCCCGAATCGTCGTCGTCGTCGACGTCCACAGCGGCGTCGGCGGGCTTGTTGTTCCCGTTCCCGTCCGAGGCCGCCTCGGCCTTGCCCTTCGACGGCGCGGCCGCGGGGGCGCCCGCGGCGGCAGCGGCCTTGGGGGCCGGCGGCTGCTCGGCCTCCGGGGCCGGGCCGGGCTCGGCCACCTGCACCTGCGCCGGGCGCACGATCCGCTCGCCGATCCGGTAGCCGGGGCGGAACACCACGTGCACGCTCACCTCGTCCACGTCCGGGGACGTGGTGCTCATCAAGGCCTCGTGCAGGTTCGGGTCGAACAGCTCGCCGGCGGCGCCGAAACGGGCCAGGCCCAGCTTGGCCACCACCGCCTCGAAGGCCTCGCCGACCTGGCGGAAGCCGCCCTCGAGCTCGCCGTGCTCCCGGGCCCGGCCGATGTCGTCCAGGACCGGCAGCAGCTCGGACACCGCGCCGGCCACCGCGGCCTCCTTGACCGCCTGGCGGTCGCGCTCGACCCGCTTCTTGTAGTTGCTGAACTCGGCCTGCAGCCGCTGCAGGTCGTTGGTGCGTTCGGCCAACTCCGCCTGCACGCCCTGCAGCTCGTTGGTCCGCTCGGCGAGCTTGGCCAGCAGCTCGGTGACCGCGAGGTTGGCGCGCTCACCCTCGCCTTCCCGCTCGGCCGCGTACTCGTCGCTCACGAAAGGTCCTCCTGAACCCGCCGGCCTTCCCCGTCATCGGGAAGGCTTCAGTGTGCTGGGGGTGGTGCCGCGCGACCGGGACCCGCCATTGCTGGTCCTGCCCCGCGCGGCACCGTCTAGCCGTCCTGCCTCATCGCTCGTCAGGTGGAACCTGAGCCGGGCGGCGTGGATCCGGGCCGGATCAGGCCTGGCCGCCGGTCTTGCCCTCGTCGACGATCTCGGCGTCGACCACGTCGTCGTCGCCGCCGGCCGCGCCCTCGGCACCGGGCTCACCGCCGGCCGCGCCGCCGGCCTCGCCGGAGGCCTGCGCCTGCTGGTACAGCGCGGCGCCGAGCTTCTGGCTGGTGGTGGCGAGCTTCTCCGACGCCGACCGGATGGTGGCGCTGTCCTCGCTCTTGAGGGCTTCCTTGGTCTCGCCGATGGCCGCCTCGACCTCGGACTTCACATCGCCCGGGACCTTGTCCTCGTTGTCCTTGAGGAACTTCTCGGTCGAGTAGACCAGAGTCTCGGCCTGGTTGCGGACCTCGGCGGCCTCGCGGCGGCTGTGGTCCTCGTCGGCGTACTGCTCGGCCTCGCGCATCATCCGGTCGATCTCGTCCTTGGGCAGCGCCGAGCCGCCGGTGATGACCATCGACTGCACCTTGCCGGTGCCCAGGTCCTTGGCCGAGACGTTGACGATGCCGTTGGCGTCGATGTCGAAGGTGACCTCGATCTGCGGCAGGCCGCGCGGCGCCGGCGGCAGGCCGGTCAGCTCGAACATGCCCAGCCGCTTGTTGTACGCCGCGATCTCGCGCTCGCCCTGGTAGACCTGGATCTGCACGGACGGCTGGTTGTCCTCGGCCGTGGTGAAGGTCTCCGAGCGCTTGGTCGGGATCGTGGTGTTCTTCTCGATCAGCTTGGTCATGATGCCGCCCTTGGTCTCGATGCCCAGGGACAGCGGGGTGACGTCGAGCAGCAGGACGTCCTTGACCTCGCCCTTGAGGACGCCGGCCTGCAGCGAGGCGCCGATGGCCACGACCTCGTCGGGGTTCACGCCCTTGTTCGGCTCCTTGCCGCCGGTCAGCTCCCGGACCAGGTCGGCCACGGCCGGCATCCGGGTGGAGCCGCCGACCAGCACCACGTGGTCGATCTGGCTGATCGAGACGCCGGCGTCCTTGATCACGTTGTGGAACGGCGCCTTGCAGCGGTCCAGCAGGTCCGAGGTCAGCTGCTGGAACTGCGAGCGGGACAGCCGCTCGTCCAGGTGCAGCGGGCCCTCGGCGCTGGCGGTGATGTAGGGCAGGTTGATCGAGGTCTCGGTGGAGCTGGACAGCTCGATCTTGGCCTTCTCACCGGCCTCGCGCAGCCGCTGCATGGCCATCTTGTCCTTGGACAGGTCCACGCCGTGCGCGTTCTTGAACTGGGTGACCAGCCACTCCACGACCTTGTTGTCCCAGTCGTCGCCGCCGAGGTGGTTGTCGCCGTTGGTGGCCTTCACCTCGATGGTGGAGAAGCCGTCCTCGTCCTTGCCGACCTCCAGCAGGGACACGTCGAAGGTGCCGCCGCCCAGGTCGAAGACCAGGATCATCTGGTCGCCCTCGCCCTTGTCCAGACCGTAGGCCAGGGCCGCGGCGGTGGGCTCGTTGATGATGCGCAGGACGTTCAGGCCCGCGATCTCGCCGGCCTCCTTGGTGGCCTGGCGCTCGGAGTCGGAGAAGTAGGCCGGCACGGTGATGACCGCGTCGGTGACCTTCTCGGACAGGTAGGCCTCGGCGTCGCGCTTGAGCTTCTGCAGGATGAACGCGGAGATCTGCTGCGGCGTGAACGACTTGTCGTCGATCTGCACCTTCCAGTCGGTGCCCATGTGCCGCTTCACCGACCGGATCGTGCGGTCGACGTTTGTGACGGCCTGGCGCTTGGCGACCTCGCCGACCAGCACCTCGCCGTTCTTGGCGAAGGCCACCACGGACGGCGTCGTCCGGGAGCCCTCGGCGTTGGTGATGACGGTGGGCTCGCCGCCTTCCAGGACGCAGACGACGGAGTTCGTCGTCCCGAGGTCGATGCCGACCGGACGTGCCATGGGGGTTCCTCCGCGAAAGACGTTTCGTTGTCGCTTTGTGACTGTCGCGCGCCGCTTGCCCCTGGGATGAGACACAGCGTGGGGAAGGCCCGCGGCAGGTTGAGTCGAGTTCGCTCAATGATGCACGGTGAGGGCGCGCGAAGTCAAAAGGTTGCGCGAGCCAGACTCAAGTTTGCCGCGAGGACCCGCGGTGACCTGCACGGAAAGACGTAGACGGAGGTACGTCGTTCGTGTGACGCGCGTCATCCAGATGCCTGGATATGCTGCGCCGCGCCCGGGATCACGGGCCTTTCCCATGGGGGTTCTCGTCATGCGCGCACGCCGCGTCACGTTCGCTGCCCTGACCACGTTCGGCGCCGCCGCCGGCCTGGTCCCGGCCGCCGCCCACGCCGACACCGGGGCCACGACGCTCCACGTCAACAACGCCGCCGGAGCGAACTGCTCCGACGCCGCCGGCACCCCCGGCACCGTGGCCCAGCCCTTCTGCACCATCACCCATGCCGCGGCGGTCGTCACCGCCGGCCAGACCGTGCTGGTCGAGCCCGGTACCTACACCGAGGAGAACGCGCGCCCGCAGGCCTCCGGCACCCCCGGGGCGCCGATCGTCTTCGCGGCCGACGGCCCCGGCGTGTTCGTCCACTCCCAGCTCTGCGGTTACGACTACTTCAACGGCGGGGCCTTCGACATCGTGGGCCAGCACGACATCACCGTGCGGGACTTCGACATCACGGTGTGCAGCGGCGTCGCCATCGACGCCCACACCGGCTCGAACATCGTGATCACCGGCAACAAGATCCACGACCCGGCCACGGTGAACACCGGCAGCGGCGGGTCCGCGATGGTGGCCCTGAGCGACGTCGCCGGCGGATCGTTCACCGGCAACAAGATCGACATGAACGACCCCACCAGTTTCGGGGTGACGCTGTACGGCGGCGCGAGCGGGATCACAGTCTCCGGTAACACCATCACCGGCCAGGGCAACGGCCCCACGTTCCCGCCGCCGCACAACTCCCAGGTCGGCATCGCCTCCGACGGCCCGGACAACAAGATCGTCGACAACGTGGTCAACGGCATGAGCCCGGCCGTCCAGGTCACCAGCGGCGGTGTCCGGAACCAGGTGGTCCAGAACTACGCCCCGTGCGGTGTGGGCGGCATCCAGGTCGCCGCCGACGACGTCGCGGTCACCAGCAACACGGTGGTCGCCAACGACCAGTCGCTGTACACGGTGAGCGGCACGGTCACCGGCGTGACGGTCAAGGACAACGTCGGCGAAGTCCACGACCAGTACGTCGGCTGCGGGCCCGTCATCGCCGGCCCCGACCTGGTCGGTCTCACCGTCGCCCCCGAGGCGGCCGGCGGCGTCACCGTGGACTACAACTCCCTGGGCATCGCCGGGTGGTCCTACATGTGGGCCGGCACCGGCTACTCCACCCCGGCCGACCTGGCCAAGGCCGGAATCCACCAGGGCGCGCACGACCTGATCGACTTCGCGGGGCTGGACCCGAACGGCGTCCCGACGAGCGGCTGGTCCCCGGTCGACTCGGCCGACGCCACCGCGCCGGGCTTCCAGAAGACCGACATCCTCGGCCACGCCCGCTACGACGACACGAACACCCCGAACACCGGTACCGGCACCCCGGCCTTCGCCGACCGCGGCGCGTTCGAGTACCAGGGCGTCGTGAACCCCAACGGCCCGTTCCCGATCCCCCCGCAGCCGACGCCGCCGGTCACCCCGCCGGTGACGCCCCCGCCGACCGTTCCGCCCACCAGCGGTCCGTCCATCGGGCGCATCGCGGGGCCGGACCGCTACACCACCGGGATCGCCGCCTCCTCCACCCAGTGGCAGACAGGCCAGGCCAAGGCCGTCGTTCTGGCCCGCGGCGGCAATTTCCCCGATGCCCTCTCCGGCGTTCCGCTGGCCGCGCACCAGCACGGCCCGTTGTTGCTGACCGACACCACCTCCCTGAGCCCGGCGGTCTCCACCGAGATCCGGCGTGTCCTGGGCACGGACACCTCCAAGACCGTCTACATCCTCGGCGGCACCGGCGCGATCAACGGTGACGTGGAGAAGGCCGTGCGGGCGCTCGGCTACAAGGTCGTGCGCTACGGCGGGGCGGACCGCTTCTCCACCGCGCTGCAGGTCGCGCAGAGTTTCGGGCCGACGAAGCACGTCGTGGTCGCGACCGGGCTGAACTTCCCCGACGCGCTGTCGGCCGGGCCGCTCGGCGCGGCGGAGGACGCGCCGATCGTGCTCTCGCAGGACCGTGACCTGGACCCGGCGACCGCCGCGTTCGTGAAGACGCACGCCGCGATCGAAGCGGTGGGCGGTCAGGCCGACAGTGCGGTGACGGCCCACGTCGGCACGGCCGGGAAGACCTACCAGGCGTTGTACGGCGGCGACCGGTACGCCACCTCGGCGAAGGTCGCCGGCGCGGTGATCGGTGCCCTGGGCCACGCTCCGACCGGCGTCGGAGTGGCCAGCGGCATGAACTTCCCGGACGCGCTGACCGGTGGCGCCTTCGCCGCCAACGCCGGCGAGCCGCTGCTGCTGACCGACCCGGCCCAGCTGCCCGACGCGATCGGCGCCGAGTTGGCGGCGCTGGCCGCGCACCTGCGGACGGTCACCGTCTTCGGCGGCCCGAGCGCGGTGTCGAACACGGTCGTGACCGAGATCGCGGCCCGGGTCGGCGGCCACTGAGCACGCTGACCAGCGGAACTCCCGGCTGAGCACGGCTGCCTCCAGCGCCGGCCGTCCCCTTCCGCCCCCGATCGCCGATCGCCCGGCTGCCCCGCCAAGGTGCAGCCGGGCGATCGGCGTCATAGCTTCGGGCCGAGGGGGCAGGTTGGAAGGAGCCACAGCATGCGCAACGTCGTGGGCGGCCTCCTCGCGGTTCTGGGCGCGGCGGCCACGCTGATCAGCCCCTGGCAGGCCTGGTACAACGGCCGCCACGGGAGCACTTACAAGTTCTGGGAGGTCTTCGGCAGCGGGGTCACCGACTCCCGGTCCGGGATCATGGACTCGGTCTTCCTGGTCTTCCTGGTCACGGCGATACTCACGGTGGCCGGCGTGATCGTGCGCTCGCGGCTGCTGGTGGGCGTCGCCGGCGTGATCGCCTTCGGGTTCGCCATCCTGTGGATGGTGCGCCAGGGCCAGGCGGCCGGCGAGCTGACCATCAGCTCCGGCAACCGCGGCCTGGGCGCCGGGGTGGCCTGGGCGCTCGTCGGCGGACTGCTGATGATCAGCGGCGCCGTGGTGATGACCGGCCGGCCGAAGGAGACCGTGGTCGTCGACCGGACCAGGGCCGGGACCGCGGTCGCACCCGCAGCCGCCGCGCGGGCACCGGAGTCCAACGCCATCCCGACCAACCCGCCGACGCCCTCGGCCCCGGCCCGGCCGGTACACCCGGCCCAGCAGGGACAGCCCGCCGCCCCGACCGGGTCCACGGTCGCTTCGTCGGGCCGTCCGTCGGAGGCCCCGCCGGCCAGTCCGTCGGGAGCCCCGCCTGCCAGCCCGTCGGGAGCTCCTCCTGCCACCGGCGCCCCGTCCGAACGCACCGGGACCGAGCGGCTCAGCAAGGAGGAGCGGGAGATGCTCGGCCTGGACCAGGACGAACCCTCGCAGGGCAAGCAGCAGAAGTGAGGCGGTCGAGCGCCGCCGAGCGCGCGCCGCGCCGATGTTTCACGTGAATCATCGAGCGTGAGCCGCCC
This sequence comes from Catenulispora sp., assembly GCA_013361685.1. Classification (GTDB taxonomy): domain Bacteria; phylum Actinomycetota; class Actinomycetes; order Streptomycetales; family Catenulisporaceae; genus Catenulispora. Next base: position 8,026 of record JABFXP010000109.1, read on the forward strand.
GAGCCGGGCCGTCCGCGGCCCGGCTGGACCGCGGTCAGAACCCCTGGTCCAGGAACCCTATGACCTTGGGGAACGCCTGCGTCACGAAGTCGTAGCTGTGCCCGCCGGGCTCCAGGTGCCAGTTCAGGTCGACGTCGCAGGCGCAGTCGTGCAGCCGCTGCGCGAACTCGGCGGCCTGCCCGTCGATCAGCGAGTCGGTCTCGTCCTGGTCCTCCAGCAGCAGCACCCGCTTGCCCGCCGCCTGTTTGACCATGTCGTCCGGGGTGTTGGCGGCTTGCAGCCGGCTGTCCGAGCCGAACATCCCGGCCGGGTCGTCGACGTGGAAGTACCCGGCCAGCGAGGCGAACTGCCCGAACAGGTCCGGATGCCGCAGCGCCAGGTTGGCCGCGCCGTAGCCGCCCATGGAGAAGCCCACCACGGCCCGCATCTCCGCCGGGCGCGGCTTGGGGCCCTCGACCGCCGGGATCACGTTCTTCACCAAGTAGGTCTCGACCATGTCCTTGCCGTCGGCGGCGTCGGCCCATTCGGTGTCGTTGTGCGCGTCGCCGCCGCCGGTCGGGGCGGCGACCTCGAACGGCGCCTGGCCGCCGGTGGTGAAGGCCTGGTCCAGGGTGTCCTTCACGGCCTCCATGATCCGCTCCGGCTCGCCGGGCACGCCGTGCAGCAGGTACACCACCGGCAGCACGGTGCCGTCCGGCACGGCCGGCTTGTAGACCACGACCGGGCGGTTCGGCAGGTCGCTGTCCGCCGAGGCGACGTTCAGGGTGCTGACGGTGCCGGGGCCGGTCGCCTTGACCACGGGGTGCGGGCTGGCCGTGCGGGTCCCGGTGCCCCCGGTGGGCGGCGCGGGGGCCGGCGACGCGGACTGGCCGGGCTTGGGGCCGGAGGCGTGCCCGGAGTCGGCGGTGGGGTCCGAGGCCACGTTTTCGGGCGTCTGGGCGTTCTCCGTGCCCTGATGTTTGGCGAACAGGTGCGAGGCATAGCCGATGGCCGCGCCGGTGCCCGCCACCAAGGCCACGCTGACCGTCACCAGGACCAGTGCCCGGGACCGGCGCCGGCGTCTGGGCGCGCGGCGCCGCCCCCTCGCCGAGTTCGCCATCGACCCGTCGCCCTCCTCGCGGCCGCTGTGTCAGGGCCGCGACAGTCTCGTCCCGCCAGTCCCGCGGGGACGATACCCCCGATGTCCATTGGTTCACACGAGGCTAGTCAGACAACATAAAGCCCGGGTTAAGGATGATCCGGGAGATAGAGTGCGCGCATGTCAGGGACGTCGGCGCTGCTCCAGGCCTTGTTCCTGCGGTTCGGCCTGCCCGCGCCGACGGGCTTCCGGATGGTGGACAGCGGACTCCTCAACCGGTCCTATCGGGTGATGTGCCCTGGCCGGAACCACGATGCCGGCCAGAACCACAGTGCCGGCCAGA
>JABFXP010000042.1 GCA_013361685.1 Catenulispora sp.
ACCGCGACCGTGACCGCGACAGGAGTCAGCCGTGACCCAGGTGCGATCGAGAACCGCCCCGCCGAGCGGGGCCGGACTGGCGCGGGAGGCTGTGGGCCTGCGCGAAGTGCTGTTCCAGAGCATCACCGCGATGGCGCCCGGGGCGGCCGTCGCCGCGTCGATCCCGGCCGGTGCCGCGTTCGCGGGCGGGGCGTTGCCGCTGTCGGTGCTGCTGGCGCTGGTGGCCTGCCTGCTGGCCGCGAACTCCATCGCCGAGTTGGCGCGGCATCTGCCCGCGGCGGGCTCGGTCGGCACCTACGTCAGCCGCGGGCTGCATCCGGCCGTGGGCTTCGTGGTGGGCTGGATGTACGTCTTCATCCAGGCGCTGGTGCCCACGCTGCTGCTCCTGCAACTGGGCTTCACCGTGGCGCCGACGCTGAACAGCGAGTGGCACTCCTACCCGGCCGACCTGTGGTGGCCGTGGGTCGTCGTCGGCGCGCTGGTGATCGCCGCCGCCGGCTATCGCGGCATCCAGACCAGTGCGGTGCTCGGCACCGTCCTCGGTGCGTTCGAGATCGTGGTCTTCGTGGTGCTGGCCGGCATGTTCGTGGTGAAGGCCGGCGGACACAACACCCTGGCGGTGTTCGGCACCAAGTACACCCCGGACGGCCACCGCGGCCTGGCGGGCGTCGTCGCCGGCTCGGTCTACGCCACCCTGGCGTTCGCCGGCTTCGAGGCCGCGGCGCCGCTGGCTGAGGAGACGCGGGACCCGCGCCGCACCATCCGCCGCGCGGTGCTGGGCGCGTCGTTGGTGATCGGCGCCGTCTACGTGTTCACGACCTACGCCGCGACGGTGTTCTTCGGCCCCGGCAAGTTCGCCACCTTCAACAGCGACCCGTCCCAGTGGGTTGATTTGGCCAAGGCCTCCTACGGCCTGTTCTGGGTGGTGGTGTTCTTCGCCATCGTGAACTCCACGGTCGCCAACGCCAACGCCGGCCTGAACGTCTCCACCCGCACCGCTTTCGCCTTGGCCCGTGCTGGCGTGCTGCCCCGTCAGCTCACCAGATTGCACCCCCGATACCGGTCCCCGGTGGTGGCGGTGGCGGCCCAGTTCGTGATCGCCGTCGGCGTCACGCTGGCGGTGGGCTTCAAGTGGGGCCCGTCGGTCGCGTTCGGCTTCGTGGCGACCGGGATCGTGATCGTGATCATCTCCGTCTACATGGTCGCGAACCTGGCCTGCATCGGGTTCTTCGCCCGGTTCCGCCGCGAGGAGTTCTCCTGGCTGCGGCACGGCCTCGTGCCGCTGCTGGGCATCGCCGCCTTCGTCCCGGCGCTGCTCACGGCCGCCGGTGTCCCGGCGTTCTCGTTCGTCAGCAAACTGACACCGCCGTCCTCGTGGGCCGGCACCGTGGTCGGCGTCTGGCTGGTGCTGGGTCTGGGCGTGCTGGCGTGGCTGTGGACCCACCACCGGGAGCGGGTCGTGGAGATCGGCACGCTGTTCGAATCCGGCGCTCCCGGCGCCGACCCTGTCGAGAAGGACGTTTCCACAGAGTCCTGATCTTCACTGACACCAGGCTTCGGCGACCGCCGTCACTGGGCGTTCAAATAGTCGCGCAGAGCCTTCAGATCCGTTTGCTCCGCGGCGTCCGGCGACAGCACTATGCGCAGGTGCGAAGTCACGACGGTCTCCCTCGACGCCGTCAAGAACGAGATGATGATCAGGCGCACGATGTCGGCCTGCGTGATCTGGCCGGACAGCCGCGCGAGCCCCATCCCCATCGCCGTGATCGAGACCGTGCCCAGATCGGCCGTGTCCCGCACGACCGGCCAGAGCCGCATCAGCGAGTTCCAGACGTTCGTCACGCTCGACTCCGCGACACAGGCGTTGCTCATCCGGCTGTAAGCGAGACCGTAGTACCGGCGGGGCGCTGAGCCGAGCACCGCGACCGTGCCGAGGGGATACCGGTCGAGCTTGCCGAGGGGCTTCGCCGTGCGGCTCTCCGTGGCCGTGACCGGCGTGGCGGCCAGGGCCTTCGTCACGTCCGCGTCGAGGGCCGCGAGGTCCCCGCCGTATTCCCGGGCCAGGAGCTGCCCTTGCAGGGCCCGCTCCGAGATGATCTGCGGGGTCTCGGTGTCGAACGTGTCGGTCATCCCGATGACGAGATGCCCGTCCTGCGTGAAGAGGTCCCCGACGACGATCGAGACCTTCGTGCGCGGCATGGTGAACGCCCGGTCGAAACTGAGGCGCGGATAGGCCGCCCACAGCGCGTAGACCAGCGCCAACGCCAGTGCCCCGATCAGGAACGGGACCCCGTGACGCTTCGCGAAGTCCGGGAAGAGCCCCGAGCCCAGGCCGCTGATGCCCGCGATCAGGCCGAGGCCGGACAGGTAGGAGCGGGCGAACTGTTTCGCCGTCGAAGGGCGCTTGATGTTGGCGAAGAGGACCTGCCGGGACGCCGCGCTCATGGCGCCGGATCGGTGTCGTCCTCGGCCGGCGGCTGCGGGGCCGGGGCCGGACCGGGGTGGGCCGGCGTCGTCGTCGGCGCGGGACGGGACGCGCTCGGCACGTGCGGCTCCAGTACGACGGTCGGCGGCATCTCCGGCCGGGCGATGATGTGGTAACCGTCCTTGGTCTTGATGGCCATGGTCAGGCCGGTTCCGTTGGCGAAACCCTCGATGGTCTGGCAGACCTCGTCCACGTTCGCCGCCGTGATCGCGCCCCCGTTGTAGTAGACCTGGACTTCCTCCGGCAACCGGTCCGTGATGACTCGGTAGGCCAGGGCCGTGTCGCCGAGGAAGGCCAGAGCGGTGAGCAGATTGTCGATGATCACCGCGTCGGCCAGCGACCGATCCTGGGTATTGCGTGGCTGCACGGCGCCGTCGGCCGGCGGCGCACCATCCGGGATGCCTTTGCGGATCTCGCGCATCGGAATCGAGGAGTCGACGTGCTCGACGACGGTGCGCAGGATCGCCTCCTGGCGTCGAGCCAGGACCAGGACTTCCTCCAGGACCTCGGCGGAGGAACGTGCCGGTGTGGTGTCGGCGTCGGGACTCGTCATCGTCCGGGCCTTGTCGAAGGCTTTTTCCAGGGTCGGCCAGAACATGTCGAACGTGGTCTTCAGCTGGTCCGGCTTCAGAGGCGTCCCGGAGAATTCGCGGAGGCTGTCGACCAGTTTGAAGACGTCGTCCCGGCTGGTGCTGGAGACGGCTTGGAACTGGCGCAGCGGCCCGGTGACATCGCTGACGGACAGGTCCAGGAGCAGCGGGACCACCCGCGAGGTGTTGATGACCTTCGACAGGGCGCCGGCCTCGAAATTGATCCACGGCGCCTGGCTGTTCTCCCGGGTCACGCAGATGATGCCGAACGAGGTCCCCTCGAGCTCGTCGGCGATCACGTTCAGACCCCGCTCGCCCTTGTGGATGTCCTGCGAGGACACGAAGGGCTCGACGGCATGGATGACGAGTTGCAGCCAGGCGCCCAGATCCTCCGCCATCTCCTGCGCCCGCCGCCCGGACCAGCTGAGGAAGACTTTCACTGGGACGCCCGCCAGGTGAGCGTCACGGCGAAGGTGCCCTCGGTCCCGGTCTTGGAGACCACGGCCTCCCCGGTTCCGTCCACGGAGATCCCGAAGGAGACGGTGACCTCGTCCGGCCGGACCTCGCTGCTCGCGACGCTCTTGAGGAGCGCCGATGCGACCTGCCGCACCGGAGCGAACACCTCCGCCAGCTGGCCGATCGGCCGGCTCCCGCTGATCGGGACGTAGCCGTCGGACTGGATCTCGATCTGGACGGGCTCGCCGGTTTCCGTGTAAGTGACCAGGCCTGCGCGTCCGCGGCCGCCGACAACCATCAGGCTCTCCCCTCTCCGGCCGCCTCAAGGCGGCCCGAATCAGACTACGGATGCCCGCCGTGCCCTGGAAGGAGATCTGCGAAGTCGCGCGGCGGGCAGGGAAAGCCCCGCTGACGCCCTTAACAACGCGTGACGACGTAGTGCCAAGAAGGGGTCTCCCTATCTCCTATGCGGCGTAGTAGATTCCCTTTATGGACGATCCGGCAGGGATGCTTCCCGCCGCGGGGATCTATTGCTGCGTCCCCCACATCGACGACGACGACCAGAGCACCGTCGATCGCCGCGAGCTGCGCTGCCGCGACTACGCCCGCCGGCACGGGATCGACGTCGCATCGGCCGCCGTGTACGCCGACACGGCCCGCGCGGTGTGGAAACCCGACGGCGCGCGCCCCGGCTGGGACGCGCTGCTGACCGCCGTCGCGGCCGGCCGGATCAAAGCCCTGATCATCGACAGCCCCGGCGCCCTGGCCCGGCACCGCGCCGCCGACCTGGTGCGGCTGCTGGAGGCCGGCACCCGGAACGGCGTCGCGCTGCACAGCGTCGGAGACGCCTGGAACCTGGCCGAGCCGGCCGACCGGCGGACCCTGCTGGAGCGGGCCACGGTCGCCGTGCGTTCGGCCCGCGCGGTGTCGCGGGCCTCGCGCGCCGCGCATCAGGACGCGGCGGCGGCGGGGCGGCCCCACGGCGGCGGACGGCGGGCGTTCGGCTACGAGGCCGGCATGGGGGCTTTGATCCCGGCCGAGTCCAAGGTGGTGCGGGAGATCTTCGCCCGCTTCCTGGACGGTGAGACGCTGCGCGCGATCGCCCTGGATCTCAACGCCCGCGAGGTCCCGACCTCGCTGGGTTCGGCCTGGACGGTCGGCGGCGTGGCCCGTGTCCTCGACGCGCCCCGGTACGCCGGCATCCGGGTGTTCCGCGGGCAGGTCCGGGCCCAGGGCGGCGGATATCAGCTCGGCGCGTGGGAGCCGTGCGTCAGCATCGAGGACTGGGAACGGGCGCGGGTGTTGCGTTCCGGCCGGGGCTCCAGGGCTGCCGAGGGTGAGGGCCGCGGGGAAGCCGAGGCCGGGCAGCGGCACGACTATCTGCTCACCGGCCTGGTCGAGTGCCGGGCCTGCGGGCACAGCATGGTCGGCTCCATCGTCGGCGGCTACCGCATGTACGCGTGTGCCTCGACCCGGGGCCAGCCGCCGGAGCAGTGCGCCCGCTCCATAGGCGCGGCCTCGTTCGAGGGGTACGTGGAGCAGGACGCGATCCGCATCCTGGAGAGCTGGGACGCCGCCCGCGTCGCGTCGCTGCCGATGGTCGGACACCGGCGGTCGGACGTCCTGGGCGGACTGGACGGTTCCGTTGCTCACCGCGGTTCCGGCGGTGTCGGCGGTTCCGGCGCGAGATCAAGCGCCATCAGCCTCGATCGTCCAGACCGCCTCGATCGTCCAGGCCGCCCCGACCGTGCGGACCAGGCACTGTACGACGCCCTCCACGCCGGCGTCGTCGTCCGTTCGGCCGCCGCGATCGAGGGCATCGTCACCGGGCCCGGCGCCGGGCTGCACTGGCCCCGGGTGCCGCTGCGCCGCCGCGCCGACGTGCTGCGCTTCCTCTACACCGTGATCCGCGTCGGCCCGAAGACCACCAGCCGCGGCGTCTTCGACACCGGCCGCATAGCTTTGGTGCCGCATCCGCTGTAGCGGAAGCGGAAGGCCCGGCCCTCCCGAGGGAGAGCCAGGCCCCTGATTCCCAGCCGCTACGCGGTCAGCTCACGTTCAGTGCGTTGTCGTCCAGGACGAACGACGTCTGCAGCGAGCTGTCCTCGGTGCCGGTGAACTTGAGCGTCACCGTCTTGCCGAGGTAGGAGGACAGGTTGTAGGAGTGCGCGGTGTAGCCGCTGTTGGCGTTCAGGTTGGAGAACGTCGCCAGGGTGCCGAGCACGGTGCCGGAGGAGTTCAGCACCTGCACCGTGAGCTTGTCGTACGCGGTGCTGGTGGTGGTCTCGCTGGTGTCGACGTGCAGGTAGAACGACAGCGTCGCGCTGGTGCAGGCGGCCGGGATGGTCACCGACTGCGAGGCGCTGTCGGTGTGGGCGGTGCCGTAGCCGTCCATCCACGCGTCCCACGAACCGGCGTGCGCCGGCTCGGAGGTCGAGTTGTTCAACACGCCGGTGCTCAGCGTCCACGGGCTGGCCGCGCCGCTCTCGAAGCCGCCGTTGCCGATCAGCTGCGCCGCGGTGCAGCCGCCGCCCCCGGAGGTGGTGACGGCGAAGGAGAACGTGGCCGAGCCGGTGGCGGTGCCCGAGGAGGCGGTCACCGTCACGCTGGAGGTGCCGGCCGTGGTGGGGGTGCCGCTGATCAGGCCGGAGGAGCTGATCGACAGGCCGGCCGGCAGGCCGGTCGCCGAGTAGGTCAGGGTCTTGCCGGCCGAGTCGGTGGCGCTGATCTGCTTGGACACCGCGGTGCCGACCACGCCGGACTGGCTGCCCGGGTTGGTGACGGTCACGGTCTCGGTGCCGGTGGAGCCGCCGGAGGTGAAGGCGGCCACGCCGTCGGGGGTGCCCAGGCCGGTCGGGCCGTCGTAGCCGGTGGCGGCGGTGCAGAAGTACGACGGCGAGCACGAGCCGTTGTTGCCGCTCGTCACGTCGTACAGGTTGCCGGTGTGCGCGTAGGCGTAGGAGGCCGGGATGTCCGTCGAGCCGGGGGTGCCGGCCAGGGCGTACACCGAGGCGATGATCGGCGAGGACGCCGAGGTGCCGCCGTAGACCGCCCAGCCGGAGCCGCCGTAGGTCTGGTAGACCGCGACGCCGGTGGCCGGGTCGGCGACCGCGGAGACGTCGGCGACCATGCGCTTGGCGCAGCCGGTGTCCTTCTGCCAGCTCGGCTTGGCGACGTCCTGCGAGCAGCCGGAGCCGGCGCCCTCGCTGGAGCTGGTCTTCCAGACCGACTCGGTCCAGCCGCGGGTGGTCCCGCTGGACCGGCTCAGCGCGGTGCCGCCGACCGCGGTGACGTACTGGGACGAGGCCGGGTAGGAGGTCCCGGCCGCGTACGCGCCGTCACCGGAGGAGGCGGTGATCGCCACACCCGGGTGGTGGAAGTAGCTGGAGTCGGCCGAGGCCTCCGAGCCGTCCTCGCTGCCGCCGTAGCTGTTGGAGACGAACTTCGCCCCCTGCGCCACGGCCTGGTTCACCGCGGTGCCCAGGTCGCTCATGTTCGCCGAGGTGGCCTCGACGAGCAGGATGTGGCAGCTCGGGCAGACGGCCGAGACCATGTCCAGGTCCAGGGATATCTCCCCGGCCCAGCCGCTGTCGGCGGTCGGGTAGCTGGTGCCGCCGTTCTGGTCGATCTTCTTGAAGCAGCCGTTGGCCGTGGTGCACGCCGTCAGGCCGTAGGTCGACCGGTAGGTCGCCAGGTCCGATTCGGCGTTCGGGTCGTCCTGCGCGTCGACGATCGCGACCGTCTGGCCGGTGCCGCCGGTGGACGGCAGGTTGTAGGCCGAGAGCAGGTCGGTGCGGCCGTAGCCGGAGGGCGTCGCGTTCGGCGACAAGGCCATGCCGGTGTTCGGCAGCTTGTCGGTCCGGCGCAGCGCCAGGCAGGCCGCGTGGTGCGGGGCGACGTGCTGGTCGCAGACGTTCACGGCGGGCACCTGGGACGTGCTCGCGGTGTTCGCGGCGCTCTGCGGGGCGGACGTCGCGCTGGCCTGGGCCGGGGCGGTGGCGCCCAGGGTGACCAGCGCGAGCACGCCGACCAGCGCGTAGCCGGTGCGCAGCAGGACCCTGCGGGTTCTGCCGGTGGGCAGGTGGGACACGGAGTCTCCTGTCGTTGTGGGACGATTGGGACCGTGCTGTTCGGGCGCGCAGCCGTCCGGCGCCCCGTTTCCGGGCAGGGTTCAGCACGGGATGCACGCCGATCGGACCCCGGTGCCGCGGACGGCGAGTACTACGGAAAGCAGTACTACGGGGCTGATGTACATCGCGGAACGTAACAAGGCCCTGAAACAGGGTCAAGAGCGCTGCGCGGGTCAAGGGTTGGACAAGGGAAACCCTAGAGCGGGCGCCGTGGTGTGCGGGGCGGCAATTGTGCCGTCGCCCGACGATCATCGCCGGCGGGCAGCGATCCGGTGGCGCGCCTCAGGTTCGGCGTAGTAGCCGGACGGCCGCTGTGCGGTCGGAACGGTCGGATCGGCCGGGGCCGCTCAGGGCCGCTCAGGGTCCTACTCGTGCGCGGCGTGCTTGGAACGCCACGTGCTCTTCTTCGCCTGGTTCCCGCACCGGTCCATCGAGCACCAGCGGCGGGTGCCCGGCCGTGAGGTGTCCAGGAACCACGCGCCGCAGTTCGGGCCGGCGCAGGCGCGGACTCGCGGCAGCAGGGGTGAGGTCGCCAGGTCGAGGGCGTCGCGGGCGATGAGCGCCAGCAGCGCCGCGACCGGGTCGGCGGCGGCGTGGGTGAGGACGCCGTGCTCGTCCAGGACGGGATGCGGGGTGGCGGTGGCGGCCACCCGGTTCAACAGGATCCTGCTTTCCGCCGGGCAGTCGGCGGCCCCGGTGGTCCGGGCCGCTTTGAGCAGCGTGTAGACGGCTTCGCGGGTTTCCCGCGCGGCGCGCAGCAGGCGCGGCGTCGGCGTCGGGACGGTCGCGTCGGGGGAGTAGGGGCCGAGCTGCGACGTCCAGGCGGCGAGCGCTTCGGGCGTGCCGAGTTCTTCGGTCTCCTCCGCCGACCCGCGCCACCTCAGAGTCCTGATGAAGTCGAGGCTGACGCGGCCGGAACCGGTGCGGAAGTCGGGGGTGTCCACAGCGCAGGAGTCTAGCGCGGAACCGGTTTGACCGGTGTACGGTTGCGGAACCAGTCAAACAGGTTCCTTGGGGGTGCAGTGCTGAGCCGTCCTTTGGTCTTCTTGATGGCCGTGGCGTGTGGGGTCGCGGTCGCGAACATCTACTTTCCGCAGGCGATCAGCCCGCTGATAGCCGGCGGGCTGGGGGTGGACGAGCCGTCCGCCGCCTTGGCCGCCACCTGCTCCCAGCTCGGCTACGCGGTCGGCGTCTTCCTGCTGGTGCCGCTCGGCGACCGGCTGCGCCATCGGCGGCTGGTGCCGGGTCTGTCCCTGCTCACGGCCGGTGGCCTGGTGCTGGCCGGGACGGCGGCCACGCTGCCGGTGCTCGTGGCGGCCAGTGCGCTGATCGGCTTCACCACGGTGGTGCCGCAGATCCTGATCCCGATGGCCGCCGGGCTGGTGGCGCCGGAGCGGCGCGGCGAGGTGACCGGGATGCTGCTGTCCGGGCTGATCGGCGGGATCCTGCTGGCCCGGACCTTCTCCGGGGTGCTGGGGGAGTGGTTCGGGTGGCGGGCGCCGTACCTCGTCGCCGCCGCGGTGATGCTCGTGCTCACGGCGGCGATGGCGGCGTTCCTGCCGCCGACGGCGCCGAGCACCGGCGAGCGCTATCCGGCGCTGGTCGCCGCGGCGGTGCGGCTGCTGCGCGCCGAGCCGATGCTGCGGCAGTCGGTGCGGTACCAGGTGCCGGCGTTCGCCGGGTTCAGCGCGGCGTGGACGGCGCTCGCGTTGCACGTCACCGGGCCGCGCGACCACCTCGGGACGCCGGCGGTCGGGCTGCTGGCGCTGGTCGGCGCCGCG
>JABFXP010000232.1 GCA_013361685.1 Catenulispora sp.
GGAGCTGGCGGCGCAGGTCTGAGCCAGCACCGTGGCCGTGGTGTTGGCGGTGTTGTCCTTCAACGTCGCCGTGGCCCAGTCGTAGGTGACCGTGTCCGGGCAGGTCACGTTGTACCAGAAGGACAAAGTGCCGCCGCCGGCCGCGGTGAAGGTCTGGGCGATCGAGGAGTCGCCGTTGGTCGGTGACGTCGAGCCCAGGCGGGCGGCGTAGGTGCCCGAGTGGGCACCGGAGTTGACGGCCGCGGACGCGGCGCCGGTCGCGGTCCAGCCGGACAGCGAGCCGGTCTCGAACCCGCCGTTGACGATCGGGTTCGAGGCGGCGGCCGACAGCGTCGCGTCGTCGTAGAGGGTGTATGTCGGGTCGCCGCTGTAGTTGTCATCATGGGAGGTCAACGTCAGCGTGTAGCTGTGCCCGGCGGTGACCGGCGCGGTGATCTGCTTCCAGCCGGAGCTGGGGTTCACGCAGGTCTTGGCCAGCACGGTCGAGGTGGTGTTGGCGGTGTTGTCCTTCAACGTCGCCGTGGCCCAGTCGTAGGTCACGGTGTCCGGGCAGAAGACGTTGTACCAGAAGGACAACGTCCCGGAGCCCGAGGGCGCGGTGAAGGTCTGGGCCGCGCTGCTGTCGCCGTTGGTGGGCGTGGTGGCTCCGATCCGGGCGGCGTACGTGCCCGAATGCGCACCCGAGTTCACCACGGAAGCGCTGCCGGCGGTCGTCCAGCCGCTGAGGTCGCCGGTCTCGAAGCCGCCGTTGACGATCCCGCCGGTGGACGGCGCGGTGACGGCCAGCGTGTAGGAGGCGCTGTGTGTCGGTGAACCACCGGGATAGGTCCCCACGACGTTGACCGTGAAGTTGCCGATCGCGGTGCCCGCCGAGGTGGCGATGGTCAGCGTCGAGCCGGACCCGGCGGTGGCCGAGGCCGGGCTGAAGGTGGCGGTCGCGCCGGCCGGCACGCCGGTGGCGCTGAACGTCACGGTCTGCGCGGTCCCGGAGGCGACGGCCGTGGAGACGGACACGGTGGCCGCAGAACCCTGAGTCACGCTGCCGGTGGCCGGGCTGACCGAGATCGAGAAGTCGTTCGTCGCCGGCGGGGTGACGGTCAGGCTGTAGGTGGTGGTGTGGGTGTGGGCGGTGCCGGTGCCGGTCACGGTGATCGGATAGGTGCCGGCGGGTGTCGACGCGGCGGTGGCGATCGTCAGGGTGGACGATCCGCCGGCGGTCACGGACGTCGGGCTGAAGGCGGCGGTGGCGCCGCTGGGCAGCCCGGAGGCGCTGAAGGTGACGGATTCGGTGTCGCCGCCGGTGGCCGCGGTGGAGACGGTGGTGGTGGCCGAGGTGCCGGAGGTGACCGAACCGGAGGCCGGGCTGGCCGAGATCGAGTAGTCCGCCGTGGCGGTGCAGTTCGGCAGCTGGAAGCTGGCGATGCGGGTCTGCCAGTTGAAGTTGCCGGTGGCCGGCTCGTACTCGTCGGTGTAGAAGAAGGTGCAGTCGTCAGTCGGGTCGACCGACATGGACGTGTAGTCGCCCCAGCGCGAGTACGAGGTCTGCGATCCGGCGCCGGTGATGATCGTGGTCTCGGCCTGCGTCATGCTGCCGAGGGTGTCGCCGGCGGCGCGGCCGGTGAACCGGATCGAGGGGTGCACCGAGGAGGAGGACTGGGAGTAGCCGAGCGCGATGCTCCCCGCCTTGTCCATGGCGATCGAGCCCATCCAGCGGTAGGTGGAGTCGGGCGCGTACGTACCCTGCTGATAGACGGTCGGCGTGGAGCCCGAGGTCATCCGCAGCTCGTACCAGCGCACGCCGACGCCGGATCCGGCGGTGACGGCGTCGTCGGTGACCAGTGCCTCGTGGTCGCCGAAGTTGCGGTAGGCCAGCCGGTACATGATCCGGTCGGACAGCGAGTCAAGCTGCTGAGTCGTGCCGGACTGCGGGATGCAGGTGCCGGAGGTGCCGCACGCGGTGGTGTAGGAGGCCACGGTCAGCGCGGCCGGGCCGGTGAACGCCGAGTTCGCCGGGGTCGTCCAGTCCACGTGGAACTTCCAGGTGGCCAGCGTCGTCGCGGTCGCGCCGAGGCCGACGACCGTCTCGTCCTCCCCGGCCGGCGGCGCGGCGGTGCCGTCCACGTCCCCGGCCAGGATCCCGCCGTAGGTGGAGGACGTGGTGAAGCACTGCTGAGACGCGGCGGCGCCGGTCAGCATCGCCGAGCGGTTCATCGCACAGATCTCGGCGTCCACGAAGGCCCCGGCCGGCGTGAACATGTTGTAGGTCGTGAAGTACGCCTGCGGCCACACCGCCAGCTTCGGGTAGTCCGGGAAGTTCGTGAACTGATAGCTGTAGCGGTTGTAGGTGCCGGTCGCGTCAGCGCTCGTGGACACGGCAACGCACTCGTAGTACGGGCCGGAGGAGGACGTCACGTTCGCGAACTGCTGCACGACCCAGCGGTTCGCCAGCCGGTCGAAGGCGACCGTGGCGTCGCCGTCGTTGGCGCTCTGGCAGAACCCGCCGAAACCGGACCAGAACGAACTGGTGTTGGTGGCGCCGATGATCGTCGAGCCGGTCTTGGAGTAGACGGCGTAGGCGGTGTTGACGAGCTCCATCACCTGCGTGGTGCCGACGGCGGCGTTCGGGTCCGGCGGTACTCCGGTGTCGGAGTAGCCGGTGTTGGGACCGATCGCGTCCCAGTTGTTGGCCAGCGGTACGGCGGCCTTCGTGCCGGGCGCGGTCTGCACGACCGGGTCGGCCGCTGCACGCGTGGGGTGCGGCAGCGGCGTGTCCTCGTCCGGGGCGACGCGGTCGCCGTGCGCCGGGCCGCTGGCCGCGGCCATCGCGGCCAGGGTCGGCGACAGGTCGTGGTAGACCGCCGGGCCGGAATCAGAGGACTGGTGTTTCTTCGCCGGGGCGGCCGCGGCTGCGGCGGCGTGGGCGGGGGTGGCGGCCGCAGCGCTGGTCGCTGCGGCGGTGCCGGGGAGCAAGGCTACGGCGAGGATCACTGCCGCGCCTATGCCCCCCCTCTTGCGAGGGTGAGACATGAAAGAACACCCTTCACACGGCCAGGACAAAGCCTGGCGAACGAGAAGTGCGGGGATGTGCGAAGGGATCGTTGCGCCCGAACGAACGGTCGGCAAGCCCGGTTCGGGGACGTTGCAAACTTTTACTAAACGTTGACGACTTTGTGCGGTGAATCACGATCCTGGTTCATGTGCCCCGGTTCACTCCCGGGGTGACCAGGACGGTCATCGTCCAGCGCCGGGTCGGCGGCCCGAAGCGGTCGCCCTGGAACCGGGTGGTCGCTGCCAAGACAACCTGACCGGTGCGGACCGTGGTGATCGTGAAGTGCGCCGCCCCGTCGTCGTCGACCGTGCCCTCGACCAGTAGGACTCCCGGCTCGGAAGCTTCGATGCCGGACCACCGATAGCCACCGGCCGGACGCAGCTCGACGCGCACCACGGTGCCGAGCGGCAGGGTCTGCGTCACGGTCCAGGGATCTCCCGGCTCGTGGACGAAGTCGATGGTGGAGGGCGTCATCAGCGTCCGACCGGTGGCAGATCAGCGTTCGAGGATCAGGGCACGATGGTCAGGGTCAGGGTCCACTGCCTGGTCGGCGGTCCGTGCGGGTCCGGGTTGTAGGTGCTGGCGCTGGTGAACGTCACGGTGCCCGGCCGCAACAGCGTGACGTGGTCGTGGCGGGTGCCGGGCGGCGTCACCTCGTCGGTGACGGTGGCCACCGACAGGTCGGAGGAGGCCGCCGGCGTCCACGTGACGCCGCGCAACGCCAGTAACTCGATGTTCACCGCGGTGCCCATGTGCACGCAGGCGCTGCGGACCGGGTTGTCGGTGGCGGGGTAGACCACGGAGAACGTGCCGGACAGACAGGTGGCCGGGCCGCTCGGCGGGGGCGGGACGCCGGGCTTGGAGGTCGTCGGATGCGGTTCGGAGGGCACGGACGGTGCGGACGCCGAGCTCGGCGGGATCGGTGAGGCCGTGGCGCTTGACGCGTCCGCCGAGGGTGCGGAACCGGCGTCGGAGGGCGATGTGCTCGTGGTGTCGGTACTGACGGGCGATGTCGCCCCCGACGTCGGAGTGCTCAGTGACGAGGTCCCTCCGGGGGCTGATGCCGGGTGCTGTGTCGACGTGCATGCGGCGAGCACCGTCGTCGTCAAGATGGTGACGACGGTCGTCGTGTGTTTCCACGTCTTCTTGTTCATCATCACCGGGACTCCCGGTCGTCGGCCTTCGCTGGCAGCTGTCCTGGATTGGACGCGGCGCCGGTCGCGGCGGTTCCGCCTCCCGCCACGATAGGCCGGTCCGCTCATCCGGGCACCGACGACCGATCGGCGGATCGCAGCGCCTACAACTCCTGGCGATGCTACTCATCCTGAAGTAGCACCCACGGCTCCCCACCCAGTACGACGCCCACGCCGACCGCGCGCAATACCGTCGAGCCGGGCCACCGGCAGGAAGCCGGGCCCGCGCCTGGAGGGAGGCGACCGATCATGATCGAGGCTGTGGGCCTCACCAAACGCTACGGCGACAAACTCGCCGTGGACCAGCTGTCGTTCACCGTGCAGCCGGGACAGGTCACCGGGTTCCTGGGGCCGAACGGCGCCGGGAAATCCACGACGATGCGGCTGATCCTGGGCCTGGACGCCCCGACCGCCGGGACGGTGACGGTGAACGGCCGGCCGTTCGCCGCCGCCGACAACCCCATGCGGGAGGTCGGGGCGCTGCTGGAGGCCAAGGCGATCCACGGCGGCCGCTCGGCGTACAACCATCTGCTGTGCCTGGCCCAGACCAACGACCTGCCGGCCCGGCGGGTCGGCGAGGTGCTGGAGCTGGTCGGACTCACCGAGGTGGCACGCAAGCGGTCCAAGGGCTTCTCGCTGGGCATGGGCCAGCGGCTGGGCATCGCCGCGGCGCTGCTCGGGGATCCCAAGGTTCTGATGTTCGACGAGCCGGTCAACGGGCTGGACCCCGAGGGGATCCTGTGGATCCGCAACCTGATGAAGACGCTGGCCGGGCAGAACCGGACGGTCTTCGTCTCCAGCCACTTGATGTCAGAGATGGAACACACCGCCGACCACCTGCTGGTGATCGGCCGCGGCCGGATGATCGCCGACTGCACGGTCGCGGAGTTCATCGAGCAGAACTCCGAACAGCAGGTCAGGGTCCGTACACCGGACACCGAGCGGCTGTCCGCACTGGTCACGGCGGAGGGCGGCCGGGTCAGCGCCGAGGGGACCACGCTGCGGATCTCGCGGCTGCCGCTGGAGCGGGTCGGGGACCTGGCGTTCGAGAACAACGTCCGGCTGCACGAGCTCACCGCGTTGCAGGCCTCGCTGGAGCAGGCGTTCATGGAGCTCACGAAGGACTCCGTCGAGTACCACGCGGCAGTCCCTGGCGGACAGCCCGCGGCCGGGGGCGGCCCCGGCAGCCCGTCCGACGTTCCGTTCGACAACCCGTCCCAGAAGGTAGAGGCCTGACATGACCACCCTGACCGCCGTCGGCCTGCCGCCGGCCAAGGGCCGCTCCGGCTTCAAGGGGGCCCTGCGCTCGGAGTGGACGAAGATCCGCTCGGTCCGGTCGACCAGCTACACGCTGCTGGCCACCGCCATCGTCACCATCGGTATCAGCACCCTGTTCGCCTGGGGCCAGTCCGGCCACACCAGCCAGGAGGACCTGGCGGACTTCGACCCGGTCCGCTACTCGATGTTCGGCATCATCTTCGGCCAGCTCGTGATCGTCGTCATCGGCGCGATGACCCTGTCCAGCGAGTACACGACCGGCATGATCCGCACCTCGCTGACGTCGATGCCGCGCCGGGGCGTGGTGTTCAGCGCCAAGCTGCTGGTGTTCACCCTGGTGGCGCTGGCCACCGGGCTGTTCTGCAGCTTCACGTCGTTCTTCATCGGCCAGGCGTTCTTCCAGAAGGTGCAGATCCACGAGTTCGGCCCCGGCGAGCGCCGCACGATCGGCTCCATGGACCTGTCCACCTCGCTCGGCAAGCCGCATGTGCTGCAGGCGGTCGTCGGCGGGGGTCTGTACCTGGCGGTCAGCGCCCTGCTGGCGTTCGGGCTGGCGGCGCTGCTGCGGCACACGGCCGGGGCGATCACCGCGGCGATCGGTGCGCTGTTCGTGACGTTCATCATGGGGCAGTTCCTGCCGCACGACTGGGCGGTGAAGGTCGACAAGTACATCCCGTTCCTGGCGGGGAGCCAGATCTGGGGGCTGCGGAAGCTCGGCGATAAGGACGTGCCGATGTTCTCCGCGTGGGGTGGGTTCGGTGTGTTCACCGCTTACGCTGCTGTCGCGATCATCATCGGGGCGTACTTGTTCCGGAAGCGGGATGCGTGAGGGCGGCTGACGCCGTCTGGGTTGGTGGGGGGCTTTGCGGGGGCTGCTTTGTGGGGGTGGTTGGCGTTGGCGTTGACGTTGGTCGGCGTCGGCGCCAACGCCAGTGTGTGGGGCACGCGGCGGTGTGGGCGAACCGTGCATAGACGGCCACATTGGGCCGAATCGAGGTCACGGCGTGGTGGCGGCTACGACTAAGCCTGACAACATCCTGCTTCGACCGGCTAGATTTGGGGGCGTGCGGCGCGTGGTGATTACGCTGGCGTACGGCGCAATGCGCACGGCGCGTGGTGGTGACACCGGCGGGCGGCGAGCGGAACTTGGTGGGTGGTTGGGAGAGCGCTGATGGCCCCGGTACCGGCTGAACTACCGGCCGATGATTCGGCCGAAGATGTTACGAGGCGTGCGGGCGAGCAGCCCGTCGATCTCTTCGCCGTGGCTCGGGACGGTAGACCCACCGCGCTCCGGATGATGCTGGGCGCGCGCCTGCGTCGCCTGCGCGTCGCCGCCGACGTCGACCGCGACGCCGCCGCCCGGGAGATCCGCCGCTCCCCCACCAGAATCAGCCGCATGGAGCTGGGCCAGGCCGGGGTCAGCCAGAACGAGGTGGCGGCTTTGCTCGGCTTGTACGGCGTCGTCGACGAGGCCGAGCAGCGCACTGTCCTGGCGCTGGCGGCGCAGGCCGACGTCAAGGGATCCCATCAGAGCTCCGACCTGGTGCCCGGCTGGTTCGAGGCCTATCTCGGGCTGGAGGAGGCGGCTTCGGTCGTCCGTTGCTACGAGGCGCAGTCCATACCGGGGCTGTTGCAGAGCGAGGACTACGCTCGCGCGATCATCCGGACCGCGCATCCGCTCGCCTCTCCCGGGGAGATCGAGCGCCGTGTGCGCCTCCGGATGGCCCGCGCGCAGCTGGTGCACCGCGCCGAGCCGCCCCGGATCTGGGCGGTGCTCGACGAGGCCGCGGTGCGTCGCCGTCCCGGTGGCGCGGCGGTGATGGCGGCGCAGCTCGCGCATTTGCTGGCGCTGTGCCGGCTGCCGCACGTCAGCGTCCAGATCGTGCCGTTCAGCCGCGGCGGCCTGGCGGCGACCGGGCCGTTCACGATCCTGCGCTTCGCCGAGCCCGCGCTCCCCGACATCGCCTACGTCGAGCAGCTCACCGGCGCGGCGTTCCTGGACCGGCGCGAGGATCTGGACGCGTACACGACGGTCATCGACCACCTCTGCCTGCAGGCGCTGTCCCCGACCCAGACCATCCGGTTCCTGACCGGGCTGCTGGAAAGCCCGGAACTGTGAAACCAGAGTCCATATATCAGAACACTGAAACACCACCACCCCGATCCGGGCCAGGATGGCGCCACCCGCCCGCGCAACCCGGGCGGACGCCCGCAGCCCGCGAGGATCGGTGAGCCCTCCATGATCGACCGCACAGCGGACCAGCCGACAGTCCCCCTGGACACCCACGTGCCCCACTCCGCACGCATCTTCAACTACTGGCTCGCCGGCAAAGACCACTACCCCGCCGACCGCGAAGCCGGCGACCGCTTCATCCAGACCTTCCCGGAGATCGTCGACCTGGCCCGCAGCGGCCGCCAGTTCCTCATCCGCGCGATCCGCCACCTCACCGCCGAAGCCGGCATCCGCCAGTTCCTGGACATCGGCACCGGCCTGCCCACCGCGAACAACACCCACGAGATCGCCCAGTCCATAGCCCCCGAATCCCGAATCGTCTACGTCGACAACGACCCCCTGGTCCTGACCTACGCACAAGCGCTCCTGGTCAGCACCCCCGAAGGCGCCACCGACTACCTCCAAGCCGGCCTGACCGACCCCACAACAATCCTGGACCAGGCCACCAAAACCCTGAACCTGTCCCAACCAGTAGCCATCGTCCTGCTGGGCATCCTGGCCCACATCCCCGACTACGACCAAGCCCGCACCATAGTCAAAACCCTGATGGCAGCCGTCCCCCCAGGCAGCTACCTGGTGGTCCGCGACGGCGTCGACACCCACCCCGCCTACCGCGAAGCCATCACCCGCTACAACCAAACCGGCGCCGACCCCTACACCCTCCGCACCCCCACCCAAATAGCCGGCTACTTCGAAGGCCTCCACCTCCTCCCCCCGGGCCTCGTCTCCTGCCCCCTCTGGCGCCCCGACACGACCGACATCGGCACCCCGGTCGAGCTGGCGGTACTGGGCGCCGTCGGCCGCAAGCCGTGAGGAGGGCGGCGGGCTGCGGCGGGGGCGGGGGCGGCGTGGGCTCGGCGGGCCGGGGTTCGGGTGCGGGCCGGGGCTCGGGTGAGGTTCGTGACCCGGCCGAAGTTCGTGGCGCGGCCGAGGTTCGTGGGCCCGGCTGAGGTTCGTGGCCCGGGTGCGGGGTCGGGGCCCGGGTGCGAAGCGGAGCCCGGGCTCGGTCCGTGGGCCGGGCGCGATCGCGGCGACTGCGACTGCGACTGCGACTGCGACTGCGACTGCGACTGCGACTGCGACCAGGGTGATCATGGCCTCGGATGCCGCGGCCCGGCTCATCGCGGCTCTCGCCGACGCGGCCTTCGCTGGCCGCAGCACGCATGTTGCCATGGCCGTCGCCACCACGATCCCGGCCGCAGGTGCCACGCTGCTGTGGCTAACGCCGCCGTGATCCCGCGCCGTCGCCTCGGCCGCCACGACCTGGGGCTGGGACAACCCGCGCTGCCACGACCGGGCCGCCAGACCTGGGCTGTCACGGACGCCGGCCATCCGCGCCCGCCTGCCGTGATCTTCGCTGCCCCAGCCTGGGCCGCCGCGCCCTTCGCCACCCTCGCCGTAGCCGCCGTGGTCTTCACTACCCACGCTTAGCCGCCGCGCCCTCCCCGCCGTCGTCCCGGCTCTGCCCGCCGAGGTCTTCTCGGCCCCGGCATTGCCCGCCGTGGTCTTCGCCGCGCTGGCCCTGACTGCCGAGCCCTCGCCGACGTCGCCTCAGCTGCCACAGCCTCGAATATCGCGGCCCAAGCCACCGCTGTAGCCGTCGCCGCCTTGCCCATCGCAGCCGCGACCTTGGCCCTCAGCGGCGCCCCGCTGCCGCAG
>JABFXP010000295.1 GCA_013361685.1 Catenulispora sp.
GCGGGTTCTTCGGTCGGTGCGCTGGGTTCGCCGTGCGTCGGTCGGGATTCTTCGACCGGCGCGCCGGGCTCGCCGTGCGACGGTGCGGGTTCGTCGGTGGGCGTGCTGGCCTCGCCGTGCGACGGCGGTTCGGGCCGTGATCCGGACTCCTCCTGCTGAGCCAGCGGATCCGGGCTCGGACTTTCCTGCTGCGCCGGCTCGCTGACCGGATCCGCAGGACCCTTACTCTCCGGCGCGATCGCGGACCGGTAAGGCTCCCCGGCCACCGGCCGGACGACCAGCTCCCCGGACCGCGGATCGACGACCCCGGTCCCGTGCTTCATCCCGCTCCCGTCGAACAGCGCGAAGCTCCCGTCCTTCAACGGCAGTCCGCGCAGCTCGTTCCCGTTCGCGAGGCTGAAGTGCGTCGGCTCCGGCCGCGTCGCGGCGCCGATGCCCTCGCCCAGCGCGTGCGCGCCGTGGAACAACACTCCGTTCGCCGCGCCGTTGGCCCCCGCGCTCCATACGTTGTCCAGCCCCTGCCCGCCGGCCACGTCGGTGACCGCGGTGGTGACCATGTTCGTCAGCGCACCGGTCACCGCCGCGTTGCCGGCGTCCACCGCGTGGGTCAGCAGCTTGCCGCCCAGGCTCTCGGCCGCCTCGCCGGCCAGGCCGCCGGTCAGGGACTTGGCGAGACGGCCGGTGACGCCGCCGACCGCCATGCCGATCCCCGCGCCGAGGGCTCCCTGACCGGCTGCTTGCAGGGCCTCGCCGACGTCGATGGAGCTGCGGTGGCCCTCGACCACCATGATCGTCTGGGTGATCAGGTCCGGTGCGACCGCCATGAGCGCGCCCTTGAGCAGCTCGGTCAGCAGCTGTTTGACGGTGAACCGGGTGGCGATGGCGGCGGCGGCGCCCTCGGCCATCGACGCGCCGGCGGTGACGATCGCGGTGGCGATGTCGACCGTCAGCTGGATGGCCAGGATCACCACCTGGATGTCGATCGACAGCTTCGTGAACTCGACCTGCTCGGCGTTCTGCAGCAGCAGTTCGGCCAGCCCTTGGCACTGCTGCGCCATCTGGCCGACGACGGAGTCGTCGCCCTGGGTGTAGCGGCTCCAGTACTTGTCGAACTCGTCGCTGGAGACCGCCTGCACCGAGTAGCCGACGAACTGGGCGGCCGAGTCGCCGCCCTCGGCGAGCGCGACCAGGCCGCTCAGCGCCTCGGTCCAGGCCTGGGCGGCGCGGCGCAGCGCGTCCTCGTCGGCCTGCGGCCAGTCCTGGCCCACGATCAGGTCGTAGACCCACGGCAGGCCGGTCGGGATCAGCGGCGGGACCGTCACGGCCGGCTCACAACCCGGCCGAGCCGAGGGCCGTGTCGACGGCGGCGCCGTGGTAGCCGCCGGTCAGCTGGGCGCCGAGCTGGTGCGCGTCCGTCGTGCCCGCGCCGATCGCGTCGACGTAGTTCTTCGCCCAGGAGCAGATGCCGTCGACCATGCTCTGCACGCCCTGGTTGGTGCTGTCCATCTGACTCAGGACGCTGAGCGCCGACGGCACGTACTTCTTGGCGAAGGTCTGCCCGGCCGGGTCGTTGCCCCAGCACGCGCCCTCGGTCTCCAGCTTCGTGGACAGGACCCGGTAGATCGCCGCCACCCGGTCGGCCACGTCCTGATAGCCCTTGGACCCGTGGTGCAGGCGCGCGGCGTCGGCGTGGACGTCGTTCACCGCGCGCTCCCGGAACCGTATCCGGAGCCGTGCCCGGCACCGTACCCGGCTCCGGCACCGCCGCCAGATCCGGTGCCGAAGCCGGAGCCGTCGCCCGAGCCGCCGTCGCCCGCGGCGGACGCGTCACGGACCCCGCTGAACCGCGCGCGCCAAGCGTCGTACCCCTCGTCGTCGAGCGGGGCGGGCACGGACAGCCGGCCCATGTCGGCCGAGCCGTCCATCAGCGCGCCGTACTCCAGCCCCTGCGGCAGGAACGGCGCCATCACCTCGCCCATCGCGCCGGTGACGTCCGCCCGGGCCGCGGCGGTCAGCCGCAGGATCTCCTCGGCGAGCAGCGAGGGGGCGAAGCGGCTGTAGGCGCGCGGCCCGATCTCCAGGGCGGTCAGCGTGCCCCGGAAGTCCACGGTCACCACCACGGTCCCGTCGGCGGACCGCGCGGTGCCGCGCATCTCCTTCATCCGGGCCTGCGCGTCGCCCAGGTCGCGCCGGACGCGGTCGTAGTCGTCCAGCAGCTCGCTGAGCCGGGCCCGCAAAGCGGCGTTGGCCGCAGGTGAGGCTTCTGAGGCTTGCACGTTTTCGGTTCTCCGCCCTACAGCACCCCGTCGGCGACGTCGTCCCCGACACCCCAGACTTCTTCGTCCTCTGACAGGAAGGCCGTCCGGTTGCGGCCCTTGTCGTCCTTGTTCCCGCCGGCCCCGGACCCCGGCGACATCGGCATCCCGCGCCCCGCCGCCCCCGCGGCGCCGCCGGCGGATCCGCCGC
>JABFXP010000812.1 GCA_013361685.1 Catenulispora sp.
GCGCAGCCGCCGGGCCGCGTCCGGATCGGCCGCCGCCAGCCACCGCGCGACCCCGGCCGCCAGCTCTCCGCGCCCGGCCGCCATGTCGACGAAGTCCAGCCGCTCGGGCGTTCCCAGCCGCGCGTCGACGTCCAGCAGCAGCCGGCCGACCACCTCGGCGAACACCGGGTTGTGCGCCGAGGTGCGGAAGTGCGCCGCGGGTCCGGCTCCGGGCCGGCGGTAGAACCCCTCGGGGCCGTAGAGGGCGCGAGCCATCGCCGTGCGCCAGGTCAGCCATTCCGTCACGGCCGCCACGCTACCGGTCCCGGCGGCGCGGCCTGCGGCGGTGGCCTCCCGTGCGACATTCGTGCGACCTGAGGATGAGCGCGGGATCATCCCGCGGCGCCATGTCCGGGCGGTCGGCGCGCGCCTACGCTGGGGACGTGTCCCGTTTGTACGCCTGGATCCAGCGGCATCCGAAGCTGATCGACAGCCTGCCGGCCGTCTTCCTGCTGCTCACGGGGCTGGGAACGGTGGTGGCGCAGCACGGGGCGACGGGCCTGAACCGGCTGCTGGTGGCGCCGCTGGTGGTGGCGATCGCGGTGCCGCTGGTGTTCCGCCGGCGGTGGCCGATCGGCGTGTTCGTGGTGGCGGCGACCGCGGCGTTCCTGGGGTTCTTCGGCGGCACGGTGGCGTTCAACGTCGTCGACTCGGCGTTCCTGATCTACCTGTACACGATCGCCGCCTACCGCCCGCGCCGGTGGTCGATCCCGGCGATGGGGCTGACCATCGCCGGCGCGCTGATCCAGCTGCAGGTCATCCGGGCCTACGACGACAACGACTGCGATTCGGTCTCGCCGGAGCAGCGGCTGGCCTGCCGGGCGAACCCCGAGCAGTTCCACGTGCACGCGCCGCAGTTCAACTGGGGCACGTTCGTGGTGGTCGCCATCCTGGTGAGCGGCCTGATCGGGCTGTTCTGGGTGATGGGCGACTCGATGCGCTACCGGCGGGAGTACTACGTGCGGCTGGAGGACCGGGCCGAGCGGCTGGAGCGGGAGCGGGACGCCCAGGCGCAGATCGCCGCCGCCTCCGAGCGCGCCCGCATCGCCCGGGAGCTGCACGACGTGGTCGCCCACAACGTGTCGGTGATGGTGGTGCAGGCCGACGGCGCGACCTACGCGCTGGACCAGGATCCGGAGGCGGCGCGCAAGGCGCTGCTGGCCATCTCGCAGACCGGCCGCACGGCGCTGACCGAGATGCGCCGCATGCTCGGGGTGCTGCGGTCGGCCGACGACGCCGGCACCTACGCGCCGCAGCCGGGCATAGAGCAGCTGGGGGACCTGCTGGAGCAGGTCCGCTCCACCGGGCTGCCGGTGACGCTGACGGTGGAGGGCGTGCCCTGGGAGATGCCGACCGGCCTGGCGCTGGCGGTGTACCGGATCGTGCAGGAGTCGCTGACCAACACCCGCAAGCACGGCGGCCCGGAGGTCCGCGCCTCGGTGGGGCTGGTCTACACCGACGACAGCCTGCTGCTGCGCATCGTGGACAACGGCCGCGGCGCCTCGGCCCCGACCGACGGCCTGGGCCACGGCCTGGTCGGCATGCGCGAGCGGGTGTCGGTCTTCGGCGGCACACTCGTCGCCGGCCCGCACGTGTCCGGCGGCTACGCTGTGGAGGCGATCCTCCCGGCTCCCGCGCCGGAGTCCGCCGGCCGGCCCGCGCCGCCCGACCACCAGGAGTTGTGACGTGAGCCCGACCGCCCCGGAAGCCCCGTTCGACGCCGAACCGGCAGAACCCATCCGCATCGTCCTCGTCGACGACCAGGAGCTGCTGCGCACGGGCTTTCGCATGGTCCTGAACAGCCAGCCGGACATGGCGGTGGTCGGCGAGGCCGGCGACGGCCAGGCCGCCCTGGACCTCATGCGCACCCTGGAGGCGGACGTGGTCCTGATGGACGTCCGCATGCCCCGGCTGGACGGCGTGGCCGCCACCCGCGAACTGGTGGCCCGCGGCGAGCGTCCCAGGGTCCTGATGCTGACCACCTTCGACCTCGACGAGTACGCCTTCGCCGCCCTGAAGGCCGGGGCGTCGGGCTTCCTGCTCAAGGACGTGCCGCCCCCGGACCTGCTGGCCGCCATCCGCGCCGTGCACAGCGGCGAGGCGGTGGTCGCGCCCTCGACGACGCGGCGCCTGCTGGACAAGTTCGCGCCGCTGCTGCCCTCGGAGTCCGAGCCGGCCCCGCCGGAGCTGAGCGTGCTGACCGAGCGCGAGCACGAGGTGCTGCTGCTGGTCGCGCAGGGGATGTCGAACGCGGAGATCGCCTCGAAGCTGTTCCTGTCCGAGGCCACGGTCAAGACGCACGTCGGGCGGATCCTGATGAAGCTCGGACTGCGCGACCGGGTGCAGGCGGTCGTGCTGGCTTATGAGACGGGGCTGGTGCGGGCGCGGGGGCGGTAGCGCGGCTTGTTCGAGGTCTGGCAATGGGC
>JABFXP010000910.1 GCA_013361685.1 Catenulispora sp.
CGGCGGGCCGCGGTGCTGTGGCTGGCGGTGGCCTGCGCCGCGCCGGCGGCGGGGATGACAGTGGTCGGATCTCTGGGCCTGCCGGGCGCGGCGCACCCGCTGCTCACCGCCGCGGTGGCCGGGGTGCTGGCCCGCACCGCGCTGTCGGCGTACCGGATCGCCGCCGAACGCGGGCAGGCGCTGATCGCGCGGTCGGCGACGGCGGTCTCGGCCGGCGTGCTCGCCTCGGCATTGGCGCTGTTGACCCATCTGGGGTGATATGGAGGCATGAGCCATCACGACCCTGATGCCCGTGTCGTCGCCTTCGACCTGGACGGGACGCTGGCCGAGTCCAAGTCCGCGATCACCGCGCGGATGGCGGGCCTGCTGGCGCGCCTGCTGGAGGAGGTGCAGGTCTGCGTCATCTCCGGCGGGGCGTTCTCCCAGTTCCGGGCGCAGCTGCTGGACCATCTCCAGGCCGCCCCGGAGCAGCTGGCACGGCTGAATCTGATGCCGACCAACGGCACCCGCTACTACCTGTTCCGGGACGGGGAGTGGACTGAGATCTATGCCGAGGACCTGCCGGAGGAGACCAAGAAAAAGGTCATCGACGTCCTGAAGCAGGGGGCGAAGACGCTCGGGCTGTGGGAGGAGCACACCTGGGGCGACATCATCGAGGACCGCGGAAGTCAGGTCACGTTCTCGGCGCTCGGGCAGCGCGCCCCGGTCGCCGAGAAGGCGGCCTGGGACCCGGACGGCGCGAAGAAGGAGCGGCTGCGGGCCTGGGCCGCCGAGCGGCTGCCGGACCTGGAGGTGCGCAGCGGCGGCTCGACCTCGGTGGACGTCACGGCCAAGGGCATCGACAAGGCCTACGGCATGCACAAGCTGATGGCGCAGCTCGGAGTGGAGAAGGACGACATCCTGTTCGTCGGCGACCGGCTGGATCCGCAGGGCAACGACCATCCGGTGCAGGCGATGGGGATCCGGTCGGTGCCGGTGAAGTCGTGGGAGGACACCGCGGACTTCGTGCAGGGGTGGTTGTAGCCGGTTCGGTGGGGATCGCGTCAGCTCAACTTGAGCTGAGGGAGGGCCGGATGGATCCGCGCTTGGCCGAGGAATCGGCGCCAGGCCGCGGCGTCCTCAGTGCCCAGACGCCGGGGGTGCAGCACGCGCAGCACGTCGCCGTCCTCCGGTACCAGGCGTTCGCGGTCGAGGGTGATCAACGACCAGCGCTTCTCGATCCGCCGGGGCAGCCCGGTCTGCCATTCGCCGTCGCCGTGGCGTAACTCCCACAGCACGGCGCGGGCCACGCGTCCGGTGACCGGGTGGTCCACGTAGTGCGTCAGCCAGTCGGCCGTCGGGATCTCCCGGTCGTCGCGCTGCGCGGACTCCAGCCGGGTCCGCGCGGCGCGGACCGCCGTGCGCAACGCGTCGGCCAGCTCCGCGACCTCGGCCATCGCCGCCGGACGGACCGTCGGCGCGGTGGGTTTCCCGGCGAGCGCTTTGCCGTACTTGTTGTGATAGGTGACCTTCACTCGGCCGCCGGAGGTCACCGCGACCACGGCGGTGTGATGCGGGCCGACGGCGATCCGGGTGCTGCTGGAGGCGTCGAGGCGGAAGCGCTCCACGGTCCACTCGGGCGCGAGGGACAGCGTCACCAGTCGCTGCCGCAGCCGGGCGTAGGCCGCTTTGCGCACCTCGGCGCGCGGCGATTCCGAGGCCAGCCGGTGCAGCGCGGGCGGGACCAGCTCGCCCGGGACCTCGGCCAGCGCCCGGATCGCGCGGCGGGTCAGCGGCAGCGACCCGGCGGTGAGCCCGGACTTCTGTTCGGCCGCGCGGGTCAGCAGCGGCACGGCTTCCTCCGGCGGCAGGCGGGCCAGGGCGTTGAGGACGCCGCCGACGAACCGGTGGGCGTCCTCGCCGGCCGGGTGCTCCTTGGCGACCAGCCGGCGCAGGGCCTCGGCAGCCCGCGGGACCGCGTCGACGAAGGCGCGGTCGTAGGGCGTGTCGTCGTCGCGGGCGCAACGATCGAGCAGCCGGCCGACGTCCGGATCGGCCGCGAGCGGGCCGAGCAGCCGGACGTAGGCGCCGCCGTCGAGGTTGCGCCAGGGGATGGCGTCCGGATCGGCGTCCGGATCGGCGTTTGGGCCGGTGCCCGCGGAGGTGTCGGCGCCGCCGGTGTCGCCGGCCTGACCGGGCACGTCGGACCGGCCGGTGCGGCCGGTCTGGTCGCTCAGGCCGGCCGCACCGGTCCTGCCGCCGTCCGAGGCCGGACCTTCCCCCGGCTCCGGAACCCGCCCCGCGCCGGTGCCGGCATCGATAGCGGTGCCGGCCCCCGTGCCGGCCTCCGTCCGTTCCGCCGCCCGCTGTCTGCGCCGCCTCCTCCACCAAGCCATGGGTACCGCCCCCTCACGTCAGTGCCGCTGCCGGTTACCGCTGCGCCGCCGCCCACGCCGTGTGCTGGCCCCACACCCGCTTCCACAGCCGCTCCTGCGCCGCCTCGCCGATGCCCGGCAGCCGCAGCCCGAACACGTCGGCCAGCGCGTCGAACCACTCGTCGGAGTCGGTGATCTCGCGGCGGGTGGTGGTGTTCCCGTCCGAGCGGGTCAGCACGCAGCCGCGCAGGTGGTCCACGCCGGTGGCGTCGCGCCGGTACACGTCCAGGTTCTTCACGAACCCGGACTCCGGGTCGGTCTCCATCCACTCGTGCCGGGCCAGGAAGTCCGGCAGCGAGGCGATCCGCTCCTCGAACACCATGCCGGTGAAGGAGTCCGCCTTCGGGTCGTGGGTGAAGCTCCAGCCGCTCAGGCCGTTGTCGAAGCGGGTGCGCTCCAGCTTGTACGTGTACGTGCCCTGCGTCACCTCGCCGGGCACCAGCAGCAGCGGCTCGTGCATGCCGTCGCCGAGGCCCGCGTCGCAGTAGTACAGCGTGTTCTCGGCCTCCACCAGCAGAACCAGATGGTTCGGCTCGTCCTGGATCGGTCCCAGGCCGCGGCCCCGCGGCGGCGGCGACCAGACCCGGCCGCGATGCCAGGTGACGTCGTAGCCCAGGGTCTCCAGCAGGGTGCCGAAGGCGCCGTTGAGGTGGTAGCAGTACCCGGCCTCGCCGGCCACGATGCGGGCCGCGGACTCATACGGGTCCGGGGTCGTGCGCTGGCCTAGGTGGACTTGCAGGGAGGTGTACGCGACGCGCTCCACATGCGCGCGGTGCAGCGCGAAAAGCCCTTCGATCGTGGGCTTTCCGGGGTCGACGGTGCCCAGGCGGCGGAGATACCCCTGGACGTCTATGTTCGCCATGGTGACATAGAGTAAGGCAGGGTTCAGGCGTTCGCGGGCGCGATCTCGTCAAGGACGTGCGCAGGGGTGGCGTAAGCCCCTGATTCGCGCGGGTAGTGGACCACGAAATCGGTGAACCCGAGTCCCTCGGCCCGCCCGGCGACGTCGTCGAAACGCGCCTTGGATTCCATCGTGCGCAGCGGCGAGAGTCCGGACAGCAGCAGCCGCGGCAGCGAGGCCGGATCGCGGCCCTCCTGCTCCAGCGCCTCGTCGAGCCGCTTGCCGGCCTTCTCCAGCGCCGCCCAGGTCACGTCCTCGGTGACCTCGCCGTCCCGGCCGGCCAGGGTGTCGTCGGCGATCCACAGCTGCGCGTGCCGCACCACGGTGCGCAGGCCCAGCGGCCCGGTGGCGGCCAGGCCGAACGGCACCCGCGGGCGCTGCACGCAGCCCGGCTCCATGCGCGCGTCGACCGCTTCGTAGTAGGTGCCGCGGAACGTGGTGCGGGTCCGGCCCTCGGCGGCGCCGCTGAGCAACCGGTCCAGGATCTCCACCGACTCCCGGTAGCGGGCGCCGCGCTCCTTGCCGGACCAGCCCTGGCCGTCCTCGCCGTAGCCGAGCACCCGCGCGTCCGGACCGTAGGAACCGGCGCCGTAGCCCAGGATGAACCGGCCGCCGGAGACGTCGTCCAGGGACATGACCTCCTGCGCGAACGGCACCGGATGGCGGAAGTTCGGGGTCGCCACCAGCGTTCCGAGCTTGATCCGCTCGGTCACCCCGCTCGCGGCGGCCAGCGTGGTCACCGCGTCGAACCAGGGCCCGTCGGGGATGCCGCTGAAGGTGAGGTGGTCGTACGTCCACGCGTGGGCGAAGCCGAGCTCCTCGGCCCGGCGCCAGCGCGCGGCGGCCGCGCGGAACGGACGGTCGGCCAGGATGCAAACGCCGAGACGCAACATGGCCCCGAGCCTATTACCATCGCCCCAAGTAGGCATCGATGATCACGGGAGCTGGGACTGTGCGGGCGATCTGGGGTGTGGCCGGGGTCCTGGTGGTTTTGGGCACGTTCATGTCCGAGGTGCGGACCCTGGTGGTGCCCCGGGTGTTCCGCCCCGGGCTGTCGAACCTGCTGGGCCGGACGGTGTACACCGCGTTCCAGTTCCTGGCCGACCGCTTCGACCGCTACGAGACCAAGGACCGCATCCTGGCCTACGCCGGCCCGCTGTCGGTCGTGGTCAAGCTGGTCGGCTGGCTCGGCGCGTTCCTGGCCGGCTACGCGATGATCAACTACGGGATCGCCGATCTGTCCTGGCGCGCCGCCTCCCGCGAGGCCGGCTCCTCCCTGTTCACCCTCGGCTTCGCCTCCACCGACAAGTCCCGGCTGAACGCGATCGACTTCGCCGCCGCCGTCACCGGCCCGGTCTCCATCGGCCTGCTGATCGGCTACCTGCCGGCCCTCTACGCCGCCTACGCTCGCCGCGAGACCGAGGTGACGATGCTCGAGGCGCGCGCCGGCGGCCCGGCCTGGGGCCCGGAGATCCTGGCCCGGTACGCGATGGTGAACCTCAACGACCAGCTGCCCGATCTCTACCGCGGCTGGGAGCGCTGGACCGCCGACGTCTCCGAGAGCCACACCAGCTACCCGGTGCTGATCTACTTCCGCTCGCCCCGCGCGCAGCGCAACTGGCTGATCGCCCTGCTGGCGGTGATGGACGCGGCCGCGCTGCACGTGGCCTTCAACCCCTCGCAGAACGTCGGCGAGATCCGCATGGCCCTGCGCAGCGGCTACGTGACCCTGCGGGAGATCGCCCGCACCGAGCGCGTGCCCTACAACCCCGATCCGTCCCCCGACGATCCGATCGACCTCAGCTACGAGGAGTTCCTGTACGGCGTGCAGCGCATGCGCGCCCAGGGCTACGAGTTCGAGCGCACCCCGGAGGAGGCCTGGCCGCACTTCAAGGGCTGGCGGGTGAACTACGAGGGCGTGGCGTACGCGCTGGCCTACCGCATCGACGCGGTGCCGGCGCGGTGGTCGGGGCCGCGCCGGTGCTCCGAGGCGCAGATCGACGTGATCACGCCGGTGGACCGGCAGCCGAGCACGACGGCGGCCGGGGGAAGCGGGGGCGGGGGCAACCGCGGGATCGTCTGCTGAACCGGCGGCCTCGGTCCCGGCTCAGGCGCCGCCGGCCTCGTCCACGACCGAGCGCCAGCGGTTGCGGGCGCGGTCCCAGTCGACCGGGCCGGCGGTGAACGTGGTCAGGTCCAGGGTGCGCAGCGCCTCGTAGGCCTCGTCGGGCAGATCGCGTTCCATCACGATCTTCAGGCCGGTGGCGGTGTCCTGGACGATCAGCGGGGCCGGCCTGCTCTCGTCCTTGGCGGGCCGGTGCAGCAGGCGGCGGATGCCGGACTTGAAGCGGCCGTAGGCGTCGGCGGCCAGGTGCTCGCCGGCGGCGGTGAGGAAGGAGTGCAGCGGGATCATCAGCAGGGCGATGGCGTCGAGGTTCTCCAGGCCGCGGACCGTGGGCAGGTCCTGGGCGAACACGTCGAAGCCGGCCTCGGCCAGGGCCTCGCGCAGCTCCGCTTCCTCCCCGGGCGGGACGGCCGCGTCGAGCTGCACGATCACCGGCGTCCGCGGCTCGTCGGCCATCGGTAGTACCTCCCCTGGTCAACGCCGGCGGCCCGGCTCGGCCGCGTCGGTCCCGTCGATCATACGGGGCCTGACGCCGCGGTACGGGGCCTGATTCCGGTCCGGAGCCCCGGTGTCGTCCTCACCCCCAGTGGCTGCCGTCGAGCATGTGCTCCAGCGTCGCGGCGTGGTTGACCAGGCCGTCCGGGTCGGCCGGGGCCTCCTGCTCGCCGAAGCGGACCCGGCGCTGGTTCACCCGGCCCATCACGACGCCCTGCCGCAGCGCCGCGTAGGCCTCGTAGAACTCCAGGTCGCGCGGCCGGTATCCGGTGAGCGCCGCGTAGTGCGCGGCCACGTCGGCGAAGGCGAGGAAGCCGGGCAGGCCCGGCAGGCCGAAGAACTCTGCGATGTCCTGGAAGAAGCGGTGCAGGAAGACCAGCCAGCCGAGGTCCGCCTCGCGCGGGGCGATGCCGGCCATCTCCCAGTCCAGGACGGCGGCCGGGGTGAAGTCCCGATACAGGATGTTGCCGATGCGGGCGTCGCCCCAACTCAGGACCGGGGCGTCGACGGCGGCCGGCCAGTGCGTGTCGAGCCAGCCGAACATCTTCTCCAGCACCGGGATCGGGCGCTCGCCGTGCGCCCACGTGTAATACGCGCGCCAGCCGTCGACGTGCGCGCGCAGCGCGGTGTCGCCGTCGGCGGACAGGTCGCCGAGGAACGCCAGCTCCTCGGCGGTCGCCGGCAGCGCGTGGATGCGGGCCAGGGTGGCGACCGTCGACTCCTGGAGCCGCCTGCGGTCGGCCGCGCCGGCCCGCGCGAGCCAGTTGTCGCCGAAGGTGTACGGCAGGATGTCCGGCGGCACCTGGCCCTCGACCCGCTCCATCACGAAGAACTCGGCGCCCAGCACCGCCGGGTCGGCCTCGTACCACAGCGTCCTGGGCACCGGGACCGCCGTGCGCGCGCCGACCAGGGCCATGACCTCGAACTGGTCGCGCATCCGGTACTCGGGGAAGATCGGCATGGCGTCGGCGGCGGGCGCCAGGCGCACCACACACCGCTGGATCTCCGGCTCGGCCCCGGTGCTTTGTCCGCGGGGCGAGCGCGCGTCGAACAACAACGTCTCACTGGACATGCCGTTCGATTGGGGGATTTCGACATCGGATATGTCGAGGCCCTCGACACCGGTGCGCGCGCGGAGCCACGATCGCAGAGCACGACGTAATATCTCCGGGTCGCGGGTGCTGGTCCGGGGGCGGGTCGCGTCCGGTTCGGTGTCGGCGCGCCTGGTCGGTTCGCTCACGGCGCGGACTATAAGCGGAGTAGCGTCAATGCGACATACACCCGTCGGGGATGGCAGTCTTTGACCGCCGAAGACCATCTGGACGCCACTTCAGAACGACGCAGGGGGACGGACTGTGAACCCGGATATCGACCACATCAGAAGGCTCGTCAGCGACCGTCTCACCACTGAGGACAACGGGGAGGTGGGCCTGGACCTGTCGAACCTGGGACTGGCCGGGCTGCCCGCGGAGTTCGGGGCGCTGCCCGAGCTGGAGCCGGTCACCTTCCTGAACCTGTCGGGCAACCAGCTCAGGACCCTGCCGCAGTCCCTGCCGCGGATGGCGCGGCTGCGCCGGCTGTGGCTGGACGGCAACGGCGCCGGGCAGGTGCCGGCCGAGGTGTCCCGGCTGACCGGGCTGATCGAGCTGAGCCTGACCGGCAACGGGCTCTCGACCCTGCCGGAGGAGTTCGGCGGCCTGGAGCGCCTGGTCTCGCTGTGGCTGGACGAGAACGCCTTCGTCACGCTGCCGGAGGTGGTCGGCCGGCTGGACAGCCTGGTGAACCTGTACCTGCAGAAGAACCAGCTGACCTCGCTGCCGGACTCGCTCGGCAGCCCGAGCCTGCGGGTGCTGGTGGTCGACGAGAACCGGCTGACCGAGCTGCCGGACTGGATCGGCGACACCCAGACCCTGACGAAGCTGTCCGCCGACGACAACGCGCTGACCGAGCTGCCCCCGAGCATCGGCGCGCTGATCCGGCTCTCGGAGCTGTCGCTGATCGGCAACCGCCTGCGCAAGCTGCCCACGTCGCTGGGCGACCTGGCCTCGCTGACGAAGCTGAACCTGCAGAACAACCAGTTGCAGACGCTGCCGGCCTCCATCGGCAACCTCACCGAGCTCCAGACCCTGGCGCTGAACGGCAACCACCTGGAGGAGCTGCCCGCCTCGGTGGCCGCGCTGAGCCGGCTGACCAGCCTGGACCTGGCCGACAACTGGCTGACCCAGGTGCCGGAGGCGATCGGGCAGCTGGCGTCCCTGGACAAGCTGAGCCTGACCTACAACCGGCTCACCGAACTGCCCGCCTCCCTGGGCGCCCTGCGGGTGCTGACGTCGCTGGACGTGTCCCGCAACAGCCTGCGCGATCTGCCGGACAGCTTCGACGGCCTGGCCAACCTGGACGCGCTGAACCTGGCCCAGAACCCGCTGACCGCGCTGCCGGCCTCGGTCGGCGCCCTGAAGCGGCTGACCTGGCTGTCGCTGGCGTACTGCGACCTGGAGACGCTGCCGGCCGGCCTGGGCGGCCTGCACCGGCTGGAGACCCTGGACCTGGTCGGCAACAACCTGCGCGAGCTGCCCTTCCAGCTGTCCGGCCTGGGATCGCTCACCGAGCTGAACCTCGCCTCCAACCAGTTGTCCTGGGTGCCCCGGACCCTCGGCATGCTGCGGAACCTGGTGACGCTGGACCTGTCCGACAACGAACTCAGCTCCCTGCCGCGCAACTTCGGCGGCCTGGAGTCGCTGCGCCGGCTCGACGTCTCCGAGAACCAGCTCACCTGGATCCCGCGCTCGGTGTGCGACCTGCCGAAGCTGGAGACCCTGGTGCTGCGCGGCAACCGGCTGGCCGACCTGCCGACCAGCAACTGGCAGCAGCTCACCCTGAAGGAGCTCGACCTCAGCG
Organism: Catenulispora sp.; assembly: GCA_013361685.1. Lineage (GTDB taxonomy): Bacteria > Actinomycetota > Actinomycetes > Streptomycetales > Catenulisporaceae > Catenulispora. The sequence continues at coordinate 8,834 of JABFXP010000910.1, forward strand.
ACAACCCGCTGCTGACCGACGTGCCGGAGAACTGGGACGTCGGCACCATGGCGCTGACCGCCGACAAGGGCCTGTTCGGCACGCTCGGCGACCGGATCCCCGCCGACCGCCGCGACGAGGTGGCCCAGGCCGGCGTGGCCGAGGCCGAGCAGGCGCGGCAGGCCGCGGAGGACGCCCGGCGGCAGGAGGCGCAGGCCATCGCCGGGTTCGTCGGCGGGGCGGTGCACGCCGAGGCGGCTTTGCTGGCGCAGGCGGCTGAGGCTGCCGAGGCCGCGGTGGAGCAGGCGGTCGAGGAGGCTTTCGCTGAGGCTGCCGCGGCGGCGGAGCGGGAGGCTGCGGGTGAGGGCGAAGCTGACGGGGGAGAGGCGGCTGCGGGTTCCGGCGGGCCGGAGGTTGCGGCTGGCGTTGAGGACGAGGCGGACGTTGGAGAGCGCGAGGCTGCTGGCGCCGAGCACGACGCGGACGTTGTAGAGCACGAGGTGGCTGGCGCCGAGCACGGCGCTGAAGCGGCAGAGCACGAAGCCGCCGGCGCCGAGCACGGCGCGCAAGGAACCGAAGGCGAG
>JABFXP010000004.1 GCA_013361685.1 Catenulispora sp.
TTCGCGATCCTGATCAAGCATGTCGCACCGGATCGAAGCCCCATTAGGATCACCTCGTCTGCGGCGGAGCCGCCGGTACCACCTCGCCACCCTGGGAGATCCGAACTATGAGCGTGGCAATGAGTGAGACGGGCTCGGTCCCGAACGATCAAGCCGAAGTCTTCGTCGGCCGTCTTCGCGAATCCGACCAACTCGCGGCATGTGCGAGGAAAGTGCGCGACGGCCAGGCGTGGCTGGCCGTCGTCGAGGGCGAGGCCGGGATCGGCAAGAGCGCCTTCGCGCGTCGGTTGGCGGCGTCGTTGGAAGACTTCACGGTTCTGTGGGCCACCGGCGATCCGTCGGAGACGGACTTTCCCGGCGGCGTCATCAGTCAGCTGATGCGGCGGGTGGACCGCGATCTGGCGGCCCCGTTCCCGCTGCTGGCCCCGGATGGCGCGGTCGGGGCGTCGGCGAACGCCATCGGCGGGCAGCTGCTTCTTCTTCTGGGCATACTGCAGGAGTCCAGGGGCCGGGTCGCGATCGTCGTCGACGACGTCCACTGGGCCGATCCGTTGTCGATGCAGGTGCTGGGATTCGTCCTGCGCCGGCTGTGGGCCGACCGGGTGCTGACCGTTCTGCTGACGCGTTCGGATGCGGAGAGCACCGTCGGGACCCTGGACCGGCTGGTCCGGTCCCTGGAGCGGGCCGTGCGCGTCGAGATCGGCGGCCTCGACGAGGACGACGTGGCGCTGGTGGCGCGGCGGCTGCTCGACGTGCGCCTGGCGCCGGGTGTGGTCGAGCGTCTGCACAGCTACACGAAAGGCCATCCCCTGTACCTCCGGACGGTCCTGGCCGAGGTGCCGATCCAGACGCTGAGCGATACGACAGCCCAGCGGTGGCCGGCTCCGCGCACGCTCCGGGCGAGCGTTAAAACCCTGCTGGACCAGCTGCCGGCGGAGTCCGTGGCGCTGCTCCAGGCGATGGCGGTGCTGGCCGTCCGCGTTCCGCTCGCGACCGTCGCGCAGGTCGCCGGAGTGGCCGACCCGGCCGAGGCGATCGGCCCCGCCCTGACGGCCGGGCTCGCCCAATGGTGGCCGACCGAATCGCAAAGTCCTGTCGCCCTCGTCCACGCCCTCCAGCGGGACGCCGTCTATGAGGCGATCGACCCGGGACGCCGACGCGCCCTCCACCTCGCCGCGGCCGACGTCGTGGGCACCAACGCGGCCTGGGCACACCGGGTCGCGGCCGCTGTCTCCGCCGACCCCGGGCTCGCCGCCGAGCTGGAGCAGTCCGGAACCGCCGAGGCCGCCATCGGCCGCAACGCCCTCGCGGCCACCCGCCTGCAGTGGGCCGCGGAGCTCTCCGGCGAGCGGGCGGATCGGGAGCGCCGGCTGCTGACCGCCTGTGCCCAGTCGCTGCTCACCATGCAGCCCATGACGGCCATGAAGCTGCGGCCGCAGGTCGAGGACTGCGGTCCGAGCCCGTTGCGCGGCTGCGTCCTGGGCGTGATGGAGATGATGTCCGGCCGGTTCCCCGCCGCCGAGGCCGGGCTCACCCAAGCCTGGCAGGAGGCGCTCGCCGATCCGGAGTCGGGCTGGGTCGCGGTCCTGGCGGGAACGTTCCTGGCCACGCTCATGATGCGCGGCGGCCGCGGTGCCGAGCTCGCGGACGTCGCCGCTCGGACGCTGGCGATCGGCGGCCTCGACCCCGCGACGACCGATCTGACCCGGATGATGCTGGCCACCGGCTGGATGTGGGATCAGGGTCCGGGTACGGCGCTGCGGTATGTCGAGTACCTGCCCGCCGAGGCCACCGAGGTGTCGAACGACCAGCTCGATTCGCTGGCCACGCGGGGAGTCTGCAACCTGTTCCTGGGCAGGATCCCCGCGGCGCGCGCCGATCTGGGGACGGTGGCGCTGCGCAATCGGCAAGGCGCCGGCTCGAAGATGGGCCACCTGGCGCTCGCACTGCTGGCGGCGGCGGAGTACGTGTCGGGCGAATGGGACGCCTGCGCGTCGTCGGCGGACCGGGCCCAGGCGATCGCCGCCGCCGAAGACCACCTGCTCGGCAACGCGGGCGCCGGATTCGCGACCGTGTGCGTCCTGGCGGGCCGTGGACAATGGGACGCGGCCCGCGCCCAGATCGACATCCTGGACCGGATGAACCGGGCTCTGGGGTCTCCGGTGGTCGAGACGATGTTCTGGGCGCTGTCCGAGACCATGGTGGCGCAGGCGCAGGCCGACCCCGCGGCGATGCTCAGGTCGCTGGAGCCGTTGCTCGACCGGGTGAGCGACGGCTCGCAGGAGCAGGTGCGCCTGCGGTACAAACTCTGGTGGCTGTGGCAGCAGTCGCTGCTGGTGGAGGCGTTGACCGGCACCGGCGACCTGAAGGCGGCGGCGCGGGCGCTCGACGCCCTCACCTCAGAACATGACGGCACAGGCTATCTGCGGCTCGTCGTGGCCCGGCTCAGCGGCCACCTCGCCGAAGCGCAGGGCCGGCCGAGCGACGCGCTGGCCGTCTACGGACAGGCCGTCGCGCAGGAATCCGGTGCCGATGATGTGGCGCCGTTCTTCCGCGCGATGCTGGAACACAGCTACGGAAGACTTCTCGTCGTGACCGGATCGGGCTCCCGGCGCGAGGCCGCACGCTGGTTCCGGTCGGCTCACGACCGGTTCAGCACCCTGCGCGCGACGCCGTTCCTCGAACGCTGCGACGCGGACCTGGCGGCGATCGGGCTGGCCGCCACCAGCCAGACCGGCAGCCGCGCGCTCACCCTGACCGAGCGGGAGCTGTCGGTGGCCCATCTGATCATGGTCGGGCGCACGAACCAGGAGGCCGCGGCCGAGCTCTACGTCAGCCAGAAGACCGTCGAGTACCACCTGTCCAACATCTATGCCAAGTTGGGCATATCGTCCCGCCGCCAACTCGGCGAGGCGATGCGGAGCTAGCAACTGCGGGCCTCGCAGCGCAGGCCCGGCGCGAGCCCGGAGCCCCGGACCCTGAAGACCTCGAGGCGATCTCCCGGATAGGCGCATCATTCCACGGGTAGCGGGGACTAGCAGCATACTGCCACGCGTGACGATCCGTAGTTGTACGCTGACGCAATTGCGATGGAGGCACGGGAGACACCAGTCGAGGGGGGAGACTCGTGAACGCGGATGTGGAGGGGTCTGCGACGGGCCAGCGGTCCGTCGTCAGCCGCCGGACGGCTCCGGACCTCGACGACGAATTCGGGCTGGGAGCCCTGCTGGCGCTCGCCTTCGGGGGCGTGATCGGCTCGGGCTGGCTGCTCGGCGGGTACTACGCGAGCAGCATCGCCGGTTCGCTGACGTTGCTCTCCTGGCTGATCGGCGGCGCGCTGATGCTGGTCGTCGCCGTGGTCATGGTGGAGTTGGGGCGCCACGCCCCGGAGAACGGCGGCCTGGTGTCGTGGCCGTATCAGAGCAGCGGCCCGTTCGTCGGCACGATCGTGGCGGCGGCCCTGTGGATCTTCTACGCGCTCAACCCCGCGACCGAGTCGGTGGCCGTGGTGCAGGCGTTCGAATCGCACGACCTGTATGACTACACCTCCCCGCACCCGCACCCCACCTGGCTGGGGATTCTCGTCGCCGCGCTCATCATGGTGCCGGTCGTCGCGACGAATCTGCTGGCCTTGAAGTGGATCCGCCAGAGCACCGTCGTGCTGTCCGCGTTCAAGGTCTTCGCCCCGGTGGCGGTCATCGTCCTGCTGTTCATGTCCGGACTCCATCCGCACACCTACACGGCGCATCCTGTGGGTGCCGGCTACACGTCGCAGCGCGCGGTGATCAGCGCGGTGACGCTCGGTGGTGTCGTCTTCGCCTACGTCGGCTTCCAAGGGCCCCTCGACCTGGCCGGGCAGGTGCGGCGCGATGTCGTCCACCGCTTCGGGCTGCGGATCGACGAGGGGGTTCGCCTGCGGGTGGCCGTCCTGGGGACGATCGGCGGCTCGATCCTTCTCTACACGCTGCTCCAATTCGTGTATCTGAAGCACAGCGGCATTTCGGGCCATCTCGTGTACTTGGACGACGTGCTTTGGAATCCCGGCGATCCTGCGTCCCCCTATACGAAACTCGCCGGCAACGTCGCCATCATGGTCCTGCTGGTGCGGATCGACACGTTCGCCTCGCCGGCGTCGGCCGGCATGGTGTACGTGCTCTTGGCCTCCCGCGAGGTCGAGGGCCTGGCCCAGATGGGCGTGACCGACCGCCGCCTGGCCCAGCCGCGGCGCCTGTTCGGACGCGGACGGCGGGACATGTCGGCGATCCTGCTGGTGAACCTCGTCGTCGGCTGGGTCAGCCTGCTGGTCCTGGGCGGCGACTGGGCCAACCTCGTGTCCGCCAGCAGTGTCCTGACTTTGGTGATCTACGCGATGCCCGCGGTGTCCCTGATGGCTCTGCGCCGCCACTACGCCGACATGGGATCGTCGCGGTTCAGGATCTCCGGGTTCTGGTGGATCCCGGCCTGGCTGGGATTCGTCGGCGCCGGAGAGGTCCTGTACTGGTCGGGATGGGCGTCGCTGTGGCGCAGCATGACGATGCTCGGCGTCGGGGCGCTGTTCCTGTTGCTGCTGCCGGTGATCTCACGATGGACCCCGGCCCGGATCTACGACGCCGACAACCAGCTCTCGGGCCGCTGGGGACCGCTCCGGCGCGCGGCGTTGGCCACGGCCTTGCCGACCCTGGTGCTGCTCGCCGGGCTGCTGCTGCTGGATCTCGCCGACATGTCGTCGGACAAGAGCAAGCCGGACGCGCTGCTGCCCGAGCCTTCGGGAAGCCTGGTGGTGGCCGTGCTCGCGAGTCTGGTGTTCTTCTGGTCCTACCGGGCATCGGTGGCCTATATGCGCCTGCGGGAGCCGAACCTGCGCGAACCCAGCAGCAGCACCGGGTCAGGATCCTGGGATCAGGACCTCGAGATCTGATCGGCCTCGTCGCCGAAGCCCGCTTCGACGAGCCGGTCGACGGCTTCCCGGCGCCGGGACGGCGGCCACCGGCGCACGGTCTCGCGCAGGACGTCGGCGAGGGCCCGGCGGCCCAGGGCCGTGCCCTTGACCCGGGCGATCAGCGTGACCAGGTCCGCGGTCTTGACCACCGCGTGGTTCAGCAGATAGTGCCTCAGGACGGCCTCGGCGTCCTTGCGCATCCTGTCGTCGCTGAACAGCTCCACGGCGATCTCGGCGACCACCCGGGGTGAGCTGTGGGCGATCCCGGTCAGCTCGTTGACGACGTCGTCGGCGGCCTGCCGGGTGCCCGGCCACGTGCGCGCCCGCAGGCTGCTGATATACGCGGCGACCGCCTTCGGCTCGACGGTTCCGGCCTTCGCCGATTCCGCGAGCTGCGCGGCCAGATCCAGCCCGGCGGCGCGCCGGCGCTTCTTGTCGGGGATGGACTCCAGGAGGTCGACGAGATCGGGTCCCCGGCAGCCGGCGACGCGGACCAGGCTCCGGATCTGCTCGGCGGCGTTGGCCGTCCGATGCTCCGCCGCCTGCTTGGCCAGATCGTTCACCTGGTCCACGGTGAGCGCGGCGGTGTGTGGCGGCGAGCCTACGACGGCCTCGCGCAGCAGGTCCTCCCGGACACCGCTCAGCTCGGACCGAGCCCAGAACTCCCTGATGACCGCCGCGACCTCCGCCAGGTAGGGCCGCCGCGCGGCCGCCTTGCAGATGGCCACGACCCGGTCGTCGCAGTCGCAGTCCAGCAGCAGGACGCACAGCGAGGCCAGCGGCTCGGCCGGCCAGGTGCCGCCGACGTCGGCGATCAGGCGGCGCGCGTGGGTGCTGTCGATCGGACCGCACCGGTGGATCAGGTCGCTCATGACCGCGACCGCCGGCCTGGTCGGCTTCCGGCTCGTGACCGTCTCGCGCGCCCAGTCGCCGAGGACGTTGCGCTGCGGGACGTCGTGGTAGAACTCCAGGGCCAGGTCGTGGGCGTAACCGGGCGGCCGCTCGAAGGAGAAGACCTGGGTGAGCAGCCGGTGCGCCTCGGCCGTGCGGCGGCCCGCGACCAGGTGGACGTGGATCAGTTCGACGTCCCGGATGATCCGGCCTCCGCCGGCGGGGACGTCGTCACCCCAGGCGATCTCGTTCAGCATGGTCTCGACGATGCCCGCGGCCTGCGGCCGGTGCGCGTACCGGGTCGTCAGCAGCACGATGATCTCGGCGACGTCGATGGTGAGGCGTTGCCGGGCGAAGGTGCGGGCCACCGTCTTGGCCAGGGCGCTGGGCCATTTGGCGAGCAGGATGGCGGCGGTGTCGGAGATGGAGCGGTGCAGGGCCGCGACGCCGAGGATCTGGGCCGCGTCGCGCTCGTCGAACCGCTCGGCGTCCTCGATGAGCCGGTCGACGGGCCGCCAGACGCCGATGAGGTGCAGCAGCCGCAAGGCGCGCGCGGGGTTCTCCGGCCGGCGGCGCCGGGCGGTCCGGATCCACTGCTGGGTGTCGGACATGGTCTCGTCGGCGCGGATGGCCTCGATGTCGGCGCTGTCCCTGGTGAATCCGTCCTCGGCGGAAGAGGCGCCGTCCTCTGGTTCGGCCTTGGTCACGCGGCCAGGCCGTCCCTGACATACCAGTACATCGCGTATTTGCCGGGATCCCGGCGGTAGGCGTCGTTGGCTTCGCGGTCGATGCGGCTCGCGTTCTCGTGGGCCTCGGGGATGGTCCACAGGCTCAGGCTGACGCGGCCGGCCTGGTCCGGCTTCTCGAGCAGCGACTTGATGGGCCAGCGCCGACCGGTTCGCAGGGCTCTTATCCAGTCTTCGTCCGTGCTGCGGGGCGGCAGTTCCCGGGGTTTGTCGTCGGGCAGGGCGTTCTGCACGAAGGGCACGCTGTCACCCAGCCCGCGCAGGATCAGCCCGCCGACGGGGTGCGGGGTCTTGCACGCGCGCATCTCGTCGACCACGCCGTCGCGCATGTCGCCGAGCGACAACCGCTCGCCGGCGGTCTTGCTGCCGTCGCTGAGCACTTGCAGGAAGTGCCCGCTGAAGTGGGTGCAGCGCCGCATTCGTTCGCTGAGCTTCTCGCACCCCTTGGGCCAGGCTTTGGGGTCGCGCCCCTCCGGGTCCACGGCGGTGAAGACGGCGGTGCCGTTGGCCTTGTCCAGCGCCGCGAAGCTGTTCTCGGGGGCGTCGTCGACGGAGCCGCCCTGGCGATGGAGGAAGTTCGAGTAGCAGCAGTCGGCGATCACGATGCGCAGACCGTCGTGTTTGCGCATCATCTCGCGGCGGATGCTGGAGTAGGGGAGCCATGACCACGGCCGGCCGTCGCGGGAGCCGTACATGGCGAGGTGGACCTCGCCGTTGTGCAGGTCGTCCCAGGCGATCCCGTGGCCGATGTAGACGACCAGGAGCGTGTCTTCGGGGGCTGATGCCTTCTTGACCGCATCGCTGATGGCGTCCATGACGGTGTCGGCGTCGACCCCTGGTGCCGACGTGTCGCGGCCTGGGATCAGCGTGCAGTTGCCTTTGAAGGGATCCAGGTTGTTCAGGAGTTCGTCGTAGAGCAGGGCGCTCTCACGGAACGACTCGTAGCCCTGGAGTGCTCCTCTGCCTTCCCGGAAGACAGAGTCGCCGACGATCACGGCTTGCGACGGCACTGCGCTCAACCGCCTGCCGCGTCTTGATCAATGCCGTCCCCAGGTTCCCGGCCTTCGTGGACGATGTCGATCTCCGGCGGATTATTGTGGTTCTCGAGCCATTCCTTGACGGCTTCGTTGGCTTTGTGCATCAGGGCCTTGACGGTCGTGTCGACGACCGACGTCAGCATGGCGACCAGGATGATGGTTTCCGGACCCTGGCCGTCGCCGGCTTCGGCCTTCCCGCGCTCGACATCCTGCTCCCAGGGCAGCCCGGTCTTGTCCCGAAGGATCCAGCCGAGGTCGTCTGCCCAGTTCAGGCCGACCTTCCCCGTGATCCGGACGACCAGTTGGTCTGCCATGGCGCTCCCGCCCCCGCTTGTCTGTTTCGTCGGCTCCAGTTGATACAGCCCAGCATGCCGAGTACGGGCGGGCAACGCAATGGTCTGCCATGGGTCGTCGATATCGCCCCGGGTGTATTCACCGGGCGTCGCGGAAATGCTTCTGCCTCATTCAGCCGCGCGCTTCCGAGGAATCGCAGTTGAGTGCGGTGTCCGCTTCCGCCATCGGGGCCGCCTCAGGTTTCAGCTTGCGGTGCCGGATCTTCGACATGGTCCCGCCAGTACATCCTCGCGTGCTCCCAGGCCTGCGCCGATGTCATCCGCCACGACTCCGGCATCAGGCCGGCGTCGACCGCGGCGGCGTCCCGGGCCAGGTACCAGTAGGCGACGGTCTGAAGGTCCGCGGCATGGCGAAGCTCGCTGTAGCGGCTTTCGCCATCGGTGCGCTGCGGCAATGCCCAACTGCTCATACTGCTCACCTCCACTTCGGACACCCGGATGGACCAAGACTACGACGGCCGGGAACAGGAAGCCTCCGCTGCCGGGGCAAAGCACGCACTGGACGCACGGTCGAGCTGCGGGACAAGCCCTGGCCGTTACGGTCCGCTCCGGTCCGGTCGCCGGAAATTAATCCACGGCGGGCCCCTGAACTGTGATGATAGAAAGTCAGCGTGCAAACGACTTTCGACTTCCCCGAGATCCTGCGCCTGATCGAAGACCGGTCCGCGGCCCTGCGCGCCGCCGCCGCGTCCGCGCCGGACTTCGAGGCGCCCCTGCCCACCTGCCCCGGCTGGACCCTGCGCGAGCTGGTGCGCCACGTCGGCGGAGCCCAGCGCCGCCAGGCGGGCATCGTGACGGCCGGCCCCGACGCCGGCAAGCCGGAGCAGATGTGGCAGGACCTCGCCGAGACCGCACCGACCGAACCCGAGGCCCTGATCGCCTGGGCCGCCGAAGGGACCCGGCTCCTGGTGGACGCGCTGCGCGAGGCCGGCCCGGACCGCGGCTGCTGGGCGTACTGGCAGACGGCGCAGACACCGCTGACCACCGGCGCCGTCGCGCGGCACCAGATCTACGAGGCCGGCGTCCACGCCTACGACGCGCAGCTCGCCGCCGGCCACGCACAGCCGCTGCCGGACGAGATCGCAGTCGACGCCGTCGACGAATTCCTGTTCACCGTCGCCTCGACGAACCTGCCCTGGCCGTACAAGCCCGCCGCGATGGACGTCCGCGCCACCGAGGGCGCCTTCTGGCGTGCGACGCTGGACACGGCCGGCGTCCAGCTCTCCCGGTCCGCCGACGCCCCCGCCGAGCCTGCCGAGTTCACCCTGGAGGGAACCGCCAGCGACCTGGCCCTGGTCCTCTACGGCCGCCTGCCGATCGAGCACCTGAAGCTCGAGGGCGACCGCACCGCGTGGGACCTGCTCGCCGAGTGGGACCCTAACGACCCGGCGACGTCGGCGGCGGCAGC
>JABFXP010000414.1 GCA_013361685.1 Catenulispora sp.
GATCCAAGCGATCGCCGACCCGGCCATAGAACCCACGCTGCAAAAATCACTCGACGACGCATTCAGTCGCACCTTGAGCGCGTATGGCCTGGACGCGCAGGGCAATCCTCCTAAGGGACAAACGTTCGTCTACCGCAACGTGCCGATCGGGGTCAGCGTGCAGTCATACACCAACGCCATCGGCGGCGGCGGGGTCTGCGAGATCGCGGGCCAGCTGATCGCCTCGCCCGGCGTGGTCAAGGCGCTGTGGCTGAAGCGGAACCCGGTCGGCCCGGACGGCGTGCGCGCGGTCGCCGAGACCGTGCGGGCCGGGACGGTGCTCCGGACCATCGACCTGGCCCAGACCGGGATGACGGCCCGCGAGGTCGCGGTGCTGGCGGCGGCGATGATCGACGCGGCGGGGCGGAGGGCGACCCCGGGCGAACCGCCGCACGCCGTCGAGCGCCTCTACCTCAGCGGCAACCGCCTGGGAGCGGACGGCGCCCAGGAGCTGGCACGGCTGCTGACGTCCGGGGCGGTCGCAGAGCTCTACGTCTCGGCGGCGACGCTCGGCGACGCGGGCGCGCTGGTCCTGGCCGAGGCCTTGCGGGGTGCCCCCTCCGGAGCGCTGCGGCGGCTGTCGGTGGCCAGCAACGGCATCGGCCCGGCGGCCCTGGCCGCGCTCATCGCGGCGGCGGCGGGCGCGGGCGTCGAACTCTTCGACGCGGGGCGGGTCAAGGCAGCCGCGATCCTGGCCGCCGCCGACAACCGTCTCGACGAGGCCGGCGCCGCGACCGTCGCCGAAGCCCTCACCGCCCCGCACCGGCTGAGCTACGTCGACCTCCGCCACACCGCCGTCGGCAGCCGCGGCGCGCTCCGCCTCCTCGAGGGTGCCGGGCGCGCCGCCACCCCGACCCGCTTCCTGCTGGGCGGCGGCATCGCCAAACGGGTCAAGCGCGAACTGGCCGCGCTCTCGGCGGACATCCCCGCCTCAGTGTTCGACGTCGCCCCCGATGTCAGGGCCATCCGCAGCATCTACCGGACGGCCCCGCCGACCTGATCTCAGAGCAGGTCTCCCGAGTCTCAGAGCGTGAAGACGATCTTTCCGAACGCCTCGCCCTCGGCCATCCGCTCGAATCCGGTCCGCGCCTCGGTCAGCGGCAGCACCGAGTCGACGACCGGCCGCACCCCGGTCGCCTCGCACATCCGCACCAGCGCCTTCAGCTCGTCCTGCGAGCCCATCGTGGAACCGACGACCCGCAGTTGCAGGAAGAAGATGCGCGTCAGCTCGGCCGGGGGCATCGCCCCGGAGGTGGCGCCGGAGATCACGATCGTCCCCTCCGGCCGCAGCGACTTCACCGAGTGCGACCAGGTCGCGGCGCCGACCGTCTCCATCACCGCGTCCACCCGCTCCGGCAGCCGCGCCCCCGACTCGAACACGGCGTGCGCGCCGAGCTCCGTGGCCCGAGCCCGCTTCTCCTCGCTCCGCGACGTCGCCCACACCCGGAACCCCGCCGCCCGGCCGAGCACGATCAGCGCGGTCGCCACCCCGCCGCCGGCCCCCTGCACCAGCACCGTGTCGCCGGGCCGCAGCCCGGAGTTGCGGAACAGCATCCGGTACGCGGTCAGCCACGCAGTGGGCAGACACGCCGCCTGCTCCCAGCTCAGCGCGGCGGGCTTGGGCACCAGGTTGGCGGTCGGGACGAGCACCTTCTCCGCGAAGGTGCCGTCGTAGGCCTCGGTGAGGATCGACGGCTTGCCGTCGCGCGCGTCGATGACCGAGTGCACCAGCACCTCGGTCCCGTCCTCGGTGACCCCGGCCCCGTCACACCCGAGGATCATCGGCAGCTTGTCCTCGCTGATGCCGACGCCCCGCAGGGTCCACAGGTCGTGGTGGTTCAGCGACGCGGCCTTGACCGTCACGGCGGTCCATCCCGGCCGCGCCGCCGGCTCGGGCCGCTCCCCGAGTTCGAGGCCGGAGAGCGGGTCCTTGGGGTCGATGCGCACGGCGCTCACAGCGAACATGCCGCCGAGCATAGACGGCGGGGCAGGGCCGGACGGTGTGGTTGTGCGCGCCGTCACGGGAGACGGCGCGCCCCGGCCCGCGCAGCATCAGTCCTCGGATTCCACCAGCACCAAGCGCCGCGTGGCCCTGGTCAGCGCGACATAGAGATCGTTCTCGCCGTGCGGCACCGCGGCGGCCACCGCATCCGGCTCGACCACCAGCACCGTGTCGAACTCCAGCCCCTTGGCCTGCCGGACCGGCAGCACGACCGTGCGCCGTTCCAGGTCGGGGTCCGAGCCGAAGCCGGCGTCGGGGAGCTTCGCGAGCACCGCCGCCGCGACGTCCGCCGCCAGTTCGGCCGGGGCCAGCACGGCCAGGCGACCGCCCGATCCGGCGCCGCCGCCGTCGGTGCCGGTGCCGGTGTCGCCCGCGCTGTCGGCGGCGGCCAGCGCCGCGTCCTCGGCCGCGGCCAGT
>JABFXP010000061.1 GCA_013361685.1 Catenulispora sp.
GCCCGGCGCCCTCGCCGGCCACCGCGCGCAGGGCCTCGCGCAGCATGAGCAGCCCGCGCTCCTGGCGGTCCAGCAGCGGCGCCGGCATCGGCACCGGCATGGGCACGTGCGTGGACAGCACCTGCGTGGACAGCGAGCCGGTGCGGGCGAACGGATCGCTCCCCACCTTCGCGCTGTAGCCGTTGAGTCCGTAGTCGTCCCGGTACACGTGTCTCCCGTGGCTCGGTTCTGTAGCGGTCCGAGTGCTCTTGAGAAGCCTGTCGGTTGCAGAGTGTTCCGCCTCGATCACCGATCGTAGGGTTCACCATCGTACGGAAAGAAGGTGGACCCGTGCGGGTGATTCCGGCTATTGCACCCTGAGGAAACACCCCCGTGGAGTGGAAGTCCGGTCGAGGTCCGCTGAGTGGACGACGTGTGTCCGCAGGACTTTAGAGGACTTCAGGGGGCCTCCCAAGCGTTTCGCAGGGGACTTCCAGAAGGTTGAACGGCCCTTTACCTATATGCGCGCAGTGAATTCGCCCGGTCGCATTCAGTCGCGGTCTCCGGCCCGGTGCGCGGCCGCCGCGGCGCCCGCGGCCGCCATCGCGCCCACCGCGGCGGCCGCCCCGGCCACCGGCAGTCCGACCCCGGCCCGGCGGGTGGAGCGGTAGTCCACGATCGACCAGCCGTTGTGCCGGGCGTGCCGGCGCAGCGCGCGGTCGGGGTTCACCGCCACCGGGTGCCCGACCAGCGACAGCAGCGGCAGGTCGTTGGCCGAGTCGCTGTAGGCGTAGCTGTGCGCCAGGTCCAGGCCGCGTTCGGCGGCCAGCCGGGCCACCTGCCGGGCCTTGTCCGGGCCGTGCAGCAGCGGGCCGGAGATCCGGCCGGTGTAGACCCCGTCCACCGCCTCCGGCTGGGTCGCCAGCGCCCCGGTGAGCCCCAGCCGCTCGGCGATCACCTGCGCCAGCTCGATCGGCGCGGCGGTGACCAGCCAGACTTCCTTGCCGGTGAGCAGGTGCGCCTCGCTCAGCGCCCGGGTGCCGGGCCAGATCTTGTCCGCCAGGTAGTCGTCGTAGACCGCCTCGCAGATCTTCTCCATCCGGGCCACCTCGTGGCCCTTCACGAAGTCCAGCGCGTGTTCCTGGACGTCGTCCAGCAGTCCGGACTGTTCTCCGAAGACCCGGAAGCGCACCTGGCGCAGCGCGTGTCCGGCGATCTCCCGCTTGCTCACCATGCCGTGTGCGGTCAGGCCGCGCGCCAGGTGGAACAGCGAGGCGCCCTGCACCAGGGTGTTGTCCAGGTCGAAGAACGCCCCAGCGTGCCCGGCCGGCGCCGATCCCGTTGCCTCGGTACTGCCCATGGGCTCAACTGTAGGCCCTGCGCGTGACGGTTAGATGACCGCTGCGTGTTCTCCGTACGCTGTCGAGTGTGCCAAGACTCTTCAGGCGCCCCGGCGGCGCGCCCGTGACCGTGACCCTGGTCGGCAAACCCGGCTGCCACCTGTGCGACGACGCGCGCGCGATCGTCCGGCGGGTCGCCGAGCAGACCGGAGCGGACGTCGAGGAACTGGACATCACCGCTGAGGATTTCGACCCGGCCTTGAGGCAGGAGTACTGGGAGCAGATCCCGGTGACCCTGGTGAACGGGTCGCGCCACGACTTCTGGCGGGTGGACCCGGAGCGGCTGCGCAAGGCGATCGGCGCCGCGGCCCGCCGGTGACCCCGCCGCCGGGGACGCCGCCGGTGACCTCGGCGCGGCCGGACGTGACCCACGGCACTCCGCGCCCGGTCGGGTAACTATTCAGGCGTCAGTTACCCCGACAATTCGGACATCGCGTCATGGGGTGACCGAAGAGACTTTGTGCGTGCGTTCACAAACGCCTATCGTGCTTGTCCAGAGGAACAAGCGCGCAAAGTCGCGCTGTCGCCTCCGCCGGGCTGCGCCGCCAGGGCACCTCATCGGGGGCCCGAGGCCCCGCCGCCGGGTCGGGGCGAGCAGGAGCAGTGCCGATCCACCGCACGACGGCAACGCCGAGCGCGAGCGCGATGAGGAGCAGCGTGGCCAGCACGAGCAGCAACGCGTCGGGCGGCACCGGTCCGGACTCCCGTTCCGGCAACGGCGCCTCGCTGCGCTCGGCGCGGCAGGGCATCCCGGAGGCCACGGTCGCCCGGCTGCCGGTCTACCTGCGGGCGTTGATCAGCATGCAGGAGCGCGGGATCGTCACCGTCTCCAGCGAGGAGCTCGCCGCCTCGGCGGGGGTCAACTCCGCCAAACTCCGCAAGGACTTCTCCTACCTCGGCTCCTACGGCACCCGCGGCGTCGGGTACGAGGTCTCCTTCCTCGTCTACCAGATCTCCCGGGAGCTGGGCCTGACCCAGGACTGGGCCGTGGCCATCATCGGCATCGGCAACCTGGGCCACGCCCTGGCCAACTACGGCGGCTTCGCCTCCCGCGGGTTCCGGGTCGCCGCGCTGTTCGACGCCGATCCGGCGCTGACCGGCTCGGTGGTGGCCGGCGTCCGGGTCCGGCACAGCGACGAGCTGGAGTCCGCGATCCGGGGCCTGGGGATCTCGATCTTCGTGATCGCCACCCCGGCGCCGGCCGCGCAGGCCGTCGCCGACCGCCTGGTGGCCGCCGGGATCACCTCGATCCTGAACTTCGCGCCGGTGGTGCTGAACGTTCCCGAGGGCGTGGACGTGCGCAAGGTGGACCTGTCCATCGAACTGCAGATCCTCGCCTTCCATGAGCAGCGCAAGGGCGGGCACGCGCTGCCGCAGGCCGGAAGGGCCGGCGGGGCGGCGGAGACGGATCCGGGCCCGGACGGCGGCCGCCGCGCCGTCCGCTCCGCCCCGGCCGCCGCCGCCACCCCGCACGCCCCCGGCCGGTCCCTGGACGCCTCTCTGATCGACACCGGGATCCCCTCGTGAGTCTTCTAGCCGTAGGACTGTCCCACCGGTCCGCACCCCACGCGCTGCTGGAGCGCGCGGCGCTGAGCACCGAGCGCACCGGCAAGCTGCTGGCCGACCTCGCCGCCTCGCCGAACGTGCACGAGGCCGCGGCCCTGGCCACCTGCAACCGCATCGAGGTCTTCGCCGGGGTGGACAAGTTCCACGCCGCCGTGACCGAGATCACCGACCTGCTGTCGGCGCACACCGGGATCCCCCCGGCCGAACTGACGCCCTACCTGTACGTGCACTACGACGGCCGCGCCGTCCAGCACCTGTTCACCCTGGCCTGCGGGCTGGACTCGATGGTGGTCGGCGAGCCGCAGATCCTCGGGCAGATCCGCACCGCCCTGGCCACCGCCCAGGAGCTGGGCACCGCCGGGCGCTCGCTGAACGACCTGGTGCAGCAGGCGCTGCGGGTCGGCAAGCGGGCGCACAGCGAGACCGGCCTGGACCGGGCCGGGCAGTCGGTGGTGTCGGTGGCCCTGGACGCCGCCTACCGGAGCCTGGGCGTGGACGGCCCGACCGGGCTGCGGGCCCTGATCATCGGGGCCGGTTCGATGGCCGCGCTGGCCGCCGCGTCACTGAATCGGGCCGGCGTTCGTCACATGGTCGTGGCGAACAGGACGCAGGACCGAGGCGAGCATCTGGCGGCGCAGTACGGCGGGGTGTCGGTGCCCATGGACGAGATCGTGCCGGCCCTGGGGGAGGCCGACCTCGTGATCGCCTGCACCGGCGCGCCCGGCTACGTGATCAGCGCCGAGATGCTGACCCGCAGCGCGCACAGCCACCCGGTGGCGCTGGTGGACCTGGCCCTGCCGCGCGACGTCGACCCGGCGGTGCGCGCGCTGCCCGGGGTGCACGTGATCGACCTGGAGCGGGTCGCCCAGGACGGCAGCGCGCAGGCGGCCGGGGCGGCGCAGGAGATAGCCGCGGTCCGGGACCTGGTGCTGGCCGAGGTCGAGGCCTACGCCGCCGCGCAGCGGGCCGAGTCGGTGGCGCCGACCGTGGCGGCGCTGCGGGTGATGGCCGCCGAGGTGGTCCGCGCCGAACTGGAGCGGCTGCGCGGCAAGACCCCCCAGCTGACCGACAAGGACCGCGCCGAGGTCGAGCAGACCGTGCGCCGCGTCGTCGACAAGCTCCTGCACGTGC
Organism: Catenulispora sp.; assembly: GCA_013361685.1. Classification (GTDB taxonomy): domain Bacteria; phylum Actinomycetota; class Actinomycetes; order Streptomycetales; family Catenulisporaceae; genus Catenulispora. Next base: position 4,077 of record JABFXP010000061.1, read on the forward strand.
CGACGGTGCGCGTGAAGCAACTCGCCGGCGCCCCCGGCGGATCCTCCTACGCCGAGGCGCTGCGTGAGCTCTTCGGCCTCGATCCGGCCTCCGTGGAGGCCGTCAGCGCGGCGAACACCGCGGGCACGACGAATGAGGTGTCAGCATGACCGGGAGTCCGGTCCCAGGCGGATCGCCCGCCTCCGGTGTCGACGCCGGCGCCCAGGACGGCGCCGTCCCGGCGCTCCGGCTCGGGACCCGGGCCAGCGCCCTGGCCCTGGCCCAGTCCGGGATGGTGGCCGCGGCCCTGACCGCGGCGACCGGCCGGGCGGTGGAGCTGGTGCACATCACCACCTACGGCGACACCTCCAGCGAGGCGCTGTCGCGGATCGGCGGGACCGGGGTGTTCGTCAACGCCCTGCGCGACGCCCTGCTCGCCGGCGACATCGACTTCGCGGTGCACTCGCTGAAGGACCTGCCCACGGCCCCGCCGGTGGACGGCGCCGGGAACGAGGTGCTGCACCTGGCCGCGGTGACCGAGCGCGCGGCGGTGAACGACGCGCTGGTGGCCCGGGACGGGCTCAAGCTCGCCGACCTGCCGGCCGGGGCGAAGGTCGGCACGGGAGCCGCGCGCCGGATGGCGCTGGTGCGGATGCTGCGGCCGGACCTGGAAGTGGTGCCGATCCGCGGCAACGTGGACACCCGCGTGAACTTCGTGCGCGGCGGCCGGCTGGACGCGGTGGTGGTGGCGCTGGCGGGCCTGCAGCGGCTGGGCCGGCAGGACGAGGCCACCGAGGTCTTCGGCCCCGACGTGATGCTGCCCTCGCCCGGGCAGGGCGCGCTGGCCGTGGAGTGCCGCGACCCCGCGCTGGTGCCGGTGCTGGCCGCCCTGGACCACCCGCCGACCCGCGCGGCGGTCACCGCCGAGCGCAGCATGCTGGCGGTGCTGGAGGCCGGCTGCTCGGCCCCGGTCGGCGGCCACGCGGTCGCCGCCGATGACAACGTTTTGGCATTGACGGGCGTGGTTGCTACCGTCAGCGGGTCCCGCGGCCTGCGGCTGTCCGCCACCGGTCCGGTCGCGGACGCCGCGGGTCTGGGCCGCCGGCTGGCCGAGGAACTGCTCGCCCAGGGCGCCGCCGAGCTGATGGAGAGTGCCCAGTGACCCGGCCGGTGAGCGAGTTGTTGGAAGTGCTGGACGGCGCCAAGGGCGCCGGGACGACGGACGGTGGGGGTGAGGCAGGCATGGTGACGACGCAGCGAGGCTCGGCCTCTGCACTCGATTCCTGTGGGACGACGGCGCTGCTGGCCTTCGTCGGCGCGGGCCCCGGTGACCCGGAACTGCTGACCCTGCGCGCGGTCGCGCTGCTGCGGGCGGCGGACGTGGTGGCCGCCGAAGCGGGACTGGTGGAGCGGCTCCGCACGCACATCAACCCCGGGGCGCGGATCGTGCCGGTGGTGGAGAGCGAGCGCGGGGAGCTGGGCGAACTCGGCGACGCCGCGGTCTCGCTGACCCCCGCCTCGCGGATGAAGAACCTGCTCGGCGAGGTCGCCGAGGGCCACCGGGTGGTCCGCCTGACCTCCGGCGACCCCGGCCTGTCCGGCGTGGTCGCGGCCGAGGCCGCGCTGTGCGCCAAGGCCGGCGTGGTCTACGAGATCGTGCCCGGCGTCGCGGTGTCCACCGCGGTGCCGCTGTACGCCGGGATCCCGCTGGGCCGCTCCTCCGGCTCCGGCGGCGTGCGGCTGCGCTCGCTGGCCGACGTCGCGGACTCCGCCGGCAAGCCCGGCGCCGGCCCGCTGGGCACCCACGAGACGCTGGTCATGGTGGGCCCGGCGCACCTGCTGGAGGCGGCCGCGGCCGCGCTGCAGGCCACCGGCCTGGCCAAGGCCACCACCCCGGTGTCGGTCACCGCCGACGGCTCGCTGACCACCCAGCGCACCGTGGTCTCCACCCTGGCCCGGGTGGCCGTCGAGGCCGGCGCGCTGATCGCGGCCGGCGGCGAGGTGGTGGTCGTGGTCGGCGCCGCCGTCGCCGACCGGGCCGCGCTGTCCTGGTACGAGACCAAGCCGCTGTTCGGCTGGAAGGTGCTGGTGCCGCGCACCAAGGAGCAGGCCGAGGGCCTGTCCGGCCGGCTGCGCGGCTACGGCGCGGTCTCGCACGAGGTGCCGACCATCGCCGTGGAGCCGCCGCGCACCCCGCAGCAGATGGAGCGCGCGGTCAAGGGCCTGGTCACCGGGCGCTACGAGTGGGTGGCCTTCACGTCGCAGAACGCTGTGAAGGCGATCCGCGAGAAGTTCGAGGAGTACGGGCTGGACGCCCGGGCCTTCGCCGGGATCAAGGTCGCGGCGGTCGGCGAGGCCACCGCGGCCGCGCTGGTGGCCTTCGGCGTGCAGCCGGACCTGGTGCCCTCCGGCGAGCAGTCGGCGGCCGGGCTGCTGGAGGACTTCCCGGCCTACGACCCGGTCTTCGACCCGATCGAGCGGGTCTTCCTGCCGCGCGCCGACATCGCCACCGACACCCTGATCGCCGGGCTGATCGAGCTCGGCTGGGAGGTCGACGACGTCACCGCCTACCGCACCGTGCGCGCCGCGCCGCCGCCGGCCGAGGTCCGCGAGGCGATCAAGGGCGGCGGCTTCGACGCGGTGCTGTTCACCTCCTCCTCCACGGTCCGGAACCTGGTCGGCATCGCGGGCAAGCCGCACGCCGCCACCGTGATCGCGTGCATCGGGCCGCAGACCGCGAAGACCGCCGAGGAACACGGACTGCGGGTCGACGTCATGGCGCCCTCGGCCTCGGTCGTGGCGCTCGCCGACGCGCTGGCCGACTTCGGCCAGACCCGCCGGGTCTCGGCGCTCGCGGCCGGGGAGCCGGTGTACCGGCCCTCCGAGCGGCGTCCCGGCGGCCGCCGCCGGTCCTCGGCACGCTGAAGAACCCTCCGGGCCCGGTGGTTCACCGCCGGGAGTGGCGAGGTCCGAAGGCCGGACCCGCCGATGAGTTGCGGCCGTCGGTGGGAAGTGGTCGGGTATTCGCATGAGCAGTGGCTTCGCGGACGACGTGTACCTCCCGCAGCCGGACACCGACGCCCAGGACATGATCGAGCAGCTGGACGGCTCCGACACCCTGGTCCCGGGTCCGGACGAGCTGGAAACCGGCTACTCGCCGCCGGACCGGCCGCTCGCCCTGCGCGACCCGGAGACCCTGGACGAGCGCCTGGCCGAGGAGGAGCCGGACTTCGCCCCGCCGCCGGAGGACTGGGACGGCCTCGGCGACCACGCCGGCAACGACGGGGAACTGCTGGGGGACCAGGTCGGCGGCCGGCGCGCGGGCCGGCTGATGGCGCCGGACGAGGGCGCGCACTCCGGCGGCAACGGCGATCTGGCCGCGTACGACGCCGGGATCGACGGCGGCGCCGCCTCCGCCGAGGAGGCCGCGATGCACGTGGTCGACGACGAGGAACTCCAGGACGAGTTCGACGACGCCGTGGACTGACCGGTCCGGCCGCCGGCGCCCGAGGAGCGCGAGTACCCTCAAAGTATGACGTTCCCGCAGTCTCGTCCCCGCCGCCTCCGCACCACCGCCGCCATGCGCCGTCTCACCGCCGAGACCCGGCTGCACCCGGCCGACTTCATCCTGCCGTTGTTCGTGAAGGAGACGGTCCAGGAGCCGACGCCGATCGCGTCGATGCCCGGGGTGTTCCAGCACACGCTGGCCTCGGTGCGCAAGGCCGCGGCCGAGGCGGTCGCCGAGGGGCTCGGCGGCGTGATGCTGTTCGCGGTCCCGGCGGAGAAGGACGCCGCCGGCACCGCGGGCACCGACCCGCACGGCATCCTGCAGCGCGTGCTGCGGGAGGTGCGCGACGAGGTCGGCGACGAGATCGTGGTGATGTCCGACCTCTGTCTCGACGAGTTCACCGACCACGGCCACTGCGGTGTGCTGCGGGCCGACGGGACCGTCGACAACGACGCGACCCTGGAGCGCTACGCCGAGATGGCGGTGCGCCAGGCCGAGGCCGGAGCGCACATGCTCGGCCCGAGCGGGATGATGGACGGACAGGTCGGCTTCGTGCGGCAGGCGCTGGACGCCGCCGGATACCAGGACACGGCGATCCTGGCCTACTCCGCCAAGTACGCCAGCGCGTTCTTCGGACCCTTCCGGGACGCGGTCGAGTCCAGCCTGCGCGGCGACCGGCGCAGCTACCAGCAGGATCCCGCCAACGCCCTGGAGTCGCTGCGCGAAGTGCGGCTGGACGTGGAGGAGGGCGCGGACATGGTGATGGTCAAGCCCGCCATGTCCTACCTGGACGTGGTGCGGCAGGTCGCCGACGCGGTGGACGTGCCGGTGGCCGCCTACCAGGTGTCCGGCGAGTACTCGATGGTCGAGGCGGCGGCCGCCGCGGGCTGGATCGACCGGGAGCGGACGATCCTGGAGACGCTGACCTCCGTGCGCCGTGCCGGAGCCACCTCGGTGCTGACGTACTGGGCCGTCGAAGCCGCTCGCATGCTTTAGGGCTCCTGCTGAGCTTCACAGGGTGGTGTCGTCGCCACCGGTCGGCGGCGCGTGGGAGGCAGCCGAATTCCTGCTGGGCGACTTGGACGCACTGCTGCTGCGTTACACCGATGCCCTTGAACGGCACGGGATCCGTCGGCCGTTCTGAATTCACAGCGGTGATGCTCCGGTGCGTAGGCGGGGAGCTGGAACAGGTCCGCAGTCTGGAACCCCGGCCCAGAAGTCCTAGGGATTCCCCCTCTACTCCCGCCCGGTAACGCACCCCTTGCCGGAACCCCTCATCCCTTGTCGGACCCTTGCCATTCACCGACAAGGCGGCGGGGGGTTCGTCATTTGTTCGATCTTGATTTTCTCGATGTTAACCTCTCGATATAAAGCGATTGTGATCGCTGGTCCGTCGACCTGCGATCATGGACCGCTGACCTGGGATGTCTGCTTGATGTGTTCCACGTCACGGATCAGAGAACAATCGCGATCCGCGCTGTCCATACCACGGATGTACACTTTCCGACATCGAATTCGTTGTCGATCTGTGATCGCTTTTCCCACTATGGTGGGCCACTGTATTCAGCAGTGGACGTGAGCCACCCTCCGGCGCCACTGCCTTCACCACGCCTTCGTCGCTGTGGGCTGCGCTCACATCCGCGACCGGCTCGGACCCCACGCCGAGACGGATCCGTCGAAGGAGGGCTTGATGGCGGTCAGCCGCACCCGGAGGTTCGTCGCGACGGCGGGCGTCCTGTCCGTCGTCGGCGCCGCCGCGGCGTGCGGGGGCGGCAGCGGCGGCGGCACCGGCGGCCCGACCGGC
>JABFXP010000050.1 GCA_013361685.1 Catenulispora sp.
GCCCGCACTGCCCGCATCACGTGTCACCGCACCGCCGCACCACAACGCCCTCCCTCCCGGCAACCGGCGTCCCGCCGGGTGTGGGCGAAGCCTTGACTGAAACGGAGAGAACCCGCATGCATCCCGTCATCACGGCCTCGGTGCCGCTGCTCGAACCGCCCGGCTGGGCGCTGGCGCAGCGTGAGCTGTTCGACCTGCTGGACCGGTCGTGGCGGCGCTTCGCCGAGGACTTCACCGGGCCCGGCGGCGAGCTCAAATACAACGGGACGCTCTCCACCCGCGACGGAGTGGACGACTTCTACGAGGTCTTCTTCAACTGGCCGCAGCTGTATCTGCTCGGCGGCGCCGACGACCTGCTGGCCGCCTCCGAACGGCACTGGGAGGGCGTCACCCGCCAGCTGACGGACCTGGGCATGCTCAAAGACGAGTACGAACGCGGATACGACTGGTTCCACCAGGGTGAGAGCCTGCTGCTGTTCTACTTCCTGTGCATGGCCGCGCCCGAACGCTGGACCGAGCGCGCCATCCGCTTCGCAGAGCTCTACGTCGACCCCGCGTACGGCAACTACGACGCCGAGCACCGCATCATCCGCCGGCCGCACAACGGCAGCGACCCCGATCGTGACGGCCTGTTCGACGGCGAGAACTACCCCTGGCTGCCGCAAGAAGCGTCGATGTACGGATTCCCGCTGGAATGGCTCCTCCCGGCCGACGCCCCCGAACCGCCGCGCGCCGAGGACCCGAGGCTCAGCACCGAGATGCGCCGGCGCATCGGGGTCGGCGACACCGCGGTCAACCTGTCCGCCGCAGGCGTGGCTCTCAATGCTCTGATCCTCACCGGCGACGCCCGATACCGGGACTGGATCGCCCAGTACGTCGGCGCGTGGCGCGAGCGCGCCGCGGCCAACGGCGGGATGATCCCGGACAACGTCGCCCCGGACGGCACCGTCGGCGGGCTGCTGGACGGCCGCTGGTACGGCGGCCACTACGGCTGGAGCTGGCCGCACGGCTGGTACAGCGTCGGGCACGCCGCCGTCGTCGCCGCGCTGGCGGCCGTCCACGCCACCGGCGACGATTCGTTCCTCGACATGGTGCGCCCGGCGCTGGACGAGATGATCGCCCAAGGCAAGACGATGGTCTACACCGAGGCCGACTCCAGCCTGCAGTCCAAGTGGTCCGTGCAGCTCGCCGAGGACGTCCACACGCCGACCCTGCACGTGCCGTTCCGCTACGACGACCGCGGCTGGTTCGACTACAACCCGATCCTGATGGGCGTCCCCACCGCCTTGTGGCATCACACCTACTCGGCGGCCGACCGCGAGCGGATCCAGCGGCTGCGGGACGCCAGCGGCTACGACTGGCGGACCGTGCGCTCGTTCCGCAGCAAGGAGGAGGCCGGGCACGAAGAACCCTGGTTCGCGTTCCTGTCCGGCGACGACCCCGGCTACCCCGAGCGGATCCTCGCCGCCGCGCAGGCCCAGGTGCGTCATCGCCTCACGCGCATGGAGCGCTACCGGGACCTCGATGTGCCCGAGGCAGACATCCACGTCTGGCAGCAGTCCAACCCCGTGGTCACCGAGGCCCTGGTGCAGCTGACGTGGGGCGGTCCGCAGGTCATCTACAACGGCGGCCTCCAGCAGGCACGGGTCCGCTACTACGACGCCCGGGCGCGGCGCCCCGGACTGCCGCCCTCGGTCGCGGCCCTGGTGTCCAGCATCGACCCGCAGGCGACCGTCGTGGAGCTGGTCAACCTCGACCCCGAACACGCGCGGACCGTGATCGTGCAGGCGGGGGCCTTCAGCGAGGACACGATCCGCAGCGTCACGTACTCGGCCTGCGAGGACACCTCCTGGGTCGGCGGCATGTACGACTACGGACACCGGCAGCCTCAGGAGACGGCGGACTCGGTGTCGGTCGACGGCCCCTGGCTCACCGTCGAGCTGCCCCGCTCCACGCGGGTGCGGATGACGCTGAACTTGGAGCTGCGCACGAGTCAGCCGTCGTACCGCACGCCGTTCGACGCCGAAGCGGAGCAGGCGGGAGCGTCGGAATGACCGAGACGACCGAAACGACCGAAACAACCGAGGTGCTGGACTCCCACGTCCACTTCTGGGATCCGCGCGGCGACATCAGCTATCCCTGGCTCAGCGGAGCCCCGCCGCTGAACCGCCCCTTCCTGCCGGACGACTTCGCCGCTGTCCGCCCCCCGCACAGCTCCGCCGTCTTCGTCGAGGCCGGACGCGTCGAGAAGGACGCCGCCGTCGAAATCGAGTGGGTCCGCGAGCAAGCGGAGCACCACCCGTGGATCGTCGGCGCGGTCGCGCATATCCAGCTCGAAGACCCGCAGGCGGCTCAGCCGGCGATCGACGGTTACGCGCAGGATCCGTTCGTCGTCGGAGTGCGCCGCAACCTCCAGGACGAGGCGCCGGGATTCCTGGCCGACTCCGGCCTGCGCGCCGGGGTGCGGCTGCTCGGGGAGGCCGGACTGCCGTTCGACGCCTGCGTGCGCGAACGCCAGCTCCCCGAGCTGGTCGAGCTCGCCGCGGCCTGTCCCGGGACCACGATCGTGCTGGACCACCTGGGCAAGCCGACGTCCGCGGCCGAGGACCACCCCTGGCGGCGGGAGCTGCGGCGGCTGGCCGACCAGGACAACGTCGTCTGCAAGCTCTCCGGTCTGGCCACCGAGCTGTCCGGCGAGGCGACACGGGCCCTGATGGTCTCCGTGCTGCGCGAGGCGCTGGACGTGTTCGGCGCCGAGCGCTGCCTGTACGGCGGGGACTGGCCGGTGATGACCCTGGCCACCTCCTACGAGGACTGGCTCGCCGTGGTCCGCGAGGCGCTCGCCGGATATCCGGCGGCGGCCGCCGCCGCGGTGCTGCACGCCAACGCGGAGCGCGTATACCGAGTCCGCGCCAGCTCATAGACCCGCTCTTAGACCAGCTCTCAGACCAGCTCTTAGGCCAGCTCATGGGAAAGGACGCGACATGCAGCGCATAGCCCAGGTCGCCCGGCTGCTGCCGGAAAAGCGCGAGGAATACCTCACCCTGCACAGCGAAGTGTGGCCGGCCGTCGAAGCCGCGCTGCGAGCGGCGCACATCAGCAACTACAGCATCTTCCTCCACGGCGACATGCTGTTCGCGTACTACGAGTACCACGGCGAGGACTTCGCCGCCGACCTCGAAACCATCAAGGCCGACCCCGAGTCGCAGCGATGGTGGACCTTCACAGACCCCTGCCAGGTGCCGTGGCCGGACTCCGCGGACGGCAGCCGCTGGCTGGACCTTCCGGAGATCTGGCATCTCAGCGAGGAGGAGGCCTGACTCCTTCCGGCTCGGAACAGCGGTCCATTCCAGCGGTTCATCCCAGCGGTTCATCAAAGGAGGAAGTCCAGGATGTCTGATCCTTTGAACCACCCTGGCCGTCGCAGACGGACCAGAGCAGCGCTCACCACGGCCTTCGCCATCGTGGCGGCCGGTGCCGCCGTCGTCGCGCCGACCGCCGCGAAGGCGGCCGTCGCGACCACGCTCTACGTCTCCCCGACCGGCAGCGGAACCTCCTGCACGGCCACCGCCCCGTGCTCGCTGACCCAGGCCCGGACCTCCGTGGAGGCCGTCGCCGGAACCATGAGCGGCGACATCGTCGTCCAGCTCGCCGGCGGCACCTACCGGCTGTCCGCGCCGCTGGCCTTCACCGCCGCCGACTCCGGAACCAACGGCCACACCGTCCGCTGGCAGGCCGCGGCCGGCCAGACCCCGGTGATCTCCGGCGGGAAGCAGGTCACCGGCTGGACCCTGCACGACTCGGCGGCGAACATCTGGTCCGCGCCGGTCGGCACCGGCACCGACTCGCGCCAGCTCTACGTCGACGGCGCGGCCGCCCCGCGCGCCTCGGTGACCATCGCCCGCAGCGACGTCGCGGTCACCACCACGGGCCTGACCATCCAGAACTCGGCGCTGAACTACCTGGCCACGCTCCCCGCGCAGAACCGCATCGAGGTGGAGAGTCAGAACTCGTTCACCGACCACTTCTCGCCGGTGCAGAGCATCAGCGGCACGACGATCACCATGCAGCAGCCGGCCTGGAACAACAACAACTGGGGTTACGACACCGTCAAGAGCCCCTTCGCCGGCGGCACCCTGCTGCTGGAGAACTCGTACTCGTTCCTGAACACCGCGGGGCAGTGGTACCTCGACCCCTCGGCCGGGCAGCTCTACTACAAGGCGCCTTCCGGCTGGAACCCCGCCTCTCATGACGTCGAGCTCCCGCAGCTGACCTCCCTGTTCCAGATCGGCGGCAGCTCCACCAGCCCCGCGCACAACCTCGCCTTCCAGGGCATCAGCTTCCAGCACACCACCTGGCTCAGCCCCGGCACCTCGATCGGCTACGCCGACCAGCAGGCCGGCACCTTCCTGACCCACGCCTACACCCAGCAGCCCTCGGACTTCCTGAGCTCGTGCCAGGGCGGTTGCCAGGGATTCGAGGCCACGCGCAACGACCTCGGCCAGGTCCCGGCCGCCGTGCAGGTCTCCGCCGCGAACACCGTCACCTTCAGCGGCGACACCTTCACCCACCTCGGCCAAGTCGGGCTCGGGATAGGGCAGGACGCCGACGCCGTCGCCTCCGGGGTCGGGCTGGCCGCCTCGAACATCACCGTCGACCACAACACCTTCACCGACGACGCCGGATCCGGCGTCGTGGTCGGCGGCGTCCGCCCGGACGCGCACCACCCGTCCAACGCCGCGATGACCGACCAGAACATCACGGTCAGCAACAACACCGTGTCCGGCGTCGCCGAGGACTACAAGGAGATGCCCGGGATCCTGTCCACCTACGTCACCCACGCCGTCATCACCCACAACGAGGTCTCGAACCTCGCCTACGACGGCATCGACGTCGGCTGGGGCTGGGGCATCAACGACCCCGGCGGCAGCCAGGACTACGTCAACCGCGGCACGTACAACTACCAGCAGGTCTACACCACGCCGACGACGCTGAAGAACACCATCGTCACCTACAACAAGGTGCACGGCACCAAGAAGGTGTTCCACGACGGCGGCAGCATCTACAACCTGTCCGCCAACCCCGGCGGCGTCATCGACGACAACTACGTCTACGACGACAAGAACAGCATCGGCCTGTACATGGACGAAGGCTCCCGCTACCTGACGCTGGCGAACAACGTGCTGCAGGACCAGGGGCTGTGGGCGTTCACCAACGCCAGCTCCACCAACAACACGAACGACAACACGTTCTCCGGCAACTGGTACAACGCCGGCGCCGTCAACGTCGCCACCGGTTCCCCGCACAACAACGTTCTGAGCAACAACGTCCAGGTCAGCGGTACGAGCTGGCCCGCCGGAGCGCTGAACGTCATCGCCCAGGCCGGCGTGAGCACCAACGGAGGCGTCGGCACCGCCGCGTTCCACGCCGTCGGCGCCGGCAAGTGCCTCGACGACAACAACTGGAGCACCACGCTGGGAACCCAGCAGCAGATCTGGGACTGCACCGGCGGCACCAACCAGAGCTTCACCCGCACCGCGAACGGCCAGATCTCCCTGTTCAGCGGCAGCAGCCAGCTGTGCCTGGACGCCTACGGGCAGGGCGTCACCAACGGCACGCCGGTGGTCCTCTACACCTGCAACGGCCAGACCAACCAGCAGTGGACCGTGAACCCCGACGGCACCATCACCGGCGTGCAGTCCGGGCTGTGCCTGGACGTCAGCGGCGGCGGCACCGCCAACGGCACCAAGGTGCAGCTGTGGGCCTGCGGCGGTGGCGGCAACCAGCAGTGGAACCTCGGCTGATGCCGGCGGCGCGCCTGATCCGGGCCTGACCGCCGGCCCACCCAGAGCTCTGTCCGGGGGCCGTGACCGGGCACCGTCCGGCCCCCGGGCAGACACCACCTCACAGAAGGGTCCTGACACGATGACGACCACGCTGGCGGTGCGCTACACCGCCGCTCGCACCCTGACGACCGGACCGGCCGACACGGCGCCGCCCGGCCCCGGCCTGGTGGAGCTGGCCCCGGCCTACGTCGGGATCTGCGGCACGGACCTGCACATCTTCCACGGCGACATGGACGCCCGGGTCAAGGCGCCGGCCGTGATCGGGCACGAGATGTCCGGCACCGTGGTGCGCCTGGGCCCCGGCGTCGAGGGCTTCGCGCCCGGCGACCCGGTCACGGTGATGCCGCTGCGCTGGGACGACACCTGCCCGGCCTGCCTGCGGGGCCACCGCCACGTGTGCCAGAACCTGGACTTCATCGGCATCGACAGCCCGGGGGCGATGCAACAGCGCTGGACCGTGCCGGCCGCGACCCTGATCCCGCTGCCCCGCGCCCTGCCGCTGGACCATGCGGCCCTGGTCGAGCCCACGGCGGTGGCCGTGCACGACGTCGGCCGCGCTGGCATGCGCGATGGGGAACGGGTTGTGGTGGTCGGCGGCGGACCGGTCGGCGTCCTGATCGCGCTGGTCGCCCAGGCGGCCGGCGCCGAGGTGCGGGTGGTGGAGCCGAGTGCGCACCGCCGGCGGCTCGCCGACCGGCTGGGGCTGGGCACCTGGGACGCCGTCGCCGACGTCCCGGGGCTGGTCGCGGACTGGACCGACGGTGCGGGCGCGGATGTCGCCTTCGAGGTCTCCGGCGCCGAGGCCGGCGTGCAGACGGCGGTGGATGTGCTCGGGGTGCGGGGGCGGCTGTGCCTGGTGGCCATCCACCCTCGTCCCCGGCCGGTGAACCTGCACCGCTTCTTCTGGCGCGAGCTGACGCTCATCGGCGCGCGGCTGTACGACCGGGGGGACTTCGAGACCGCCGTGCGCCTCGTCGCAGACGGCACGATTCCCGCTGCGCAGCTGATCAGCAAGGTGGTGCCGTTGGCCGAGGCGCCGAGCGCGTTCGAGACTCTGGAAGCCGGCGGGGACGTGATGAAGGTGCTTCTGGACTGCACCGACTCCGCATCGGAGGGCGTGGCATGAACCCGTTCGACCTGACCGGGCGGCTGGCCGTGGTGACCGGCGCTCGCCGCGGCATCGGCCGCGCTATGGCCCGCGCGCTGGCGGAGGCCGGGGCTGATGTCATCGGCGTGAGTGCGAACCTGGAGTCCTCCGGCAGTGACGTCGAGAAGGACGTGACCGGTGCCGGGCGCGCGTTCGAGGCGATCCGGACGGACTTCGCCGACCCGGCCGCCGTCGCGGCGCTCGGGGCGGAGCTGGCCGGGAGGGAGCGGCCGGTCGACATTCTGGTCAACAATGCCGGGACGATTCGGCGCGCCCCTGCCGCGCAGCATTCTGACGCCGACTGGGATCTGGTGCTCCAGGTCAACCTCTCGGCGCAGTTCACGCTCGCCCGCGCGGTGGGGGAGCGGATGGTCCGGCGGGGTTCTGGGAAGATCGTCTTCACCGCGTCGCTGCTCAGCTTCCAGGGCGGCATCACAGTGCCCGGATACACGGCCGCCAAGCACGGGATCGCCGGTTTGACCAAGGCGCTGGCGAACGAGTGGGCGCCGCACGGTGTCAACGTCAACGCCATCGCCCCCGGCTACATCGCCACCGACAACACCCAGGCGCTGCGCGAGGATGCCGACCGCAGCACGGCGATCCTGGCCCGCATCCCGGCCGGGCGCTGGGGATCGGCCGACGACCTCGCCGGCGCCACCGTCTTCCTCGCCTCGGATGCCGCCGCCTACGTGCACGGCGCCATCCTGCCGGTCGACGGCGGCTGGCTGGGCCGATGAGCACTCATCAGATGAGCGCGGATCACATCATGGTTGCTGACCGAATGCCCACTGCTCAGGCCGGGCCTTCCTCCTATGCGCGGATCGTGCCGGTGCTCACCGTTCCGTCGGTCGCGATGGCCGATCCGCTGGCTGAGGCGCTCGCCGAGGGCGGACTGCGCTGCGTCGAGGTCACGTTGCGCACCGGCGAGGCTGAGAACGTGCTCAAGACGATGGCGGCGCACCGGGAGCTGACCGTCGGCGCCGGGACCGTGCTGACCGCCGAGCAGGCGCGGCGGGCCGTCGGCGCCGGGGCCGCGTTCCTCGTCTCGCCCGGGTTCGACGAGGATCTGGTCGCGGCGTGCTGGGAGTTGGGCGTCCCGCTCATCCCGGGCGCGGCCACCGCCACCGAGCTGATGTGTGCTCAGCGGGCTGGCATCGGGTTGGTGAAGCTGTTCCCTGCCGAGCGGTTGGGTGGGTTGGCCACGCTGGAAGCGCTGGCGGCGCCGTTTCCGCGGATGCGGTTCATGCCGACCGGCGGTATTGGCGCTGACCAGGCGGCTGCCTACCTGGCCCATCCTTCCGTGTCCGCGGTCGGTGGAAGTTGGATCGCGCCGGCGGACTGTCTGCGGCGTGGGGACTACTCCGAGATCCGCCGGCTGGCGGCGCAGGCGGCGAAGCTTGGTGCGGCGGGGCGAGGGGGAGAATCATGAACCGCCGCACGATTGCGAACACTGGGCTGGCGCTGACCGACCTCGGGTTCGGGAGCTCGGTCATCGGGAACCTCTACCGTCCGGTGGCGGATGAGGAGGCGCAGGCGGCGGTCGTCGCGGCCTGGGATGCCGGTGTTCGGTACTTCGACACTGCGCCGCACTACGGGCTCGGCCTGGCAGAACGCCGACTGGGGGCGGCGTTGCGGGGCCGGCCTCGGGATCAGTACACGTTGTCCTCGAAGGTGGGTCGGCTTCTGGTCCCCAACGAGGCGCCGACTGGCCAGGACTCCGACGGGTTCGCTGTTCCCGACACTCTGCGTAGGCAGTGGGACTTCAGTAGGGACGGCGTTCTGCGCTCGATTGAGGGGAGTTTGGAGCGGCTCGGAACGGACCGTCTCGACATTGTCTTCGTCCACGATCCTGACGAGCACTGGAAGCAGGCCGCTGAGGAGGCTATGCCGACGCTGGCCGCGTTGCGTGATGAGGGCGTTGTCGGGGCGATCGGTGCCGGGATGAACCAGTCGGCGATGCTTGCCCGTTTCCTGCGCGAGACTGCGGCGGATGTGGTGATGTTGGCTGGACGCTACACGCTGCTCGATCAGCGGGCGCTTGACGATGTGCTGCCTGCGGCGCTCGAGCATGGGAAGAGTGTCGTTGCCGTTGGTGTGTTCAACTCCGGTCTGCTGGCACGGGATCGGCCGGCTGCCGGGATGAAGTACGACTATCAGGATGCTCCGGCGCATCTCGTTGCTCGTGCTCAGGAGATCGCAGACGTCTGCGAAGAGCATGGGACGACGCTGCCCGCTGCGGCCATTGCGTTCCCGTTCACTCACCCTGCTGTCGTCAACGTGAGCCTTGGCATGCGGACTCCGGAGCAGGTGGCACGCAATGTCGACTTGTATCGTAAGCAGGTTCCGGAGGGTTTGTGGGCGGACTTGCGGG
>JABFXP010000023.1 GCA_013361685.1 Catenulispora sp.
CGGGTCGGCATCGCCTGCGTGGGGTCGGACGCGCCGGGCGGGACCGGTCCGCGGTTCGGCTGGCCGTTCGGCTTGTTCGGGTCCAAGCCCGCGCGCGCCAGGATGCCCTGGCCCAGGCCGCTGGCGCCGGAGGCGCCCAGGGCGCCGGGAGCTCCGGGGCCGCTGGGAGCGCCGGGAGCTCCGGGACCGGAGCCGGCCGGAGTGGCCGGGATCCCGCGCCGTCCGCCGCCGGAGCCGGCGTTGGAGGGCATCCGCGAGGCGGCCACCAGCCGCATCGAGCGCAGCTCCTCCTCGGTCAGCGGGATGGCCGGCGGCAGCGGGCGCCGCGCGGCGTCCGACAGCCGGATCAGCAGCGCGATCACCAGCCAGTTCGCGACCAGCGCCGAACCGCCGGCGGCCAGGAACGGCATCGGCAGGCCGGTCAGCGGGATCACCCGCATCACGCCGCCGGAGGTGATGAACACCTGGAGCGCGAACGTCGTCGCCAGACCCGCGGCGAGCAGCTTGCCGTAGTTGTCGCGGATCAGCAGCGCGGTCTTGAAGCCGCGCATCACGATCAGCATGTAGACCAGCATCAGCGCGAACAGCCCGACCATGCCGAGCTCCTCGCCGACCGTGACCAGGATGAAGTCCGCGTTCTTGGCGAACCCGACCAGCCAGGGCCGGCCCTGGTCCAGGCCCTTGCCCCAGATGCCGCCGGTGGCGAAGCCGTACATGGACTGCGCGATCTGCGGAGAGGCCTTGCTGCCGGGCAGTTCGGCGTCGAACGGGTGCAGCCAGTTGTTCACCCGGGCCACCACGTGCGGCACCGTGGTGCCGATGACGAAGGCGCCGGCGAGGAACGCGGTGACGCCGATCGCCAGCCAGCTGGTCCGCTCGGTGGCGATGTACAGCAGCACGACGAACGCGCCGAAGAACATCAGCGAGACGCCCAGGTCGGTCTCGAAGATCAGGATGAGCATCGCCAGCACCCAGCAGACCGCGATCGGTCCCAGGTCCCGGCCGCGCGGGATGTTCAGGCCCAGCACCTTGCGCGAGGCCACGCGCAGCGCGTCCCGCTTGGCCATCAGGAAGGCGGCGAAGAAGGAGACCAGCAGCAGCTTGCCGAACTCGGCGGGCTGTATCGAGACGCCGCCGGGGAAGCGGACCCAGCTCTTGGCACCGTTCGCGCCGGAGATCGAGGCCGGCAGCATCGCCGGCACGGCCACCAGGAACAGCCCGCCGATCATCGAGATGTAGGCGTAGCGCTGCAGGACCTTGTGGTCCTTGATGAACAGCAGGAAGCCGGCGAAGACCATGATGCTCAGCGCGGTGAACATCAGCTGGTTCGTCGTCGAGCCGTGCGGCGGGATGTGGTACTTGACCGGGTTGACCGCGTGCAGCGCCGCGTAGTGTTCCTTGTCGTAGACGTCGAGGCGGTAGATCAGCACCAGCCCGATGCCGTTGAGGAAGATGGCCAGCGGCAGGAACAGCGGGTCGGCGTACGGCGCGGCGTACCGGATCAGCAGGTTCGCCACCAGCGCGACGACCGCCAGGCCCGCGCCGTAGCCCCACATGCCGGCCGGCAGCTTGCCGTTGTCGGCCAGGCCCACGTTGGCGTACGCGAACATGGTGATGCCGACCGCGAACAGGCTCAGCCCGAGCTCGGTGTTGCGGCGCTTCGGGATCGAGGGTTCTTCCGGCCGGGGCGGGGCGGCTGACATCGACACTACTAAGGACCGTCCGTTGTTCCGGCGCAGTACGCCTGCATCTGCGATTCGCCCTCACCCGGCGGCGGCACGGACGACGACGGCTGGGGGCTCGGGTTCGTGGTGGCGGTGTCGCCGGGGAGCTGCGTCGAGGCGCCGTCCGTCGGCTGGTTGGACGCGCCGCCGGTGGTCGGGGAGGTGCTCGGGTCGCCGCCGATCAGCGAGCCGCCCTTGGGTTCCTGCGTGCTGGGGGAGGACGGGTCCAGGTGCTGCGGCGCGCCCTTGGCCTGGGTCTGCGCCTGAGCCTGCGTCTGGGGGGCCACACCGTGCCGGACGTCCCAGCAGGACTTCGCGGCCTTGCGGTACGGCTCCAGGTACTTGAGCGCGCCTTCCTTGCTGCTGAAGGTCACCGTCTTGGTCAGATCGCCGCGCTTCTCGGCCGGAACCGAGTTCAGGTACAGCGCCCCGTCAGGCAGGTTCACCTGTGAGGCCAGGAAGGACAGCTGCGTGGTGCCCTGGTACAGCTGCACCTGCTTGCCGTCGGAGGAGGGCTTCACGTAGTACTGGCCCTGGCTGTAGACGTAGGTGCCGGCCGCTGCTCCGGCCAGCACCAGGACCACGACGCCGCCGATGAGCAGGCCCTTCTTGCTCCGCTTGGCACCGGAGCCGTTCCCGCCGTCGGGCCCGAGCGGCTGGCCGTCCGGGCCGACGCCGTTCTCGGCGCCGCGCCGGCGGCTCGGCGCGCC
>JABFXP010000164.1 GCA_013361685.1 Catenulispora sp.
GATGCGCATCCCCACCGGCCTGGTCGGGGGCACGGCCCAGCTGGAGAACGCGCTCGGGGTCCGGGCCCGTCCCGTGGACGAGCACGGAGCCGCGGACGTGTCGCGCGTCAAGATCGGGCCGTTCCGTGCCCAGCCGTCCTACGGCGACCGGTTCGCGACGGAGGTGGCGCCGGGCGAGCTGAGCGGCGCCGACGATCCGGCGCTCGACCTCATGCTCACGCTGCGGCCCGGCGACTCCGCCGTTCCGATGCTGCGCACCGTTCTCGGCGGGGAACTCGATGCGGCCCTGGTGGTGCCGGAGGCGGCCGAGCCGTATCCGGCGCAGGACCCGACCCGGTCGGTGCCGCGGCTGGTCGAGGAGGTGGCGGCGCAGCTGAAACTGTCGCCGGACGCCGCCGCGCTGTATTTGATGGTGCTCGCGCTGCCGGATCCGACCGACCGCAACACCGCCGCCTGGACCGGTTGGAAGCCGGCGCGGATGAAGGCCGCGCGCACCGAGCTCGGCGCGACGCCGCTGGTGGTGACCGGGACGCGGCCCCGGGCCGGCCGGACGATGTTCCTGCCCGGCGGGTGGCACGCGTTCGGCGCCCCGCTGCTGCCGGTGGAGGTGTGGAAGTCGCGGTGGCTCGGGATCGACGGGCAGGGGCGGGCCGCGTTGCAGATCACGGTGCCGCGGCTGCCGGTCCCGGAGCTGTTCGAGGCCGCGTGGCGGCGGGTGCTGGACGGGGACCCGCCGCGGCTCGAGGAGCTGTCGACCGGCCGGAGGCGGTGAGCTGAGGAAGTGCGGGAGGGGCAGCAAGGGCGGGAGGGCCGGGGCGGTGCTCAGTGGGTCGATCGGAAAGGGACCGATGCAGAAGCAGGTCGAGGGGAGCGGGGCGGTGAGCTCGTCGGAGGCGGATGCGTCGGCCGGTGCGTCAGCACGTGTTTCAGGGGACGTGTTCATGAGTGCTGAGAAGCCCGCCGCCGTCCGGCAGGTCGATCCGGCGGAGGCGGTGTACGCCGCCGAACTCGCGTTCCTGGCCGCGTACGACACCGGACCGCGGCCGCCCGGCTGGCGGCTGACGCCGCGCGCCGTGGTGACGTTCGTGTGCGGCAGCGGCGGGGCGGTGCTGGAGCTGCCGAAGGACGCCGCCGAAGCCCCGGGCGGGGTGCGGAAGCTGGAGGTCCCCGGCAAGTTCGTCGGCGACCGCGATCTGGTCGAGCGGTGTGTCGTCACGCTGGCCGGGGAGCGGGGGCTGATGCTCGTCGGCGAGCCCGGCACGGCGAAGTCGATGCTCAGCGAACTGCTGGCGGCGGCGGTCTGCGGCGACAGCACGCGGGTGGTCCAGGGCACCGCCGGCACCACCGAGGACCACCTGCGCTACGGCTGGAACTACGCGCTGCTGCTGGCCAAGGGGCCCTCCGGCGAGTCGCTGGTGCCCTCGCCGGTGATGGCGGCGATGCGCGGCGGCGGCGTCGCCCGGATCGAGGAGGTGACGCGCTGCCTGCCCGAGGTGCAGGACGCGCTGGTCTCGATCCTGTCGGACCGGCGCATCGCGGTGCCCGAACTCTCCGGCGAGTCCGACGGCGCGGTCTACGCCGCGCCCGGCTTCACGGTGATCGCGACGGCGAACCTGCGGGACCGCGGCGTGTCGGAGATGTCCGCGGCGCTGAAGCGGCGCTTCAACTTCGAGACCGTCGGCCCGATCGCCGACGCCGAGGCCGAAGTGGCCCTGGTGCGGCGGCAGGCCCGGACCGCGCTGGCGAAGGCGGTGGCGGACGAGGCGGGGTTCGGTGTGGACGACGCGGTCCTGGCCGTGCTGGTGACCGCGTTCCGGGACCTGCGCTCGGGCCGCTCGGCCGAGGGCTGGGAGATCGAGCGGCCCTCGACCGTGATGTCGACCGCCGAGGCGGTCGGCGTCGCGACGTCGCTGGCGCTGGCCGCCGCGTACTTCCCGGGCGACCGGGACGTGTTGTCGCTGGTGCCCGGGCACCTGCTCGGCGTGGTGCGCAAGGACGATCCGGCCGACGCCGACCGGCTGCTCGGGTACTGGGATTCGGTGGTGCGGCGGCGGGCGCAGGACGGGGCGCGGACGTGGCAGCGGATGTGGGAACTGCGTGATGTCCTCAAGGGGTGAGGGGGCTGGTCTGCGCGATGGGGCGGTGGGCGGGGGCGACGCGGCCGGCGCGGTAGACGCCGGCGGCGCGGTCGATGCCGTCGATGCCGTCGATGCCGTCGACACGGAGGGCGGGGACGATGCGGATGGCGCGATCGGGGCGGTCGATGCTGTCGGCGCGGAGGGCGAGGGCGATGCGGATGGCGCGATCGCGGCGGTCGGCGCGGTCGATGCGGTCGATGCGGTCGATGCGGTCGATGCGGTCGCGAAGCTATCGCAGTTCACTGAGTCCACTCCGCCGGACGAGGCCGTAGAGGCGCTGGCCGGCTCGCGGAAT
>JABFXP010000418.1 GCA_013361685.1 Catenulispora sp.
GGCGGCGACCGTGGTCGGCGCCGAGGCATGGCGGGCCCATCCGCAGGCCGCTTGGGACGTCGGCGGGGCGGCGCTGACGGCGGTCCACCTGGCCGCCGCCTCGGTGTGGGCCGGCGCCCTGGTGTTCACGCTGCGGGTGTGCGCCTCCTGGCGGCGTCAGGAGGCGCCGAAGACGGCGCGGCGGCTTCTGGCCGGCTACGCCCGCCTGGCTCTGTGGCTGGTCGCCGCCGTCGTGGTGACCGGCGTGCTGTCGGGGCTGCTGGTGGTGCCGCTCTCGAAGCTGTTCACCACCGGCTACGGCCAGGTGCTGCTGGTCAAGATCGCTCTGGTGGGGCTCGCGATCGCGGTGGCGGCCGCGGCCCGGAACCGGCTGCGCCGGACCGGATCCACGATGCCGCCGCGCCTGGGGCGTTTCGAGGCCGCCGTGCTGGCCGCCGTACTCGCGATCACCGCGGTGCTGGTGACCCTGCCCCCGCCGCCACGCAGCAGCGCTCTGACTTTCGCCCCGCCGCCGGACGGGCCGGTCCTGCCGCTGGGCGCCCGCGCCGGGTTGATCGGCATCAGCGTGCAGGCCTGGACCGGGCAGGTGGTCCTGCACCTGGGCGTGCCGGAATCCGGTGTCGGCACGCGGTTCACGGCCGGCGCCGCGCTGACGGACCCGGCCGGGACCACCACGCCGGTCGCCCTGCGCGGCTGCGGATCAGGGTGCTTTTACGCACCGCTGTCCTGGCCGACCGGGACCTCGGTGCTGAGCCTGGACGTGGCCGGCCCCGGATGGACCGGCGGGCACGCCTCGCTGATCGTGGACTGGCCGGGCGCCGACGGCACCGCCGCGCTGCGGCAGGTCACAGCGAACCTGGCCGCGACCAAGGAGATCACCGTCACCGAGCACGTCACGTCCGACACCACCGGGCCGTCCTCGGACAAGACCCTGGTCATCGGCGGCGCGGCGTTCCTGGGTGCCGAACCCTATGGCGACGGCGCGCCTCAGGCTCGCGTCATGCCCGCGGGCCCCGGCCGGCGCCTGCTCGCTCTGGGCTACCCGGCCCAGGACATCAATGTGCTGCTGACCATCGACGATTCCGGGCGGATCCTGGCGGAGACCCTCACCGACGCCACCCATCTGACGATCCGCGCCTTCGACTATCCCGATCAGGGGGCCTGATATCTGCCCCGCCGTGGGCCCC
The DNA here is from genome assembly GCA_013361685.1 of Catenulispora sp. Taxonomy (GTDB): domain Bacteria; phylum Actinomycetota; class Actinomycetes; order Streptomycetales; family Catenulisporaceae; genus Catenulispora. Next base: position 1,188 of record JABFXP010000418.1, read on the forward strand.
GGCCGCGGGGGACGTCGCCATGGTGTCCAGCCACGCCGCGCGGCTCACAACGGTGTGCGCCAGGTCCCGGACCAGCCCCGCAGCAGCGTGATCGCCTCCGTCCACAGACCGGTGACCTGTGCGAGACCGACCGCGACCAGCATCACGCCGCCGATCCGCATCAGGGTCCGGCTGTGCCGCCGCAGCGCCGCGAAGGCCCGCACGCCCCGGCTGAACGCGAACGCCGCGACCAGGAACGGGATCCCCAGCCCCAGCGCGTAGACGAACGCCAGCAGCGCCCCGCGCCCGGCGGAGGCCTGCGTGACCGACAGGGACAGCACCGCGCCCAGGGTCGGGCCGATGCACGGCGTCCAGCCCAGGCCGAACATCATCCCCAGCGCCGGCGCCCCGGCCAGACCCATCCGCGGCTGCCAGGACGCCTGGAAACTCCGGTTCGCCAGCGGCACCCGGCCCAGCACCCCCAGGAACAGCAGCCCGAGCACGATCGTGACGGCGCCGAGCACCTTCAGGATGACTTGCTGGTGAGTCAGCAGCAGCGCTCCCAGACCCCCGAACGCCGCGCCGTAGGCGGCGAACAACGCTGAGAATCCCAGCACGAACAAGCCTGTGCCGGCCAGCGTCCGCCGACCGGTCGAGCGCAGGTCCGCCTCGTCGGCCGCATCGGCCCCGGCCATGCCGGTGACGTAGGAGACGTAGCCGGGCACCAGCGGCAGACAGCACGGCGAGAAGAACGACACCGCCCCGGCCGCCGCCGCCAGCGGCACCGCGAGCAGCAACGGCCCGGTGCCGACCACTCCTGTCACATCCAGCGCCATCACGTACTCCCTTGAACGATTCCGCAGGCTGACGCCCGCTCCGCTGGACAACAGCGGCCCGGCGTCGACTAAACTCCTAACTTACTTAGTTGATTCGGTGATCGTGTCGGCGGGGTGCCGCCGACCGTCCGAGAACGGGAGCAGCCATGGCCAAGAACGGCACCAGCAGAGTGCGCGCCGCCGACGCCCGCGCACGCGTCGCCCAGGCCCGCGCCGAACAGCAGGCCCGCGCCAAGCGACGCAAGCTGATCTGGAACTCGGCCATCGGCGCGCTGGTCCTGGTCCTGATAGGCGGCATCACGTTCGCGGTGCTGGCCGGAAAGGACGCCGGGAAGATCGCCGGAGTCAAGACCTTCGGCAAACTCACCCAGAACCACGTCGAGACCGACGTGGTCTACCCGCAGACCCCGCCGGTCGGCGGCGACCACAACCCGGTGTTCCTCAACTGCGGCATCTACAAGGACCCGGTCAAGAACGAGAACGCCGTCCACTCCCTGGAGCACGGCGCCGTCTGGATCACCTATCAGCCCGGCATCGGCCAGGCCCAGATCGCCGCGTTGAAGGCCGCCGCGGCCGGGAAGAGCTACGTGGTCCTGAGCCCGTATCCGACCCAGCCCGCACCGGTCACGGTCTCGGCCTGGTCCACGCAGCTCACTCTGGACTCCGCCACCGACCCGCGGCTGGCCGAGTTCATCGCCGAGTACATGCAGGGCCCGCAGACTCCCGAGCCCGGCGCGCCTTGCTCCGGCGGGACCGGCACGCCCACGGGGTGAGCCGCGCCCTGGGCGACGCCAGACCGGAAGTAGCACGGGCTCGAGGGATTCGATGACGACCCCTGTGATGCCGGTGCCGCCCAGGGCCGGTGCGCCGACGGCCCGGCCCACGACCGCCGGCGCCGGGCGCCGTCAGTCGAACATGCCGACGATCGACGGGCTGGCGTCGCCCGCCGCGAAGACCGTGCTGTAGGTGCGGGTGTGGTTCGAACTGTCCAGGTAGTGCAGGTGCAGGTCCTGGCCCACGAACACGATCCGCCAGCCGCCGCTGCCGTCCGCGGCGATGGCCGGGCTGTTGCCCTGGTCGACCGCCTGTCCCACGCCGGCGCCGTTGACGAACAGGTCGCCGAACTGCGCGTCGACGTGGATGAAGACGCCGGTGGACAGGGCGGCCACCCGCGGTGAGCCGACCAGGGTCTCGGCGTTTTCCGCCGAGTTGGGCCGGTCGCCGTCGGTGGCCCGGACGAGGTGGCCGTTGGCGTCCTGCCAGTCGATCTCCCAGTGGGCGCCGCTGGCCGCCACCGACGGGCTGGTGCGCGGCTTGATGTGCGCGTCGCCGAGGCCGCCGCTGCCGGTCAGCGGCACGGTGGTGACGATCCGGTGTACGCCGGAGCCCTGGTTACTCCGCACAGGGCAGTACACCTAGCGCAGAACGCTGCGCAGCTCCCGCCGCGAGCTGATGCCGAGTTTGACGAAAACCTTCCGCAGGTGCCACTCGACCGTGCGGCCGCTGATGAACAGTTCAGCGCCGATCTCGGCGTTCGAGCGGCCGTCCCGCGCGCGGCGGGCGATCTGGCGTTCCTGATCGGTCAGGTCGACGGTGCGCTGCCCGGTCGGTTGTGCCAGGGACACTCCGGCCACCGCCAGTGCCACGCGGGTGCGGCCGGCGAATGCTTCGGCGCCGAAGCGGAGGAAGTCGTCGTGGGCGGCGGCCAGCTGCTGGCGGGACTGGCTCGGGCGGTCCTGGGCGAGGAGCCATTCGCCGTAGAGCAGCTGGGCGCGTGCCCGGGGGAAGGCGCCGCGGCTGCGCGCCAGTCTCTCGATCGCTTCGCTGTAGTGGGCTTCGGCGTCGGCGTCCGTGCTGATCAGGGCTTGCGCGAGCGCCTGCGTGCCCAGGCCCCATTCGGTCCCGCTGGGCACCGTGCTGCGGGCGAGGCGGTCGACGGCTTGCGCCGCCTGGTCGCGTTCGCCGCAGCGGACCGCGGCCTCGACCAGTTCGCTCAGTGCCCAAGCCGCGAACGCCGATTCCGCTTCGTCCGCCGTCGCGAGCGCCGCGGCCTTCCTCGCCTCGTCGAAACGGCCGAGGCCGTTGTGCAGGACGGCGTTCGTGTAGTGGACCAGGGTGAAGCCGAGGCCTTCGCCGCGGGCGACGGTGGCCGTTTCAGCGGCCCGGATCGCTTCGACGGCCACGCTTTCCTGGCCGCGCCATGCGGCGACCGCTGCGAGGTCGTAGGCGGGGCGGCTGATGCCGGTCGCCTCGGCCACCGCTTCGGATTCCTCGAGCAGGCTGGTCGCGGCCTCGAACTGTCCGCGGTGCAGGTGGGTGTAGAGGCGTTGAGTCAGGGCGACGGGCAGGATGACCAGTGCGCCGGCCTCGCGGGCGTGCCGGAGGTTCAGCTCGGTCAGCGCCTCCCAGGCGTCGTCGTCCCAGGTCTCGTAGGCGCCGTGGCCGGCGACGGTGAGCCAGCGCATCGCCTCGGTCGCCGGGAGTTCGTCGCGGCGGAAGGCGTCGAGCGCCTGCCGGACCAGCGGTGTCCCTTCGGTGTGGCCGCGGGTGAACAACACGGCGTACGCGTCGAGCAGCAGGTCCTGCGGACGCGGCGTCCCTTCGGGCGCGGGGGCCGTGGTCGCGGCGGCGGCCACTTCCCGCACCGTGGCGCGGCCCGCGAACCGCCCGGCGAGCAGCGAGTACGCGATGGCGTCCAGATACGTTTCGCGCGACAGGGCGGGGTCGAGCTTGGCCAAGCGCTCGGCCGTCTCCAGCAACAGCCGGGGCGCGGCGGCGGTGTTCCCGGTGGCGAAGGCCAGGTGCCCGCGCAGGTGGCCGATGAGAGCCGCGCGCAGGTCGCCGGGTGGGCCGGACACCGCTTTGTCGAGCAGGACTTGCGCGCCTTCCAGCGCGCCGGCGTGGTACTTGGCGCGGGCCGCGGCCAGTTCGCGGTCGGCGCGCAGTTCGGGGTCCGCAGTGAGGGTGGCCGCGCGGTCCAGGAATGCGGCCGCCGCCGCGAGTCCGCCGCGGGACTGGGCACGGTCCGCCGACTCCGCCAGTTCGGCGGCGACCGTCTCGTCGGGCGCCTCGGCGGCGTGGGCGAGGTGCCAGGCTCTGCGGTCCGGGTCGGATTCGCGGGACGTCACCTCGGCCAGCGCCCGGTGGGCCCGGCGCCTGGCCTCGGCCGTCGCCGAGCCGTAGACGGCCGAGCGCACCAACGGGTGCCGGAACGCGATCCGGACGCCGATGCTCAACAGCTCGGCGCGTTCGGCCGGCTCCCCGGCCTGCGGGCTCACGCCCAGGGCCGCCGCGGCGCGCCAGATCACCACCGGATCGCCGGCCGAGTCGGCGGCGGCGAGCAGCAGCAGGTCGCGGGTGTCGGCGGGCAGCTCGGCGATCCGGCGCCGGAAGCTCTCCTCGATCCGGCCGGTCAGCACCGACTGCTCCAGCAGCCCGAAGCCGCCGGCCAGCCGGTCGGGGGCGGCGAGCGGGAGCTCCAGCAACGCCAGCGGGTTGCCGTGGGCCTCGGCCAGGATCGCCGAGCGGACGTCGTCGTCGAGCGGCCAGCGGACCACGGAGTCCAGGAGCTGCCCCGCCGCGTCGCGCCCGAGCCCCTGGACGGACAGCTCGCTGAAGCCGCGCAGGGCGGGGATCGGAGGACGGCCGGCGATCAGCAGCAGGGTCGACTCGGCCCGCAGCCGGCGCGCCACGAAGGCCAGGACCTGCGCCGAGGCGTCGTCCAGCCAGTGCGCGTCGTCGACCACGACCACCATCGGACGTTCCCGGGTCGCCTCGGCGAACAGGTTGAGCACCCCCAGTGCGGCCAGGAACGGGCTCGGCGACTCGCCGGTCCGCAGGCCGAACATCGTCGCCAGCGACTCGGCCTGCGGAGCGGGCAGAGAGTCGATCCGGTCCAGCAAGGGCAGGCACAGCTGATGGAGAGCCGCGCAGGGCAGCTCCATTTCGGACTCCACCGCGGAGACTCGCAGGATCCTTGTGTCCGCGGCGGATCGCAGGACGTAGTCGAGCAGGGCGGTCTTCCCGACACCGGCCTCACCGGATATGACAAGGACCTCGCTGCTCCCCGCGCGCATCGCCGACAGCAGAGCGTCCAGCCGTGAGCATTCCGCGCGCCGTCCGAGCAGCATCATGCGCTCCCCGCGACGGCGTCGCCGCCGGGCCGGACGGCGATTGCCGCCGCCTCGGGGAGCCGTGGCCGGGCTGACCGGGCGCTGGGGTACGCAGACACAATGCGCACTGTATCAATCAGCCATCGCCCCGCGGAGCTGTGAACTGCGACGATGCCCGGTATCACGCCGGGCGGTGAGGCCGAGCGGAGCACGGAGAACGAGGGCTTCCTCGTCGGTCTCGTCAGGAGTGGGAGACCTCCCCGGTCCGGCTCAGGGCGTCTCGCAAGGCCGCGCGGGTCGTGATGCCCAGCTTGGGGAAGATGCGATACAGATGTGAGCTGACGGTGCGCGGCGACAAGTGCATCCGCTTGCCGATCTCCTTGTTCGTCAGCCCGCTCGCCGCCAGATCCGCGATCCGCCGCTCCTGCCATGTCAGCGACGCCAGGTTCAGCGTCGAGGCCCGCGGGGTCGCGCCGGTGGCCCGCAGTTCGGCCCGAGCGCGTTCGGACCACCCCGCGGCCCCGAGCCGGTCGAAGGTTTCCGACGCCGCCGCCACCAGGTGCCGGGCCTCGGCGCGGCCCCTCACATGCCGCACCCGGATCCCGTGCGCCAACCGGATCCGGGCCGCCTCGAAGGGGAACCGGCCGGCTGCCGGGTGCGACTCCGCCTTGGCGAACATCTCCTCTGCCGTCTTCTCATCCTGGGCCGTCATGCCCAGCGCGCCGTAGGTGAGCAGGGCCAGACGCGGCGAGAGGTCCGGGAGTCCGGCGTCCCGGGCCGCCAGCGCGTGCTGCCGCGCCTGCTCGGTGCGGCCGGTGTGCACGGCGGCTTCGACGAGGTCGAGGAGAGTGCGCGAGGCCTGATACGTGTACGCCTGGAACGTCCCCGGCGGGGTGATGCCGATGGCATACAGGTAGGCGGTCTCATAGTCGCCGACGCTCAACGCGGCGGTGACGCCCGCGGAATCGGCGGCCTGGGTCAGGAATCCGACGCCGCGGGGCCGGGCCCAGGCATCCACCTCGGCTTGCAGATCCCGCGCACGGACGACCTCCCCGCGTGCCGCGGCCAGCTGCGCCAAATAGGCCTGGCTTTGAACGACGAACAATCGATGGTTGTGCTCGGCCGCCAGATCCAGCACGCGCTGCCCGGTGCGCTCGGCGGCGTCCCACTCCCCGACCGCGATCTGGTCCAGCATGATCAGGTGGAGCATGACCATGCCGCTGGCCACGGCGCCGGTTTCCAGCTCGCGGGCCACGATCCGCTGCAAGTGCGGGCGGTACTCGCTCAGGACGTCGAGATGATAGGCCGCCACCGCCAGGCGCGTGACGTCCCAGGGCTCCAGGTCCGGCAGCTCCGCGGTGGCCCGGACCAGCGCCGGGGCCCAGCCGGAGCCGTGCCGGACCACGTCGCTCCAGGCGTCGCCGTACATGCGGGTGCGTTCGTCGACCGCGTGGTCGATCGAGGCCAGCAGCTTGTGAGTGCGTTCCCACAGGTCGGCGTCTCCGCTGTACTGGCTGACCGCCAAGAGCGTGATGGTCAAGCGGCTCAGGTCCTCGTCCGGACCGGCGGCCCCGGCGTCCCGCAGCTTCTCGATCGCGGCGGCGACCTGCCGGTGTGTCGAGCGGATGTCGCCGTCCTGGTACAGCGCCTGATACGCGGACGCCAGGACGGCCGAAGGCGTCTCGGCCGTACCCGCGGGGCCGGGCTGCACTAGCAGGCGGGCCTGGCCGAGGCGGGCGCTCTGGCCGGCGATGAACGCCGCGTCGGCCAGCCGCCGCGACCGCTCGGCGGGGTGCTCGCTGAGTTCCGCGGCCCGGGTCAGCCAGCTCACCGCGGCCACCGCGCCGCCGCGCCGGGTCACCGACTCCGCCGCGGCCTCCAGGACGGCCGCCACCTCCTCGTCGGGGTCCACCGTGGCCGCCGCCAGATGCGTGGCCCGGCGTTCCAGGTTCTCGCGGTGGATCCGGGCCAGCGCCTGGTGCGCGGCGCGGCGCTCGTTCGGGGTGGCCATCTGCACGACGGCGGACCGGACGAGCGGATGGCGGAAGGTGAAGTCGCCGGTGACCGGCTCGATGTCCAGCAGGCCGCTCGCCACCGCTTCATCGGCGTCGCGCATGCGGTAGCGCGCCGTGGCGGCCGGGCCGTCGGCGGACCCGGCCCCGCCGCCGTCGAGGGCGCCCATCAGCAGCTCGGCGCGCAGGCCGTCGCTGAGGGCCGAGATGCGCGCGCCGTAGACCTGCTGCAAACGCCGGGGCAGCGGCACACCGTGCCGGCCGGCGAAGTCGTCCAGCGCGCCGGGACGGTCGCTGAGGTGGGCGGGCAGCTCCAGCAGCGCCAGCGGGTTGCCCTGCGCCTGGGCCAGCACCGTGCGGCGGATCCGTGCGCCCAGCTCGGGATGACGCTGGTCGAGCAGCCGCTCGGCGTCCTGCCCGGGCAGTGCCGCGACCGGCAGCTCGGGCAACGCCGCCATGTCGAAGTGCGACGGGATGTCGCTGCGGACGGCCACCAGCAGCCGCACCCGGCTGCCGGTCAGCCGCCGGCCCACGAAGGTGCACACATCGACGCTGGAGCCGTCCAGCCACTGCCCGTCGTCGATCACCAGCAGCAGCGACCGCTGCTCGGCCGCCTGGGACAGAAGTCTGAGAACGGCTATGCCCAGCGCCATGACCGACGGTGCCCGGCCCTGGTCGGCGTGGTTGAACACGGCGTCGAACACCGCGCGTGTGCCGTCGTCGAGCTGCGCGAGGTTCCCGAACAGCGGGTGCAGGATCTGGTGCAGGCCGGCGTAGGGCAGCTCGGATTCCGCCTCGACCCCGTCGGCCCGCACCACGGCGTGGCCGGCCTGCTCCGCCGAAGCCGCGGCGTACTGCACCAGCACGCTCTTACCGACGCCGGCCTCTCCTCTGAGGACGAGTACGTGACCCGCCGTGGACTCCAGGAACTCCGCCAGCTCCGCCCGCTCGTCGTCTCGGCCCACCATCGTCGTTGCTGCGTTCTTCATGGCTGCCCGCCCACTTCTCCTTCACGCTTGCCGTCCGCTGCTCCGGTCGCCGACGTTCGTCCACGATCCCCGGGGACACGGGCCGTCGCCCCAGGGGTGGACCCTGGTCTGCCCGCACCCGGGCCAGGGTCGGGCCGGTGTCGGCGCGGGTGATGCCGCGGGTGACGG
>JABFXP010000501.1 GCA_013361685.1 Catenulispora sp.
CTGGAGCGTGGCCTCGGCCGCCTGGGCGCGCAGCGCCGCGCGGTCCAGGCGGGCCGGGATCAGCGCCGGAGCGCCGTCGGCCGTCCCGGCGTCGAACAGCGCCATGCCCTGCTCGTCGCTGATGGGCAGCAAGCCTTCCCGCGCCATCCGGGCCCGGTCGGCGTGGCCCAGGTCGGCGGTCATGCCGCTGGTGCGCCGCCACCAGCCCCAGGCCAGGCTGGTGCCCGGCCGGCCCAGCCGGCGGCGGTGCTGCGCCAGCGCGTCGAGGAAGGCGTTGGCGGCGGCGTAGTGCGCCTGGCCCGCGGCGCCGAGGACGCCGGCGACCGAGGAGAAGACGACGAACGCGGTCAGCTCCAGGTCCGCGGTCAGCTCGTGCAGGTTCCACGCGGCGTCCGCCTTGGGGGACAGCACGGCGTCGAGCTGTTCGTCGGTCAGGGTGCTGATGGTGGCGTCGTCGAGCGTTCCGGCGGTGTGGACGACGGCGGTGATCGGGTGTTCTGCCGCAAGATCGGTGAGCAGGGCGGCCAGGGCGTCGCGGTCGGCGACGTCGCAGGCGGCGATGGTGACGGTGGCGCCTTGTGCGGTGAGTTCGGTGTGCAGGTCGTCGGCGCCGGGAGCGTCGGCTCCGCGTCGCGACACGAGAGTCAGGTTCCTGACGCCGAGGTCGGTGACGAGGTGCCGGGCGGTGATGCTGCCGAGGGTTCCGGTGCCGCCGGTGATCAGGACATGGCTGTCCGGGGTGAACACCGGGCCGGACGGAGGTTCGGACAGACTCGGCCCGGCGGGATCGACGGCGGGGACGATCCGGGGCGCGAAGACGGCTCCGGCCCGGATGGCGAGTTCGGGCTCATCGCGGTGGAGCGCGATGCGCAGCGCGGCTATCAGGGCATTGCGACCCGGTTGTCCGCCGCTCGAAGCGTCGTCGGAGTCCGGGAGGGGGTCCGCGCCGAAATCCAGGTCGAAGTCCGTGTCGATCAGCACGAACCGGTCGGGATGCTCGGTCTGGGCCGTGCGCAGCAGTCCGCGGACCGCCGCACCCGCCAAGTCGGGGCCCGCGGCGTCGTGACCATCGACGGCGACCGCGTCCCGAGTGAGCACCACGAGCCGGGCACCGGCGGGCACGTCGCCGTCGATCCATGCCTGCACCAGGCCGAGCGCCTCGCGCACGGCGTTTCGCACCGAGCCCGGGACGTCGTCTGTGACGTCCTCGCTCGGAGTGCGACCTACGACCGCCACCACGGCGTCGGGCGCGCTGCCGCCTTCGGTGACCGCCGCGCGCAGCGCCGCGATTTCCGCGACGTCCCGGCCGAGTACGGCCCAGGACACGTCCGCGACGGCCGACCGTTCGACGTCGTCGCTCATTCCGAGCCAGCGCACGGTGAACAGCGCATCGTCCGCCGGGGACGCACCACGGTCCAGCTGCTCGCGCGGGATCGACCGGACCGCCAGCGCGCCGACCGACAACACCGGAGCCCCGGAGGTGTCGGTGAGGCTGAGCGACACCGGCTTGTCGGCGGGAAGCCTCAGATGCACGCGCGCGGTCTTGGCGTGCCGGCTGTGCAGGACCACCGAGCTCCAGGAGAACGGCAACCGGTACTGCCCCGCCTCCGCCTCGGGCCTCGTGGCGAGCAGCGGATGCAGCGCGGCGTCCAGCAGCGCCGGGTGGATGCCGAACCGCGCGGTGTCCAGGTCCTCGGGGACGGCGACCTGCGCGTAGACGTCATCGCCACGCTGCCACGCGGCGACCACGCCCTGGAACGCCGGGCCGTACTCGTATCCGCGATCGGCGAGACCGTCATAGAAGTCGTCGAGCGGCAGCGGTGTGGCACCGGCAGGCGGCCACGCGGCGGCACCAGGCGCCGACTCGCCGCTGCCGGATGCATCGGCCGCCTCCTCGGCGGTGCCGATGGCGCCCACGGCATGCCGGGTCCACGACTTCTCCTCCTGGTTCTCTTCCCGGGTGACAGGGCACGAATAGACGGCGACCGGCCGGCGCCCGGAGTCGTCCGCCGGCTCCACGGTGACCTGCACCTGAACGGAGCTTTCGGCGGGCAGCAGCAACGGCTGGTGCAGGGTGAGCTCGTCCACCTGGTCGTAGCCGAGCCGTTCGGCGGCCTCGCAGGCCAGCTCCAGGAACGCGGCGCCGGGCAGCAGCACCGTCCCGGCCACCGCGTGGTCGCCGAGCCACGGCAGGTCGCGCCGCGCCAGCCGCCCGCTGAAGACGAGCGTCTGACTCCCGGCGACGGAGACGGAGGCGTTGAGCAGCGCGTGGTCGACGGGGTCGAGCCCCAGGCTTGACGCGTCGCCGCCGCGCACGGTGTCGAGCCAGTAGCGCTGGTGTTGGAAGGGGTAGGTGGGGAGTTCGGTGTGGTGGGGTGGTGTGGGGGTGGGGAGGGTGGTGGTCCAGGTGATGGGGGTGCCG
>JABFXP010000691.1 GCA_013361685.1 Catenulispora sp.
GGGGTCCAGGCTCCGCGCGGGCGGCTGGGCGCCCGGGTCGGTCGGCGCGGGGTGCCCGGCGCGGCGCAGGCGAGGTGCCAGGGCGGTTCCGGCACGTAGCGCGAGCTGCGGCTCCGCGCCCGCACCGGGGCCGGGGCTAAAGCCGGAGTCGACGGCGAGCGGAAGCGCGGCGGCGGAGGCAGACGTCCCGTCGGTGTCGACGAGCAGGAAACGCCCGGGGTTCTCGTTCTGCACCGAGCGGATCAGGCCCCAGACAGCCGCATGCGACAGCCCGGTGACGCGGTCCCCTTCCGCGGCGGCCACCGCGCCGGTGGTGACGATCGCCAGGCGGGTGTCCGCGAACCGGTCGTCGGCCAGCCAGTGCTGGACCAGGCGGAGGACGCGGTGCACGGCTTCGCGGGGAGAGTCTTGAGACGGGCAGTGGAAGATCGCCGTGCCGGGCGCGTCGATGGTCAGGCCGGCATCGAGGTCGTTGGATTCGTCGAAGGCGACATCGAGGACGATCGGTCCGGCGTGGGGAACGCCCGCGTCGGCAACAGGAACGTCCACCCATGCCAGCGTGTAGAGATTCCGCACCGGTGCCGCGGCGGCGTCGAGCGAGCCGGCGGTCAGGCGGTCGACGGTGAGCACCGGATTCCCGGCCGCGTCGGTCGCGGTGATGGCAAAGGCTTCGTCGTCGAGGCGATGCAGTGTGACGCGTAGGGACGTGGCACCGGCAGCGTGCAGAGACACCCCGGTCCACGAGGTCCCCTGATCGCCGCTCAACACGGGTCGCAGAGCCGCCTCGAGCAATGCCGGATGGACGCCGTGACCGGCGGCGGAGACGCCTTCCGGCAGTTCCACCTCCACGACCGAATCCGAATCGGAACCGTCCGGCGCGGGCTGATCGGCGAGGGGCGCTTCGTCAGTCAGCAGAGCGCTGACGTGGTGGGTCCACTCGGTCTCTGTGCCGGCGAGGCGCGAATGCACCTGCACAGTCCGCTCGGACTCGAAGGCCTGCGACTCGTCCGACTCTGCCGCCGTGACGATGATCTGCACTTCCAGCGCCCCGCGCGTCGGCAGCGTCATCGGCCGCAGCACGGTCAACTCGGCGATCCGCGGCGTGCCGCTCTGGTGCCCGACGTGCAGGACCGCGTCCACCAGCGCCGCGATCGGGACCTCGGTCGGGAGCTCGGCTCGGACTTCCGCTTGGCCTTCGGCCCGGCTCTCGGCTGGGCCCTCGCTCTGGTCCTCGGCCCGGACCGCGGACGCCCAGGCGAGCGAGCGCCGCGACAGCGACCCCGTCACGATCCGCGTCCGCCCGTCCGCCATGTCGATCGCCGCGCCCAGCAGCGGGTGCTCCGAGCTGCGGACCCCGGCGGCGTCGAGATCGCCGAGCCGCGACGGGATCAGCCAGTACCGCCGGTGCTGGAACGCGTAGGTCGGCAGGTCCACGCCGCGACCGTCGCCCGGCCATGTCAGCGGCACGCCGTGCGCGTGCGCCGTGGCCAGCGCCAGCGCGTACGTGCCGGGTTCGGGCCGGTCCCGGTGCAGGGTCGCGACGGCGGCCGGGTCGGCGAGCTGCCGCTTGGCCAGGGCGCTGAGCGTGTGGTCCGGCCCCAGCTCCAGATAGGCGGCCATGCCGAGGGCGTCCAGCGTGGCCAGGGTGTCCCCGAAGCGCACCGTGCCGCGGATCTGCTCGGCCCAGTATTCGGGCTCGGTCAGCCGGTCCGCGGTCCGGCCGGTGAGGTTCGACACGATCGGGATCCGCGGCGGGTGGAACTCCAGCGATCGCGCGACCCCGAGGAACTCCTCCAGCACGCCGTCCATGTGCGGGGAGTGGAAGGCGTGGCTGACGTTCAGGCGCTTGATCCGGTGCCCCTGTTCGGCCAGCCGCGCGGCGATCTCGGTGACCACGTCGTCGTCGCCGGAGACGACCAGCGCGTCGGGAGCGTTGACCGCCGCTAGCGAGGCCCGGTCCTCCCGCCCGGCCAGCGCGGCGGCGACCACGTCCTCGGGGGCGCCGACCGCGACCATCGCGCCGTCGGCGCGCGCCTGCTGCATCAGCCGTCCGCGCGCCCCGACCAGCGTGGCGGCGTCGGCGAGTCCGAGCACGCCGGCGGCGTGGGCGGCGGTCAGCTCGCCGATGGAGTGCCCGGCCAGCTGGTCGGCGTGCACGCCGTGCGCCTCGGCCAGGCGGAACAGGGCCGTGCCCAGGGCGAACAGTGCCGGCTGGGTGTAGCGGGTCTGATCGAGCAGGCGCGCCTCGCTGCTGCCGGGTTCGGCGAACAGCACGTCGCGCAGCGGCCGGTCCAGGTGCGGGGCGAAGGCGTCGCAGACCTCGTCGAGGGCGGCGGCGAACACCGGGCTGGCCGCGTAGAGCCCGCGGCCGGCGCCGGGCCGCTGGGAGCCCTGGCCCGCGAACAGCACGGCGAGC
>JABFXP010000694.1 GCA_013361685.1 Catenulispora sp.
CCGCCCCTAAATCCACTCCCAAACAGTGGCCCGCCACCCCAACTGCACCCGACTCTTCGCCCCCGCCAGCATCATCAGCTCCCTGATCCGCCGCTCCACACTCCGCCGGCTCACCTGCAGCGACCGCAGCGTCGCCCAATGCGCATCGGCGAGCAGCAGCTCCAACAGCCGCCGTGCCTCCCCGTCCGGCGCCCGTTCGCTGCTGACCGGCTCCGGCATCGCCGGCAGGTGGGGCACGCCCGTCAGTGCCGCGTGGCGGCCAAGCTGCATCCGGTTCCGGCAGCCGGCCGCCTCCATCAGGACTCGTACCTGGCGTTGCACGGTCCGTTCGCTGACGCCCAGGCGGCGGGCGACGGCTCGGTCGGTGAGGCCGTCGATCAGCAGCGCCAGGGTCCTGGTGTTCGCTTCCATCAATCTAGACACGCGTGAGACCCCCGGAAGGTTGTCACGATCGCTCGGTGAGTTCGTCATCCGCGTGGCGTCCGTTGCTGTTGCTGCGACTGCGACTGCGACTGCGACTGCGACTGCGACTGCGGCTGCGGCTGCTGCGGCCGCCGGGCGCGTTTGGGACGCCGCAGACCGGCCGCCGTCAGCCGGCGCAGCAGCTCGCGCGAGCCCACCGGCAGCGCACCGGCCGCGATGGCCGTCTCGTACAGATGCGACGGGATGTCGTAGTGGTCCCGCTCGAAGCCGCGCGGCGGCAGGCCGATCCGGTCGGCGAACGCGTGCAGCTCGTGGAACGAGTCATCGCTGACCAGGTGCGACCACAAACGGCCGTGGCCCGGCCACGTCGGCGGGTCGATGAGGATCACCACGTCATGAAAGCACACCAAGCCAAGAGAGAGCTGATTGTCGTCACTCCGCTGACTACGCCGCCGCTACCGGCCTGCTCAACGCCGCTTCCACATCCGCCTCCACCAACGCCGCGTTGATCTGTGCGGCGGTCACCGTCGCCACGCCGGCGCTGGCGATCACCCCCGCTGAGGGGTCGGCGACATTGCCCGCAGCCCACACCCCCGGCACCGACGTCCGCCCACCCGGGCCGAGCACCGGCCAGCCGGTCTCCGGGTCGGCCTCGCAGCCCAGCGCCTCCAGCAAGCTGCTGTTGGGCCGGAGCTGCGGCACCAGGAACACCGCCTCACGCGGCACCACCGTGCCGTCCGCCAGCTCCACGCCGGTGAGCCGGCCGTCCGTCTCGACCACGCGGGACACGAGCCGCTCCTCGACCACGACGCCCCGCGCGGTGAGCTTGGCGCGGTCGGCGTCTTCGAGCGGATGACCGTTGAGGAAGTACACCAGATCGTCGCTCCACTGCCGCAGCAGGAGGGTGTGGTGCGTCGACATCGGACCGGTGGCCAGCGTCGCCAGCGCGCCGTCCTGCACCTCCCAACCGTGGCAGTAGGGGCAGACGTGGACGTCGGCCGCCCACAGCTCGGCCACCCCCGGCACCTCCGGCAGCACGTCGGTCAGTCCAGTCGTGACCAGCAGTTGCCGGGCCGTCGCCACGCAGCCGCTAGCCAGCGTGACTGTGAAGCCGGAGCCGGAGCCGGAGTCATTGCCGAGGCCGGACGCGCCGCGCTCAGCCTTCTCCACGAAGTCGGTGACGATCACACCCCCATACGACAACACCTCCCCACGCCCCACCTCCAGCAACTCCATCGGCGGCATGCCGTCCCGCGACAGGAACCCGTGCATGTGACCGGCCTTGGCATTGCGCTGAGCGTGCGCGTCCACCACCAGGACGCGGCGCCGCGCACGAGTCAGCATGAGCGCGGCGGACAACCCCGCCGGGCCACCGCCGATGATGATCACGTCGTAGTGCTGGTCGTCCCTGATTTCCGTGTCCCTGATCTCGCTGTCCATATCGCGACAATGCGCGCCGGGCGCGTCGGCGGGCAAGAAAACTTGCCACTTCGGCAAACTAGGACCCATGCAAGCCACCACCGACGACCCCCTGACCGCCCTCGGCGAACGGCTCCGCGCCGCACGCCGCGCCAAGCACCTGACCCTCGCCGACGCCGCCGCCGAGACCGGCATCTCGGTGAGCACCCTCTCCCGCCTGGAGAACGGAGGCCGCCGCGCGACGCTGGAGCTGCTGCTACCACTCGCCGACCTCTACGACGCCTCCCTCGACGAGCTCGTCGGCCGCACCACACCCCCGCGCAAGTTTCCCGACGGCCGCGTGATCGTCCCGCTGACGAAGGAACCCGGCGGCCTGCGCGCCTACAAGATGCTCCTCCCGCCGCCGGAGAGCGAGGTGGTGCCGCAGCTGCGCACCCACGAAGGCTGGGAGTGGATGTACGTCCTCAGCGGCCGGCTGCGGGCGGTGCTGGCCGAGCACGACCTGATCCTGGTCCAGGGCGAGGCCATGGAGTTCGACACGCACGTGCCGCACTGGTTCGGTCCGGCCGGGCCGGGGCCGACCGAGGTGCTGACGCTGTTCGGCCCGCAGGGGGAGCGGGTGCACGTGCGCGCACGATCGCGCGGCAGGTGGGGCGGTGGAGAAGGATCGGCGCCCGCAGAGCCCCGGCCCTAGCTTTCAGCTCCGCTAACTGAGGCTTCAGTTTCGTGACCGCAGGCTTCCAGCTGCGGGACCTCAGCCCTCCAGCTCCGCAATCTCAGCCTTCAGATTCGCCCGAGCACGCTTCTCATACCGCTCCACCGCCACCGGCGTCCGGAACAACGCCGGCAGCTCCAGCAGCCCGCGCAGCACGGCAGCACGCCCCGGCCGGAACACCTCGTCGGGCACCTCGGCGTACTCCTGCCGGATCGCCTGCGCGTAAGCGGCATAGGCCTGGGCGTCGCCCCCGAGCACGGCCAAGTCGGCGTCGCAGAGCACCGCGCCGTTGCGGTCCCCCTCAGCCACCGCGTGGCCCTTCGTCAGGCGCACCAGCCGCGCCACCTCCGCGATGCGGTCCTCGGGCACCAGCAGCGCCGGCAGCTCCTCCTCCGCCAGCCGGGCGCTCAGCTCCTCGTTGTCCGCGCTCGCCGCGCCGCCGTCGTAGACCGCGTCGTGGAACCACGCGGCGAAGCGCACGGCGGCCAGGTCCTCGGCGTGGCGGCGGAACTCGTCGACGCCGTCCAGGACGCGTGTCAGATGCTCCAGCGTGTGATAGCGGCGATGCGGCTCGGCCCAGCGCGCGACCAACTCGTCGCCCAGGCGGATGCTCTCCGGGGTGATGCCCGCCAGGACCAGCCAGCGATCGTGCAGCGACTTCGCCATGGTCGCAGCCTACGCCGATCGATCAGCGCCGCAACGTGCGCGGGGACATCGCACCGCCGCTCGGGTGCGAGTGCCGGCGCGGGAAGCGGCCTGGGCGCCGTTACAGAGTTGGCGCGCCGCCCTCCTCACTCCGCAGCAGCCCGCCGCGCCTCCCGAGCAGTGGCGGCCCCACAAGCCCGCTCCGCCATCGCCACGCACTCCGCCAGCGTCCGCGTCGCCAGCGCGGCCCGCACCTCGGCGATCGCGGACGGCGCCATCGACAGCGACCGCACCCCCAGCCCGACCAGCACGCACGCCAGCAGCGGATCGGCCGCCGCCTCCCCGCACACCCCGACCGGCTTCCCGGCGGCGCTGCCCGCCGACCCCGCCGCGCCGATCAGCCGCAGCACCGCCGGGTGCCATGGATCCTGCAACGTGCCCAGCGCCCCGAGCATCCGGTCCGCCGCCATCGTGTACTGCGTCAGGTCGTTGGTGCCGATCGAGGCGAATCCGGTGCGGCCGGCCAGGATGGCCCCGGCGGTCAGGGCCGCGGAGGGGGTCTCCACCATGATGCCCACCCGCCCGCCGGCGACGTCCAGGCCGCAGGCCGCGGCCAGGTCGCAGAACCACTCCGCCTCCGGCGCCTCGTCCACCATCGGCGCCATCACCCACACCTCGGCCGCCTCGGTGCCCGCCGCCTCGCGGATCGCCAGCAGCTGGGTCCGCAGCACCGCCTCGTTGCGCCCGTCGAACGCCCGGAACGCGCGCAGGCCGCGCACGCCCAGCGCCGGGTTCGGCTCCTCGCCCAGCGGCACGAAGGGCAGCGGCTTGTCGGCCCCGGCGTCCAGGGTGCGCACCACCACCCGGGCGCCCTCGCCGAAGGCCTCGAAGACCGCCCGGTAGGCCCGCACCTGGGCCTCGAAGGTCGGCGGCTCCTCAGCGCCCAGATACAGGAACTCGGTGCGGAACAGGCCGACCCCCTCCGCGCCCGCCGCCAGCGCCGCCGGGACGTCGGCCGCGCCGCCGATGTTCGCCAGCAGCTTCACCGCCTGGCCGTCGCCGGTCCGGCCCGGGCCGCTGAGCGTGGCCGCCGCGGCGGAGGCGACTGAGCGCGCCACCGCCGCCCCCAGCTCGTCGTCGTCCGGATACGCGACGACCGTCCCCTCGGCCGCGTCCACCAGCACCGGCGTGCCGTCGGTCAGCGCCAGCACCCCGGCCGCGCCGACCACGGCGGGGATCCCCATGGCCCGCGCCAGGATCGCGGTGTGGGAGGTCGGCCCGCCCTCGGCGGTCACCAGGGCCAGCACCAGATTCTTGTCCAGCAGGGCGGTGTCGGCCGGCGCCAGGTCCTCGGCGACCAGAATGTAAGGGTCCTCGTTCGGCGGCAGCCCCGGCATCGGCACGCCGGTCGCGACCGCCACGGCGCGCGCCGCGATGTCCCCGAGATCCGCGACCCGCCCCGCCATGTAGTCCCCGAGCCCGCCCAGCACCTCCCGGTACTCGGCGAACGTCTCGTGGATCGCCCGGGCCGCGCCCTTGCCGTCGGCGGTGCGAGCGGCCACCCCCTCCGCCAGGCTCGGATCCTCGGCCATCATGGCCTGCGCCTCCAGCACGTCGGCGGTGTCCCCGCCGGCCGCCGCGCCCCGCGCCCGCAGATCGGCGGCGACCGCGGCCAGAGCGGCGAAGGCCTTCGCGCGCTCGTCGTCCGCGTCGCCCGCAGCCGGGGTGTCCGGCGGCTCCGGCGGCGCCTGCCCCATCCGCGCCACCGGCCCGGCCACGGCGGCGGTGCCCACCCCCACGCCCTCGTACTCTGCGCGCTCCGTGCTCTCTGCGCTCGCTGTGCGCTCGGTGCTCTCCACCCGCCCCGTGCTCTCCGTACGCCCCACACCCTCCGAGCGGCCGGACCCGTCCGCCGCGGGCGTCTCAGCCATCGAGGTCGCTCTCCAACAACTCGGCAAGCTCGTCCACAGCAGCCGCCGCACCGTCCCCCTCCGCGGCCACCACCACCCGATCACCATGCCGCACATCCAGCGACATCACCTGGAGCATCGACTTCGCGCTGACCGGCTTGCCCCCGTCCTTCGCCAGCGTCACCGGCACCGGCAGCTCGCTGGCCTTCTTGACGAAGACCGCTGCCGGACGGGCGTGCAGCCCCACCTTGGAGGCCACGGTCACGGTGCGCTCTGGCATATCAGTCCTTGTCTTCGGTGCCGGTCTTCGGTGCCGGTCTGGCGTTCGCGGTGCGCTGCGGCGGTGCGCGGCGGCGGTCGCGCTGTGGCCGCAATCTGCCCGCGCTCACCGCCAGTGGAACAGTTCGTCGCCGGCGACGACGTTCCCGTCCACGATGACGTCGATGGCCGAGGCTTCGGCGTCCAGCGCGATGACCGGGCTGACCGGCGACAGGCCGCCGGCTTCCACGTCGGCGGGGTTCCAGGTGACGACCGGCTGCCCGGCGCGCACGTCCTCGCCCTCGGTGGCGACCAGTTCGAAGCCCTCGCCGTCCAGGTTGACGGTGTCGATGCCGAGGTGGACCAGGACGCCTCGGCCGTCTTCGGACTGCACGACGAAGGCGTGCGGCTTGAGCTTGACCAGGCGGCCGGCGATCGGGGCGACCGCCGTCTGCAGTTTGCGGTCCGGGTCGACGGCGGCGCCGGGGCCCACCATCAGGCCCGCGAACACCGGGTCGGGGACCTCGGGCAGGCCGATGGCGGTGCCGGTAAGCGGGGAGGAGATGTAGATGTCCATGGTGCTCACTCGTGGTGCTCGGGGCGCGGTCGCCGGTGGGGTCGTACCGGGGCGGCGGAGCTCTACATCAAGTCCTCGATGTCGTCGGCCAGCGCGTCGGCCTCCGGCCCCACCACGACCTGGACGTTGTTCCCGACCTTCATCACCCCGTGGGCGCCGGCGGCCTTCAGCACGGCCTCGTCCACCTTGGAGCCGTCGCGCACCTCGGTGCGCAGCCGGGTGATGCAGGGCTCCAGCTCGACGATGTTGTCGGCGCCGCCCAGTCCGGCGATGATCTGCTCGGCCTTGCTCACGGGAGCTCTCCTTACTCGCACCGGACCAGGCGCGGCGCGCGTGGTCCGGGTTGGTGATGACTCGGACATTGTCCCACTAAACAGTCAAAGGCTTGACTGCCGCTGACCCGTTGCGCCGTCTGTGGGGCCGGTGCGGATCCGGCGGTCGGGCTCGGTCGGGCGGCGGCATCGGAGCCCGCCTTGTAGTTGACACCGATATGGGGGCAGTGGTCTAGTCCGGTGACATGAGCGATGAGGCGCCGGGGATCGACCCGACCAGCTCCGTGCCCAAACATCTGCAGCTCAAGGATCTTCTGGGCCGGATGATCGCCGACGGGCTGGAACCCGGCTCGCCGATCCCGTCCGAGCGGGACCTGGCCGAACAGTACGGCCTGTCCCGGATGACCGTGCGGCAGGCGATCAACGCGCTGGTCGCCGACGGCCGGCTGGAGCGGCGCCTGGGCCGCGGGACGTATGTCGCGCAGCCCAAGATGGACGTGCAGATCCGCCTGGTCGGCTTCACCGAGGACATGCGGCGCCGGGGCATGACGGCCAGCTCCCGGACCCTGTCCTTCGAGCGCATCCACGCCTCCAGCGCGCTGGCCGCGCACCTGGAGGTGGAGTCCGGCGAGCCGGTGGTCCGGCTGGTGCGGCTGCGCTACGCCGACGGCATCCCGATGGCCATCGAGCGCACCCACCTGCCCGAGCGGATCGTGCCGGGACTGGTGGAGGCCGGCGCCCCGGAATCGCTGTATCGATACCTGGCCGAGGAGTACGGGATCGTGCTCACCTGGGGCGAACAGTCGATCGAGGCGGCGACCACCGCCGCCGAGGACGCCCCCCTGCTCGGGATTCGCTCCGACGGCGTAGTCCTGGTGATGGCGAGGCGTTCTTTTGCCGAAGATGTGCAAGTGGAGTATGCGACGTCTGCTTATCGCGCGGACCGGTACCAGCTGTGGGTGCCGCTCGCGCAGGCGGCGCGTCCGATAGTCCGCAACCCGTAACCGCCCGCCGGTCGTACCACAGCCGGTCGCGGGGCCCGGCAGCACGTGTGGCACACCGAAGGGAACCACCTGATGAGCGCAGACGCCGTAGCGGCGGCCCCGAAGCAACCCGGGTGGGGGAGCAGGGCCTTCGCCGTGCTGCAACGCATCGGCAAGTCCCTGATGCTGCCGATCGCGACGCTGCCGGCGGCCGGCCTGCTGGTCCGGTTCGGCCAGGACGACATGCTCGGGCGCTTCGACAACACGTTCCTGAAGAACGTGGCGAACATCCTGGCCGCCGGCGGCACCGCGCTGCTGGGCAACCTGCCGATCATCTTCGCCATCGGCGTGGCCATCGGCTTCGCCAAGAAGTCCGACGGCAGCACCGCGGTCGCGGCCGTCGTCGGCTACCTGGTGTACCACGCGGTCTCGATGCAGATGTTCGTCGGCTCCCGGCTCAAGAACCAGGTGCTGGGCCTGCAGATCAAGAACGCCGCCCAGGACGTGAACTCCGCGGTCCAGGCCGGCGGCCTGAAGTACGCCCTGGACCTGACCAAACCGAACCCCACCGGGGTGCTCGGCGGCATCCTGGTCGGCATCATCGCCGCGCTGCTGTGGCAGCGGTACTACAAGATCAAGCTGCCCACCTGGCTGGCGTTCTTCGGCGGCCGGCGGTTCGTGCCGATCATCACCGCCGTGGCCTGCCTGTTCCTGGGCGTGGTGATGGGCTGGATCTGGTCGCCGATCGGCCAGGGCATCAACGACCTGTCGAACTGGATCACCCGCAACAGCTCGATCGGCCTGTTCATCTACGGCGCCCTGAACCGCTCGCTGATCCCCTTCGGCCTGCACCACATCCTGAACGCCTTCCCCTGGTTCCAGTTCGGCTCGTTCACCACCCCCCGCGGCACGTTCCACGGCGACATCGCCCGCTTCCTGAACGGCGACCCGACCGCCGGCCTGTTCATGACCGGCTTCTTCCCGGTGATGATGTTCGGGCTGCCCGGCGCCGCGCTGGCCATGTGGCGCTCGGCGATGCCGACCAAGCGCAAGGTCGCCGGGTCGATCCTGGTCTCGGCGGCGCTGACGTCGTTCGTCACCGGCGTCACCGAGCCGCTGGAGTTCTCGTTCATGTTCGTGGCGCCGATCCTGTACGCCATCCACGCGGTGCTGACCGGCATCTCCATGTCGCTGATGTGGGGACTGGGATGCAAGGACGGGTTCAACTTCTCGGCCGGACTGATCGACTTCATGCTGAACTGGGGCAAGGCGACGAAGCCGTGGCTGATCCTGATCATCGGGCCGATCTATTTCGTGGTCTACTACGGGATCTTCACGGTGCTCATCAAGGTGCTGAATCTGAAGACGCCCGGACGGGAGCCCGACCCCGAACTGGACGAACTGGCCCCCGCCTAGCGTGCGGTGCGGCGCCGTCGCCGCGTCGGCGCCCCGGCTCTCCAGGGCCCGTCGGCAGGCTGCTGACGGACCCTTTCGCATTACTCCGAAAGCTTGAACAGGGGCGGGTACTTGTCGGTCGTCAGCGTCATGGCGTAGCTGACACCGCGGTTGATGTAGCGCTGCACACCGGTCGTATAGCGGAACAGGCCCTCGGGGTACTCGCCGGTGAAGAAGACCGCCGCCCCGGCCAGGAACACCACCGGTACCGCGCTGATGAACAGGATCGTGCCGATCACCAGGTGCGGCAGCGCGATCAGCCACTTGACCAGCGGCAGCACGCGATTCAGCCCCTCGGCCGGATAGACCGCGGTGACGAAGCCCTCTGCGACGGGCTGTGACCCGCCCTTCGAATCGGCCGCCGAACTCGAACCGTCGCCCCTGGCACCCATGGCAGTCCCGCCCTCCGCTATTAGACGCTCTGTCAGATAGCTGTCGGCCCCATTGCAGACCCCCGCGCCACGTTCGTCAAGACCCCCGATTCATGGCAGGCTGCCACGTATGTCTGAGCCGACACCCCTGCTGGAAGTCATCGCCGTGGACGCCGATGACGCCCGGGCCGCCGTGGCCGGCGGCGCCGACCGTTTGGAACTGGTCTCCGAGATGCGGCACGCGGGTTTCGCCCCGTCCGTGGAGACCTTCGAAGCCGTCCGCGCCGCGGTGACGATCCCGGTGCGGGTGATGATCCGCCGCCGCGAGGGGTTCTCCTCCGGCGGCGTGCAGGGCGTCGCAGAGCTGGTGCACACGGCCGAGGCGCTGCGCCGCGCCGGCGCGGAGGAGTTCGTCCTCGGCTGGCTGGACCCCGACGGCACGGTCGACATCGAGGCTGTGCGGGCGGTCCTGGACACGCTGGGCGGCGCGAAGTGGACGTTCCACAAGGCGATCGACGCCACGAACCTGCGCGACGCGGTGTATGACGCCGTCCGCAAGCTCCCGGGGCTGGACACGGTGCTGTCCTCGGGCGGGTTCCCCGCGGCGGGCGACGGCACCGAGGTGCTCGCCGCCGAGGCGGAGCGGGAGCGGGTCCTGGGCGGGCCGCGCGTGCTGGTCGGCGGCGGGCTGACGCCGGAGGCGGTGCCGGGGCTGCGGGCCGCGGGCCTGGACGCCTTCCACGTGGGCACCGCAGTCCGGGCCGACGGCACGTGGGAGTCGCCGGTGGACGTGGAGAAGGTGGCCGAGTGGAGGAAGCTGCTCGGCTAAGGCGGCGGTGCCGTCGGGGCCGGCATCGGACCGGCAGGGGCGCAGGCCGCAGTATTCTGCGATGCTCCCCGGCCGGGAGCCCGGCCGGCCCCGACGGATCAGTCTGCTGCTGAAGAAGACTAGGGCTTCGCCGTGGGCGTCCCCGGCGTCACCGCGAACCCGGCCCCCGGCGCGAACGTCGTCACGTTCGGCGGGATGGCCTTCATGATGTCGATCTGGGCGCAGGCCGGGCAGGCCTCGTAGCCCTTCTGCCGGGCGGCGTTCGCGGCGGCGTCGGCCTGGGCCTGGGCGACGTGGGCCTGGGCCTCGCTGACCTGGGCGTAGGCGGCCTGGGCCTTGTTGACCGCGTCCTGCACGCTGGCCGGCAGGGTGATGCGGACCAGGTTGAAGCGGACGTTGACCAGGAAGTCGTCGCCGAGCGTGCTCTTGAGATCGGCTTCCAGGGACTGGTTGATGGCGTCCTGGATCTTGGCGATGTTGCTGTTGTTGGCCCCGGCCGGCCCGGTGCCGCCGGTGTTCTGGCCGTTCGGGTTCTGGCCGTTCGGGTTGTTCTGCACCAGGGCGCAGGACGACACCAGGTCCGCGCACCGGAAGTCGCCGATCTGCTCGCGCAGGTCGTTGTCGATGACCGGGCGGATGATCTGGTCCAGGAAGTCCGACCAGCCCTGGTCCCCGTCATAGGCGTGGTGGGCCTTGCCGTCGGCGCCGGTGAACGTGCGCGTCCCGAACTTGTTGTCGAAGTCGGAGATGACCTTGTGGTCGAGGTTGAGGCTGAAGTAGAACGTGCCCTCGATGCCCATCTGCACCCCGTCGCTGGACGGGGTCTCGACCACGTCCACCCCGGCGCGGTCGCCGCGGTTGGCGTCGGAGGTGATCGTGTAGAAGCGCTGCTGGGCCGGGTACTTGTGGACGATGCCCCACATGCCGGTCCAGCGCAGCGAGGACGACGGGTCGATGACGTTGCGGATGTTGCGGTCGCCGAACCAGCCGCCGTGGCGGACGACCGCGATCTCGCCGGCGTCGGTGCGGTCCCAGCCGTCGACGAACGACGAGAACAGGGACAGCATCACGATGAGGCCGGCGAGGCCTGCGGCGAGGACTCCGTAGAACCGCGGACCGCGGTGGGATACGGACACTTTCATGCCAGACTCCTGATCCCCCTGGGGTCCGGAACGCTCCGGACCCTGATCAGGCGCCGACGATACTCCGTGCCTCAGACGGCGGTGAGCTGCGGGGGCAGGGGTTCGCTGTGCAGCACGTGCAGCCGGGAGACGGCACGGGTCAGCACCACGTACAGCCGGCGCAGGCCGCGGGGCTCGGCGGCGACGATCTCGGCCGGCTCCACCACGATGACCTGGTCGTACTCCAGGCCCTTGGCCAGGGTCGCCGGGACCAGGACCAGACGCGGGCCCTGATCTTCGGCGAGCAGCGACTCCACCAGCTCCGCCTCGGTCTCGGTGGCGCCGTCGATCGGCGGCGCGGCCGCCTGCGAACCCAGCACCGTGTGCTCGAAGCCGGCCGCGGCCAGGGCGGCGGCGATCTGCGGGATCCGGGTGTCGGCGGCGATCAGGCCGATCGAGCCCTCGTGGGTGGCCAGGGCGAGTTCGGCGGCGGTGACGGTGGTGTCCGGCAGGTCCGAGGCCCGCGCCACCGCGTCGATCTCCAGCGAGCCGCCCTGCTGCCGCACCGAGGTCGGCGGACGCAGCCCCGGCGCGGCGTCCGGCAGCAGCTTGGCGGCGAAGTCGATGATCTGGCGGGGGACGCGGAAGCCCAGGGTCAGTTCCTCGACCACCGCCTCGGTCTTGCCGAGGTGCTTCAGCGTCTCCTCCCACGACGGGGTCGCCCACGGCGTGGTGCCCTGCGCGATGTCGCCGAGGACCGTCACGCTGCCGGTCGAGCAGCGGCGGCCGACGGCCCGGTACTGCATCGCCGACAGGTCCTGCGCCTCGTCCAGCACCACGTGCGCCAGCGACGGCAGCCGGTCGAGCTGGTCGTGGGCCTCGTCGATGACGACCGCGTCGCCGCTGGACCACTTCGCGGTGCCGGGCGTGCGCGGCACCTTCGGGCGGGTGGCGGTCCACAGGATCGCGGCCTGCTCCTGGGGAGTCAGCACGCCCTCGGCGGCGCGGGCCAGCACCTCGGGGTCGGAGTAGAGCTCGAAGACCACCTTCACCGGGTCGATGGCCGGCCACAGCAGGTCCACCGCCTTGCGGATCTCGCTGGTCCGCGCCACGGCGTTCTGTGTCCGGTCGTCGGTGGTCTCCCCGGCCGCCTCCATCCGGTACAGCACCGCGTGCGCCATCCGCGGCGCGAGCATGGCCCGGCCCGCGCCGTAGCGCACGTCCCGCTCCCGCGTGGCCGCGATCAGCTCGTCGATCTCGTGGGCCGGCACCCGCCAGCGCCGCGAGCCGCGCACGATCATGATCCCGTCCGGAAGCACCTCCCGCGCGGTGCGCAGCCGCGACCAGATGGCGTTGTGCAGCACCTGCGCCATCCGCGCGTCGCCTTTCACCACCCCGGACTCCGGCGGGTCCTGCGCGGTGATCCTCACCCGGGCCACCAGGTCGTCGACGGTGGTCTGCCCCACCTCGACCTCGCCGAGCGCCGGCAGCACCTGCTCGATGTACTTCAGGAACTCCTTGTTCGGCCCGATCACCAGCGAGCCGCCGCGCCGCAGCCGGTCCCGGTGCGCGTAGAGCAGGAACGCCACCCGGTGCAGTCCCACGGCGGTCTTCCCGGTGCCCGGCGCACCCTGCACGCACACGCTGACGTTCATGTCCGCGCGGACGATCTCGTCCTGTTCGGGCTGGATCGTGGAGACGATGTCCCGCATCGGCCCGGAGCGCGGACGCTCGATCTCCTCGGTGAGGATCCGGCTGGCCCCCGCCGCCGCGGCCCCGGCCCCCGCCCCGGACAGCGGCTCGTCTTCGTACCCGGTGATGGCGCCGCGCGCGAACCCGAACCGCCGCCGCCGGTCCAGCCCCATCGGCGCCTTCGGCGTGGCCTGGTAGAAGGCGGTCGAGACCGGGGCGCGCCAGTCGATGACCATCGGCTCGCCGTCGGCGTCGTGCACGTGCCGCCGCCCGATGTAGTAGTGCTCGGCGCGGAACTCGCCGGCCTCGGGGACGTCGCCGTAGTCGAGCCGGCCGAAGAACAGCGGCACGGTCGGGTCGTCCATCAGGGCTTTGGCCCGGGCCCGCAGCGCGGCGAGCAGGTTCTCGGTCGAGACCGCGTTGCCGCCCTGCGCCCGCAGCGTCAGGGCTTCGTCCCGCATCGCTTTGAGGGCGGCCCGGGACTGGTCGAGGTGCGATTGTTCCTTCGCGACGATCGGATCGGCGTCGCTGGTTTCTGGCATGCCGGACTCCTGAAGAAATAGTGGAAGGCGCGAAACACGGCGCTGTGGCCCGCGGGGCATGACGCCCCCGGGGCATGACGCAGTGTCGCTGAGAGGTTCTTCAGGCAGAGGTCCGTGCGGTGCCGTAAGGGTCGGGACCGCCGTACGTGCCGGGCAAGGCGCAGCAGCCTAGCAGGCCTTGCCCGGCGGTGTTAAATCACGGTGTCACGGGCCGAGGGCTCAGATGTCCTTGCCGGCGAACACGTCGTCGGCGTCGACGATCCGGTAGGCGTACCCCTGCTCGGCGAGGAACCGCTGCCGGTGCGCGGCGTACTCCTGGTCCACGGTGTCCCGCGAGACCACCGCGTAGAACCGCGCGCCGCGGCCGTCGGCCTTCGGGCGCAGCACCCGGCCCAGGCGCTGGGCCTCCTCCTGGCGGGACCCGAACGTGCCCGACACCTGGATCGCCACGCTCGCCTCGGGCAGGTCCACCGAGAAGTTCGCGACCTTGGAGACCACCAGGGTCGGGATCTGGCCGGTGCGGAAGCCCTCGTAGAGCCGCTCGCGCTCCTTCACCGGGGTCGTGCCCTTCAGCACCGGGGCGTCCAGGCGCGCGCCGAGGTCGTCCAGCTGCTCCAGGTACTGCCCGATGACCAGCGTCGGTTCCCCGGTGTGCTTGCGCACCAGCGCCTCGACCAGCTTGGCCTTGGTGGCGGTGGTGGAGGACAGCCGGTACTTCTCCTCCGGCTCGCTGCTGGCGTACCGCAGGCGCTCGTGGTCGGTCAGGGTGACGCGGACCTCGACGCAGTCGGCCGGCGCGATGTAGCCCTGGGCCTCGATGTCCTTCCACGGGGCGTCGAAGCGCTTGGGGCCGATCAGCGAGAAGACCTCGCCCTCCATGCCGTCCTCGCGGACCAGGGTGGCGGTCAGGCCCAGACGGCGGCGGGACTGGATGTCCGCGGTGAAGCGGAACACCGGCGCCGGGAGCAGGTGCACCTCGTCGTAGATGATCAGGCCCCAGTCCCGGGCGTCGAAGAGCTCCAGGTTGGCGTAGACGCCCTTGTTCTTGCGGGTCAGCACCTGGTAGGTGGCGATGGTGACCGGGCGGATCTCCTTGCGGGCGCCGGAGTACTCGCCGATCTCGTCCTCGGTCAGCGAGGTGCGCTTGAGCAGCTCGTTGCGCCACTGGTGCACGCTGACGGTGTTGGTGACCAGGATCAGCGTGGTGGCCTCCACCCCGGCCATGGCGGCCGCGCCGACGATGGTCTTGCCGGCGCCGCAGGGCAGCACGATCACCCCGGAGCCGCCGTGCCGGAAGCCCTCGGCGGCCTCCTTCTGGTACGGCCGGAGCGTCCAGCCCTCCTCGCGCAGCGCGATGTCGTGGTGCTCGCCGTCGACGTAGCCGGCCAGGTCCTCGGCCGGCCAGCCGACCTTCAGCAGCACCTGCTTCAGGGTGCCGCGCTCGGAGGGGTGCACCTTCACCGTGTGCTCGTCGACCCGGCTGCCGATCAACGGCTGCACCTTCTTGTGCCGCACCACTTCCTCCAGCACCGGCACGTCGGTGGTCTCCAGGACCAGGCCGTGCACGGGGTGCTGGAGCAGCTTGAGCCGGCCGTACCGGTCCATGGTGTCGGCGATGTCGACGAGCAGGGCGTGCGGCACCGGGTAGCGGGAGTAGCGGATCAGCGCGTCGATGACCTGCTCGGCGTCGTGGCCCGCGGCGCGCGCGTTCCACAGCGCCAGCGGGGTCACGCGGTAGGTGTGGATGTGCTCGGGGGACCGCTCCAGCTCAGCGAACGGCGCGATGTCGCGGCGGCAGTCTTCGGCTTGGGCGTGGTCGACTTCGAGCAGGAGGGTCTTGTCGGACTGGACGATGAGGGGGCCGTCTGGCACTGGGGGGCACCTCCGTGGTCGCCTGAGGCAGATCTACCAGTGTGACACGCGCGGGGCGATGGTACTGGCCACGAAGGCGAACGCCCTGGTGAGGGTGTTCTGTTCCCGGACGTGCCCGGGCGTGTCCGGGCGGCCGGAGAGGCGGCTGAGACGGCGCGGCGGCGGGCGACCGCGGAGCCGGCTGCCGCGCCGCCGCGGACCCCGCCGCCTATTCGTCGTCCGGTGCCGGGCGCCACCGCGGCGCCGGCTGCTTCTGCCACGGGTGCGGCCCGTCCAACGGCCGGTACTCGACCCCGAGCGCGTCCAGCCGCTCCAAGTGCCGCACCAGGCGGCCCCGGAACTCGGCGAAGTCGCGCTCCGGCGCCGACCACACGGTCTCGCAGAACGCCGCCAGGCGCGGGAACGCCTGGTAGTCGACGATGCGGGGCGAGGGCATGTACTCGCTCCACAGCGTCGCCTCGGAGCCGATGACGTGGGCCGCGTGCTCCTTCGGCATGTCCGCCGGGACGGGCTCGAAGCCGTAGGCGTGCTCCAGGCTGGTCGGGGCGGCCCACGGGGCGCCGGGCTCCCCTTCGTCGTCGGACTGCCGGTAGTCGAAGTAGACCCGGTTGTAAGGGCTGGTCAGGGTGTCGTGGCCGCGGCGGGCCGCCTCGACCGCGCCGTCGGTGCCGCGCCAGGACGACACGATCGTGCCCGGGAACAGCTCGCCCTCCAGGATCTCGTCCCAGCCCAGCAGCTTGCGGCCCTTGGCGGCGACGTGCGCGCTCACCTGGTGCAGGAACCAGGCCTGCAGGTCCTCCTCGGTGGTCAGGCCCAGCTCGGCCTTGCGCTGCTGGGCCCGCGCGCTGGCCTTCCACTCGTCCTTGGGACACTCGTCGCCGCCCAGGCAGACGTAGTCGCCGGGGAACAGATCGCAGACCTCGTCCATGACGTTCTTGTAGAACTCCACAGTCGCGTCCTCGACGTTCAGGACCGTGGTGGCGATCCCGAATTCGGTCCACACCTCGCGCGGCGCGTCGGCCGCCGGCACATCCTGGTTGCCCAGCTCCGGGTAGGCGGCGATGGCCGCCGTGGAGTGTCCGGGGATGTCGATCTCCGGGACGATCGTGATGTGGCGCGCGGCGGCGTAGGCGACGATCTCGCGGATGTCGTCCTGGGTGTAGAAGCCGCCGTGCGGCGTGCCGTCGCCGACCGTCTCCCGCCGCCAGGAGCCGACCTCGGTCAGCTTCGGATAGCGCTTGATCTCGACGCGCCACCCCTGGTCCTCGGTCAGATGCCAGTGCAGGACGTTGAGCTTGTGCAACGCCATCAGGTCCAGGAACCGCAGCACCTCTCGCTTGGGCAGGAAGTGGCGCGCGACGTCCAGCAGCACGCCGCGCCAACGGAAGCGCGGTGCGTCGGTGATCTGGACGTGGGGCAGGGGGAACGGACCGGTGGCGCCGGACTCGCGCAGCGCCACCGGCGGCAGGAGTTGGCGCAGCGTCTGCTCGGCGTAGAAGACCGCGGCGGGGGAGTCGGCCTCGAAGGTGACGCCGCTGTCGTCCACGGTCAGGCGATAACCCTCGGGGCCGAGTTCCGGAGAGCCGTCGCGCAGCGCAACCGGAGTGTCGGAGCTGAACTGGAACTCCCCGCCACCGCGTTCTATTCGCAGGGGTTTCGGGATGATCGAGATCTCAGGCGCGTCCATGGGCACAAGATCTCACGGATCGGTGATCGATGAAACGACACTTGAGTTGCGCGGATTTGCGCAACTCAAGCGGTAGTCGATCTGAATCACACAGCGACGAGTTCTTCCAGCTCCTCGTCCGCCTCGGCCGGGGTCTCGACGGCGGGAACCCGGTTCCGGCGTTCGGCCAGGGCCGCCGCACCGACCGTCAGACCGCCCACGGCGACCCACGCGAGCAGCGTCCAGGCGTGCCGCGCGACGCCGTCGCCACCGAAGTACAGCAGGCTCCGGACACCCTCGACGAGACCGGCCCCGTTCCAGAACCCGTGCAGCCCGCCGAAGAACCCGTTCTGCAGCGCGGGCTGGAACAGCCCGCCGGAGCTCGTGAAGTTCAGCATCACGAACAGGACCATCATCACCAGCGTGGTCCACTTCTTCAGGAAGGTGTGCAGGCCCACGCCGATCAGCAGGATCGAGGCCGCGTACAGCCACGACAGGCCCCAGACGCCGGGCAGGCCGTGGTGCGCCAGGTGGAACACCGGCCCGGCCAGCACCGCGCCCACGGCGCTGACCACCGTGGCCACGCCCAGCGCCAGGCCGGTCTTGCGCTTGAGCGACCAGCCGGCCGCCCCGGCGCCGATCGCCGCGACCGCGCTGTAGGAGCCGATGCTCACCGCGACCATCAGGAAGAAGGCGCCGGCGTTGGTCGGGTCGTCGGCGGTGGTCGGCGCGACGTCGGTGACGGTCAGCGGCCGGCCCTCGACGGCGGCGACGGTGGTGAACACCTTGGAAGCGACGGTGGCCGAAGAATCGCTGTCACCCTCGGCGATGTAGAGCTCCGGCTTGGCCGGATCCGGGACGAACGCGCCGGCCAGGTCGCGGCTGTGCAGCTGGGCGACGGCGGCGTCGACGGTGGGCAGCGTCGACACTGCCAGCGCGTCCCCGGCCTGGGTCTGGACCGCCTGCGCGACCGCTGCGACCCGCGGGCCGTCCCCGATCACGGCCACCTTCACGTGGTGCGGGTGCGGCGTCATGAACGCGCTCATATAGGCCAGACCCATGCCTATGCACATCAGGAGCGGGGTGACCAGGTGGAGGAGGACGTGGCGGACCGAGGCCGGGTGGGCCGCCGCCTGCTGGCTCGGGGTCATCGGGGTGGTGCCTTCTTCCGATTGGTTGCTAACTACAACCTAGCTATAGATGTACTATACAACTATGTGGACGGAGGGTCGCCGTGGACGAGCGTGAATCGCGTCACCGGGAGGCTGCGGCCGGCCGGGACGCTGCCGCCGAGCTGGAGCCGGCCGCCGACCGGGAGGCCGTGGTCGACGCGATCCAGCGCGAGATGACCTCGTTCGCCCGGCGGGCCCGCGCGTTCGCCGGCCGGCTGCACCCGGAGCTGACCTTGGTCTCGTACACCCTCCTGGCGCACCTGGAGGAGACCGCGGACGCCGGCGGCTGTCTGGCCCGGGACCTGGCCGCGCACTACGGTCTGGACAAGTCGACGGTCAGCCGCCAGGTCCAGACCCTGGAGCGCCTGGGCTTCCTGGAACGCGGCCCGGCGCCCGGCGACCACCGCGCGCAGCTGCTGCGCCTGACCCCGGCCGGCGCCGGCATCCTGGCGCAGGTGACCGAGAGCCGCCTGGCCGCCGTCTCCGAAAGATTGTCCGGCTGGTCCGACGCGGACGTCGCCCGCTTCGCCGACCTGCTGACCCGCTACAACTCCGGCGAGTCATCGGACATTGACACCCCGGAAACAGCACACTGATCACTTTTCGGACACCGGCGGCGAGGGGCCGGAACTGCACGTGCAAAGGGTCTGTGCATCTGCGGGTTCCGCGCATACGCTAGATAGCGTGGACGAGTCCTTGGTGCAGGCCTTCGAACCGGTGGCCCGTGATCTGCGCGCGGCCGGCCTCGACTGTCAGCTCGCTGACGACCACTCCGGCTCGGACCCCCGGCTCGGCGCCACCGCCGAACTCATCGTCTCCGGCGTGAAGGTCGGCGTGCTCACCCTCGGCGCGGCCATCCTCGACACCGACTCGCGCACCCTCTACCTCGCGGCCCAGACCCAGCGCCTGGTCCAGGCCAACCTCGCCATCGGCGGCCGGGTCATCGAGTGGCCGCCCTGCGTCCCCAGTCACGGGCACCCGATGATGGCGACGCGGGGCCGGCGCACGCCGCTGTGGACGTGCCCGTTGGACGGCTCGATATCGGTGGCGATCGGGGCGCATCCGTAGTCCGGCGGCCGTGCCGACGACTCATCTGGGCCCGTAGGCCCGCAAAAAGAAGTCCACACCCCGCGTGACCCGCTTGTCGAACTCGGCCTCGAAGTCCATATCCGGCCCGATATGGCGGATGTCGGTGCCGGTGGTGGCCGTCAGCTGGTGCGCGAGCAGGTCCGGCGCGGCCATGACGTCGGCCGGCACGTCCAGCAGCCCGGCCCGGACCAGCTCGGTCAGCAGCCGGTTCAGACGCGGGTAGGTGCGGCCCGGTCCGTTGCTGAACCAGCGCTGCCGGAGGTCGGGGTGGTGCTCGGCTTCGGAGTCGACCAGCTTGCGCAGGTCCACCAGGCGGCCGGTGTGGACCGCGCGGATCCATTCGCGGGTCAGGTCGATCAGCGCCTGGCGCAGGTCCGCGGGGTCGGTCAGCGCGGCCGGGTCCGGGAAGGCCGTGTCCATCAGCTCCATGATGCGCGCGACGGCTTCGTCCTGGACGGCGTCGGTCACCGCCATGAACAGGCCGTTCTTGTCGCCGAAGTGGTTGTAGACGGTCTGCTTGGACACCTTGGCGCCGGCGGCGATCGCATCGATGCTCGCCCGGCTGAAGCCCTCGCGCAGGAACACCGTCGTGGCGGCCTCCAGGATCGCGCGGCGCTTTCTGGGGTTGCCCTGGAGCTCGGGGGCGGTCGCGGTCATGACCCTCATTCTCTCCTGCCTCCCCGCCCGGTTCACGGTTGCCAAATTTAGACTCTCGAGTCTAATCTCTTGGACTGTTGAGTCTAAAACTATGGACTGCACGGTCCATCGGGGAGGAATGACGATGTCCGCTCAGGCCCGGGCCGCCGACCGGCTGCCCCGCGAGTTCCTCAAGATCGGCACCGCATTGGTGCTCGGCGCGGCGATGGCGATGCTGGACGCGACCGTGGTGGCGGTCGCCACGCGGACGCTGGCCGAGCGGTTCGGCTCTCCGCTGTCCGCCGTGGCGTGGGTCTCGACCGCGTACCTGCTGACGCTGTCGGTGGTGGTGCCGTTGTCCGGCTGGGCCATGGGACGGTTCGGCGGGCGCCGGGTCTGGCTCCTGGCGGTGGCCGCGTTCCTGGCCGGTTCGCTGTTGTGCGGCCTGGCGTGGTCGATCCCGAGCCTGGTCGCGTTCCGGGTCCTCCAGGCCCTCGGCGGCGGCCTGATCCAGCCGGTCGGGCAGGCGCTGCTCGGGCGCAACGTCGGCCCCCGCTACATGGCGCGGGTGATGGCGGTGATGTCGGTGCCGATGGCGCTGCTGCCGGTGCTCGGCCCGGCGGTCGGGGGACTGCTGCTGGCCGAGGTGGGCTGGCGCTGGATCTTCTTCATCAACCTGCCGATCGGCGCGGTGGCGATCGTGCTGGTCCGGCGGTGGGTCCCGGCCTCGGAGCCGGCGGCCGGCGCGGCGCGGTTCGACGTGCGCGGCTTCGCCCTGATCGCGCCGGGTCTGGCGGCCCTGGTCTACGGCTGCTCGGCGGCCGGCGACCACGGCGGCTTCGGCGCCCCGGCGGCCTGGCTGCCGATGGCCGGCGGCGCGGCGCTGCTGGCGGTGTTCGTGCTCTACAGCCTGCGCACCACCGTGGTCCCGCTGCTCGACCTGCGGCTGTTCGCGAACAAGGCGTTCAGCGTCGCGATGCTCAACGCCCTGCTGCTCGGCGCGACGCTGTTCGGCGCCATGTTCCTGCTGCCGCTGTACTACCAGCAGGCGCACGGGTTCTCCGCGCTGCGGGCCGGGCTGGTGCTGGCGCCGCAGGGGATCGGGACCGCGATCTCGACCTTCGTCGCCGGGCGGCTCACCAACCGGGTCGGGCCGCGGGTGCTGGTGGCGGCCGGCACCGCGCTGGCGACGGCGGCGACCGTCCCGTTCGCTGTGGTCGGCGCCGGAACCTCGGCGCTGTCGCTGACCGTGCCGCTGCTCCTGCGCGGCCTGGGCCTGGGGCTGGTCTTCTCCCCGCTGATCACCGCCGGCTACTCGACGCTGCGCCGCGAGTCCATCCCGCAGGCCACGACCACCTTCAACATCCTGAACCGGGTCGGCGGCTCGATCGGGACGGCGGGGCTGGCCGTGATCCTGGTCCGCGGGTTCGGCGACGGGGCGCCGACGGCGGCGCGGGTGGCGTCCGCCTATGGGACGACGTTCTGGTGGGCGCTGGGGTGCACCGCGGTCACGCTGGTCGCGGCGCTGTTCCTGCCGGGCGCGAAGGCGATGAAGGCGGCGCTGGATCGGGAGCCGGTGCCGGTGCCGGTCCCGGCTCAGCAGGACGCGGTCGGGCCGAAGGCGGTTTCGGCCGCGGTGTGAACCGCTGTCGAGAGGGCGGCGAAGTGTGACCGACTGCTGGCGACACCGCCCTGGCAACCCATCCGGAAGCAGCTCCCTCATACCTTGTCGACAGCAAGACGTGGAAGGGGAGATCGTGTGCCGGAGTTCACCGAATTCGCGCAGGCACGGCAGGCGCACCTGCGGCGGATGGCGTTCCTGTTGTGCGGCAACTGGCATGACGCGCAGGACGTCGCCCAGACAGCGCTGATGAACCTCTGCCGCGCGTGGCACCGCGCGCGGCGGGCGGATTCCATCGACGCCTATGCGCATCGCGTGGTGGTCCGCGCCTATCTCAACCAGCGGCGCAAGGTGCTGCGGCAGCAGATGCGCGCCGAGGAGTACGCGCTCGCGTCGGAGCGGGTCTCGGGCCCGGATTCCGGGGCGTCGCAGCCCGAGCTTCGGGTGGCGCTGCTCGCCGCCCTGGCCCAGCTCGCCCCGCGGGCTCGTGCGGTGGTGGTCCTGCGGTTCTGGGAGGACCTGAGCGTCGAGGCCACCGCCGAGGCCCTCGGCTGCTCGGCCGGGACCGTGAAAAGCCAGACTTCGCGGGCCCTGAGCAAGCTGCGCGCGATCCTCGGCGACTCGCTCTTCGACGAGGACGAAGGCGAGCGCGGCCCCGAGCGGCACGACGGCCACGGCCGGGCCGGCACAGTCGATCACAACCATCGCGGCGGGGACGACCGCCTCCGGACGCACGAGGCGCGCCGGGTCGCGACGCCCCGCTCTGGGAGCTCGCCCCGGCTGCGACTGGCGTGGGAAACGGATGACCGATCATGACGGAGAACCAGGAACGGATGCGGGCATTGCTGGACGACACCTTGGCCGAGGAGCCGCCGCTGGTGGATCTGGTGCCCGGGGCCGTCGCCGGAGCAGAACGGGGCCGGCGGCGGGGACGGATCATGGCCGGCGGCGCCGCGGTGGCGGTGCTGGCGGTCGCCGTCGGCGCCTACGGGATGGTCGGCAAGGGCGGCCACAGCGACAGCGGGACCGGACCGGTCGCCGGCCCGGCGGGTCCGGGCCGGGCGTCGGAGACGTCAACGGAGGGGAAGAGGGGCAGCTTCGGCATCCCCGGCCTGTTCGACCACCCCGGCACACCGCAGGAGGAGTGCGCCAAGGTGAGGGGCCCGCTCACGGTGGCAGCGAAGCAGCCGTCGGTGGAGGAGGAACGGAGCTACTGTGCTCGGTTGCTGACACAGCTCCGGGCCCTGCTGCCGGATGCCGTGGTCGTCCTACAGCCCTCCGTCGACTTCGGCCAGCCGAACTGGAGCGCGCCGTTGGTCGGGACGCCGGACGGCGGTACGGTCCCGGGCTTCGCGGACGCGTACCAGAAGGCTGCCAAGGATCCGTCGAAGGTGGTCTACGAGACCACGCACTTCGCCTTCCGCAGCCCTCGCGGTGAGGGGACCGTGTACTACGAGACCACGCCGCCGGGATTCAAGGCCAAGCCGGAGGCCGGAGGCAACCTGCCGCTCGGCGACGGCACCTCCGCGCACTTCGCCCAACAGGCCGGCGGTGACATCCACATGAACGGGGTGACGGCGGCCGGGCTCTGGTACGACATGGCGATCAGCGGCGTCTATCCGGTCTACGGCGCGTCGGGCTCGACGCTCCAACCCGACCTGAAGAGTGACGGACTGGACCACGAGGTCTTCCCGGACGGTCACGTGACCGTCTACAAGCCCGGGCAGTCGGCGGTGATGGCGAATCCCTATCGCCTCTCCGAGATTCAGGGCCGGATCGCGGCGCGGGGGCCCGGTGATCTGGTGAAGGCGATCGGGGCGCACCCGCTGTCCGTTGCTGCTGTGTCCTAGATGTACCGCCCTGTGAGGCTGGGGCCGGGTTGAGCCGCTGCTGCCGGTGCGGCCGCCGCGCGGGCTCTACGCCGTCCCGGACTCCGGCCAGTTCGACCAGTGCGTGTTCGGCGCCAGCGTCGGCCGGTACTCATGCGGGTCGCCGGAGTCGAGCACCTTGGCGATCAGCTGGAATGACTCCTCCCGGCTCGGCCGCTCGGCGAGCACGTCCGGATGGTGCCAGGCCTCCAGCCGCAGGAGCTCCGGCAGGTCCGGCGGCACCAGCGCGCGCAGTTCGGACTCGTCGGCCAGCAGCAGGTCCCGGTGTTCGGGCACGAGTTCGCGGACCACCTCGGGGAAGTACTCGCCCGGCCCGGCCTCGACGGCCAGGTCCCGGCCGCGCACCCGCGGCGGCTTGCCGCCGACGTAGTTGCCGTCGTCGTCGAGGAGTTCGTCCATGTTCTCCACGCGCTCGATCTGGCTGCCGGTGCGTACGCCGTAGCCGGTGAGGGCGTCCGTGACGGTCCGCGCGCCCGCGTTGTAGCCGACGGTCTCGAACAGCACCGCCCAGCGCTTGTCGTCGCGGTACACGTGCAGCCGGACGTCGACCGCGTGGTAGTTCCCGTGGTCCAGATACGGGAAGGTGAACTCCTGCGCCGAGGCGTCGAGCTGATCGAGGAACTGCTGTCCGA
This sequence comes from Catenulispora sp., assembly GCA_013361685.1. Taxonomy (GTDB): domain Bacteria; phylum Actinomycetota; class Actinomycetes; order Streptomycetales; family Catenulisporaceae; genus Catenulispora. Next base: position 23,790 of record JABFXP010000694.1, read on the forward strand.
AACTCACAATGGCGATCGTAGGTCACCCGGCCTTCACGAACGCCCGCACCGCGTCGGCGACCATCTGCACCGCGATCGCCGACAGCAGCAGGCCGGCGATCCGGGTGACCAAGGTCACGCCGGAGTCCTTGATGACCCGGATCACCTGCACCGAGAACCGCATCGTGAGCCACAGCGTCAGGTGGATCGCGACGATGGCCAGCGCCACCGCGTCGATCCCGGCCCAGTGCGCGGTGCCGGCCCGCTTGGCGAACACCATCACCGCGACGATCGCGCCGGGGCCGGCCAGCAGCGGCGTGCCCAGCGGCACCAGCGCCACGTTGACCGACTCGTTCGCCGAGGACGGCTCCTCGCTCTTGCCGGTCAGCAGCTCCAGGGCGATCAGCAGGAGCAGCAGGCCGCCGGAGGCCTGCAGCGCCGGCAGCGTCACCCCGAGGTAGTCCAGGATCTGCTGGCCGAACAGGGCGAAGACGCAGATCACGCAGAACGAGACCGTCGCGGCCTGCCACGCCGCGCGGGTGCGCTGGGCCTTGGACCTGCCGTTGGTGAGCGCCAGGAAGATCGGCAGCGTGCCCGGCGGATCCATGATCACGAACAGGGTGATGTAGGCCTCGAGGAAGAGTTTCTCGTCGAACACGTCAGGCCAGCCAGCCGAACCGCTGCACCAGCGGCGTGCCGGACCACCAGCGGCCCAGGCCGAACTGCCAGCCCAGGGTGGTGAATCCGATCCCGAGGACGACGAGCGCGTCGACGAGATGCTGATCGACGAAGGGGTTGCTCTTGATCGGCAACGAGGACATCCACATGAACACGAGCAATAGCGCACCACAGACCGCGGTGAATCGCATAACGATGCCGAGCATCAGCCCGGTCCCGACCCCGGCCAGACCGAGCATGAACAGCCAGTCCGCCCACGCCTGTCCGGCCAAACTGTGGAAAAGCCCTTGAAAAGGGCCTTTCACACCCTTGAGGTAGCCGGTGGTCGGCGAGCCGCCGTGGATCCAGGCCGCCGCCTCCGGCGTGGACCTGCCGAGGCCGAACAGCTTGTCCAGGAAGGCCCACACGAAGGTCCAGCCCAGCAGAACGCGCACCAGGGCCCAGAGCCAGTCGAGACGGATCGGCTCGAATGCCTTCATGAGGCAGTTATGCGACGCGCACCGCCGGCCCGCATGCCGGGGGCGGGAAACGGGTGACCGAGGCTAAACCTTCGCGAAGGCCGACTCCAGGTCGGCGATCAGGTCCGGGGCGTCCTCGAGCCCGACCGAGAACCGCAGCAGTCCGGCGTCGGGCCGGGCGTCCGGCGTCACGTTGCGGTGGCTGAGCGAGGCCGGGTGCGTGATCAGCGACTCGGCGCCGCCCAGCGAGGCGGCGTGCAGGATCAGCCGGACGTTCTCGGCGACGGTCGCGGCCGCCGCGTAGCCGCCGCGCATCTCGAACGACATCATCGCGCCGGGCAGCAGCAGCTGGCGGTCCGGGCCGACCAGGCCGTCCGGGTCGCCGCCGGGCAGGCCGGGGTAGTGGACCCGCGCGACCGCCGGGTTCTCGGCCAGCCACTCGGCGACGGTCTGCGCGCTCTCCGAGGCGCGCTTCACGCGCAGCGGCAGCGTCTGGAGCCCGCGGTGCAGCAGGTAGCCGGCCAGCGGGTGCAGGAGCGCGCCGGTCTGGATGCGGATGTCGCGCAGCCGCGCGGCCCACGGCTCGGTGGCGGCCACCACGCCGCCGAGCACGTCGGAGTGCCCGCCGATGTACTTGGTGGCGCTGTGCACGACCATGGTGGCGCCGTGCCGGGCGGGCTGCTGGAGCACCGGCGTGGCGAAGGTGGAGTCCACCAGGTAGGGCACGTCGCCGCAGGCCGCCGCGACGGCGTCCAGGTCCAGCAGTCGCGCGGTCGGGTTGGCCGGGGTCTCGACCACGACCAGTGCGGTGTCCGGCCGGGCGGCCAGCGCCGGGGCGATGTCGGCGACCTCCTCCACCCACGTCACCTCGGTGCCGAGCGTGCCCTTGCTGAGCAGGCCGTCGGTGCCGCCGTAGATCGGCCGGACCGCCACCACGTGCCGCCTGCCCTCCGCCGCCGGACCGGTGGTCGCCGCCAGCAGGCAGGCGCTGATCGCGGCCATCCCGCTGGCGAAGGACACCGCGTGCGGCAGCCCCTCCAGCTCGGCGAGCGCCTGCTCGAACCCGGCCGTCGTCGGGTTCCACATCCGCTGGTACACCAGCCCGCCCTCGGCGGTCGGGCCGCGGCCGGCGATCAGCTCGGCGTAGCTCTCGCCGCCGGCGTCGACGCCGGGCAGGTGGTACGTCGCCGACAGGTCGATCGGCGGCGTCGGATTCGTGGCGTTCCGTCCGGCGTGCACAGCTGCCGTGGCGGTTACCCGGGGTATGTTCCGATCAGCGCTCATGATGCGATTATGCGAGCGGCCCCCGGAACCCGGCAGGGCCGTTCAGCATGTGGTGGCCTGCTCGGGCGTTGACATCCGGGTCGTCCGGCCCCGGCCGGTGCCGCCGGACGCGCCCCGTCAGCTCTCCAGTTGGTCGGCGACGGCGCGCAGCACCCCGGCCAGCTTGCGCGAGGTGACCCGGTCGGGGTACTTGCCCCGCCGGAACGTCTCCGACATGCCGTCCAGCAGCTTCATCACGTCCTCGACGATGACCACCATCTCCTCGGCCGGCTTGCGGTCCCGGGCGGCGATGGCGCTCTCCACGCTCGGCCGGGTCTCCAGCACGACCACGCCGATCGCGGTGTCGCCCCGCTTGCCCGCCGCCACGCCGAACTCCACGCGCTGGCCGGCCTTGATGTCGGTCATCCCGGCGGGCAGGGCGGAGGAGTGCATGAACACGTCGGGCCCGTCGTCGCGGGTGATGAAGCCGAAACCCTTTTCGGTGTCGTACCACTTGATCTTGCCGGTAGGCACGGTGGACCCTCGCGTCTGCTTGTCGTCGTCGGTCTTTCACTCTTGCGGGGTAAGCGTAACCAGGGAACGTCCCCCTTGGGCAGCGTTATCCGCGCCGGCCCGGATGGCGCGTCTGGAAGCTCGCGGTGCGGTACGGATCAGGCGGCCAGATACCCGGCCAGCCAGGCCGGGAAACCATGCAGGTCGGCCAGCACGACATCGGCGCCGGCCGCCGCCAGGTCCCCGGCCGGGATCGGGCCGGTGGCCACCGCCACCGCCACCGCCTCGGCCGCGCGGGCGCCCAGGATGTCCCCGAGATGGTCCCCGACGTAGACGGTGGCGCCGTGCTCGAGCAGCGCCTCGCCCTTCTTCGGCCCCCAGTGCCAGCCCACCAGGATGTCCGGTTCCAGCCCGAGGTGGGCCAGGTGCTGGGCGGCGTTCGGGCCGTACTTGGCGGTGACCACCAGGATCCGGCCGCCGGCGGCACGGATCGCCGCGTAGGACTCGGCGGCGCCGGCCATCGCCGGGGTCGGCGTGATCGCGAAGTCCGGGTAGAGCGCGCGGTAGCGGTCGGCGACCGCCGGGACGTCCGCGGCCGGGAACCAGTTCGCCAGCTCCTCCTCCAGCGGCGGCCCGAGCCGGCTGACGACGGCGTCGGCGTCGATGTGCACGCCGGTCTCCCGGGACAGCTCGGTCATCACGGCGTGCACGCCGGGACGGGAGTCGATCAGGGTCATGTCGAGGTCGAAGCCGACGGTGAACGGCGCGGCGATCATGCGATGAGCTTATCGGGGGCCGGGCGGGGCGGAGTTTTCCGTCGGTCGAACGGGTTATCGGGGAGCCATGGCAGTTGGTGGCAAACGTGCGGCCGGGGACCTGGTATTCGTTGCGGCCGTCATCATCGCGATCATCCTCGTCCTGCACATCATCTTCGTCTTGCTGGACGCCAACGGCGGGAACGACATCGTCCGGACCGACTCGGACTGGGCCGGCTGGCTGGCCACCTGGTTCGAGAACCTGTTCACGCCGAACAACCCGAAGCTCAACGTGTTCCTGAACTACGGGCTGGCAACGCTCGTCTACCTCGCGATCGGAGGGGTGCTCAGGCGGGTGCTGAACGACGCGCTGGCGTAGCGGAACCCTGACTGCGGCCGGC
>JABFXP010000590.1 GCA_013361685.1 Catenulispora sp.
CCGTGATCTGTACCGTCGCCGTGATCTGCACCGTCGCCGTGATCTGCACCACGTCGGATCGGCGCCGCCCCGCGTTCCGTATGCGGTAGGGAGGTCAGGTGCGGTGTTCCGGTCACGGAACGGTCTCGAATGGCGGCCACTGAAACATGCCCGTGTCGGCGGCGGTTAGTAGGTTCGACGTAACTCATTGCTGGAGGGGAAAACAATATGAAGTTCAGTGGTTCGAAGACCCGGGTGATCGGCGCCGCGCTGGTGGTGGCCCTGGGTGCCACCGCCGCGCTGAGCGCCTGCTCGAGTGACAAGAGCGGTTCGAAGGTCGTCGTCGGTTCCGCGGCGTTCCCGGAGAACGTGCTGCTGATGGAGATCTACGCGCAGGCACTGGAAGCCAAGGGCATATCGGTGGAGCGCAAACCCAACGTCGGCCAGCGCGAGGTGTTGTACCAGCAGCTGAAGTCCGACGCCATCACCGTCGTGCCGGAGTACAACGGCGGACTGCTGGACTACCTGGACAAGAACAACAAGGGCGCGACCAGCACCGACGCCGTGGACCAGGCGGTGTCGGCGAAGCTGCCGAGCAACCTGCAGCTGTTGCAGCCGGCCGCCGCCCAGGACAAGGACGCGATGGTGGTGACCGCCTCGCTGGCCTCGAAGGACAACCTCAAGCAGGTCTCCGACCTCGCCCCGTACGCCAAGGACCTGGTCCTGGGGTCGGCGTCGGAGTTCAAGACCCGGCCGCAGGGCGTGCCCGGCCTGAAGAGCGTCTACGGCCTGGAGTTCAAGGACTTCAAGGCGCTGGACAACGCCGGGCCGCTGACCGTCGCCGCGCTCCAGCACGGTGACGCGGACGTCGTCGACCTGTACACCACCACGCCGGCGGTCAAGGCCAACGGCTTCGTGGTGCTCGATGACGACAAGGGCCTGTTCGGCGTGCAGAACGTGGTGCCGCTGGTGTCGAAGAAGAACCTGCCCTCGGCCGGCGTGGACGCGCTGAACGCGGTGTCGGCGAAGATGGACACCACGACGCTGATCGGGCTGGTGGAGCAGGTCGTGACCGAGAAGAAGGACACGGCGGACGTGGCCAAGGCCTGGCTGTCCTCGGTGGGCCTGGGCAAGTGAGGCGAGCCCGGACCGGCGGCGCGGGGGATCGCCGCCGGTCCGGGTGCTCGCGCAGCGCTCCTGCGCAGTGTTCGTGAGCAGGGCCCGTGAGCGCGGGGAGTGCCCCGCTTTACGGGAGCTTGTCCTTGTGGCCGGACTTCGAGATCAGCGCCATGAGTTCGCCGACGGCGGCGGAGGGCAAATTCTTGGCCAAATCCGCGACGCCGACCACGCCGACCAGCCTGCCGCCGGAGACCACCGGCAAGCGGCGCACCCGCCGCCGCCCCATGGTCTCCACCGCGCTGGTGACCGAACCGTCGGCGTCGACGCTGTGGACATCGCCGCGCATCAGCTCGCCGGCCTGCCGGATCGTCGGGTCGTCGTTCGAGGCCATCGCCTCCACCACCAGGTCGCGGTCGGTGAGCATGCCCAGCAGGCGGCCGGAGCCGTCGACCACCGGCACACACCCGACGTCCTCGTCGCGCAGCACCCGGGCCACGTGGACCAGGTTGTCGGTGTCGAGCACCGACTTGGGCGCCTCGGTCATCACATCGCGGACCGTGACCATGCATCCTCCTGCGCCGACGGGACGGAAAGTACTGATCGTTGGGACCAAGCCTGACGGTCGCCGGTTCCGCGCGCTTTGTCGGAATCTGCCAGACGGGTTACGGGGCGAGACCTCTATATCTACCGACCGTCAGTCCCTCGAAAGGGTTATCCTCCCTTGGCAGGAGCGACGGATACCCTGGCCGGACCGCGCGCGACGAGGGGGGAGCCACATGACCGAGGCCGTCACGACGGCCGCGAGCGGGTTCCCGGCGGGCCCGGCCCCCAAGGTGACGCTGCCCCGGGAGTTCTGGCGCGTGCTGCGGGTGTGGCCGGACTGGCTGTTCGGGATGTTCGCCTCGATGGGTCTGGGCCTGGCCACCGGCGCCTTCCTGTACTGGGACCCGTTCGGAGCCCAGGTGCGGGACCCGCTGACGCTGATCGTCACCACCGTGCTGACCGCCGTGGCCGACGCCTCGCTCACCAACCAGCTGGCCGCCGAGCCGGAGTGGGCGATCCGCGTGCTGTCGGCCGGCGGCGACCCGGCCCGGATGCTGCGGGTCCGCAACCAGGTGCTCTACGTCTTCGAGGCCGGATACGCCTTCGGCGTGGCGGGCCTGGTGATCCTGCTGACCAAGGACCACCACTGGGTCAAGCACAACTGGCCGATCATCGCCGAGCTGCCGCTGGCCCCGATCGCCGCCGGGAACCTGGCCTCGGTGCTGTTCCCGTGCCCGTTCATGCGGCTGCGCCACCGGCTGCAGGCCAC
>JABFXP010000914.1 GCA_013361685.1 Catenulispora sp.
GCCGAGCGGATACCCGACCGTGTCCGCCAGATGGGCATCAAGACGATCATCCAGGGAGACTCGACCGGCCTCCCAAAGCACACCGATACCCGACCACACTGCAATGATCTTGGTAAGGCTGGCGATGTCGAAAACGGTGTCCACCTGCATCACGCCAGCCGGCTCGGCTGGATCCAGAACGCCTACCGCGCCAGCGACTTGAACTCCGGACGGCCCTCCGACCGCCCAGACCGCCCCGGGGTAGACCTTCTCCTGCACACCCCGCTCGAGCAGAGTTTCGATGTCGGCAGTGGGGGTGTTCGGCATCAGATCCTGCTTCCGAGTGAGGGTACTTATTGAGGCTATCGGGCGGCGGCCCGCTCCGGTCGATCATGCGGCCGGTAGCGTTCTGCCATGACGAAGACCAGCGTGGGCAACGGCACTGATGACCTGCTTTGTCTGTGGCTGGAGCCGTGGGCCACGGATTACTGGATGCGTCCCGACGAGGTATTCACAGTCGCTACCGAGGCGAACGACGAAGAGAATCCGTTCAATGTCTTCATCCATGACCAGGGCGTCACCGTGTGGGTCAATACCGGCTTCGACGCCGAGGTCACGGACCAGAACGGGACGGTCCTGGACGGTGGGCATCAGCGGCCGGAGGACTTCGACGCCACCTCACGCTGGATCACGACGTGGACGAATGGGCGGACGGCGTCCTTACCTTCAGAACCACCACTGCCGTGACACCGACTGGAGCAGGCCTCTGATCAGGGATCCTCGGCTTCGATCGCCTCTGTCAGCACGGCCAGCGCGCCATCGTATTGGCGACGGTTGAATTGGAACGGACCGAATGCCGTGTAGTCGCGTGCCTCGCGGTGGGGCTGTCTGAAGGAGTCCCAGGTAACAAGCTCGGCTGTCACGATAATGCGAGCCATGAGCGGCCAACATCCCCACTCACCGCACTCACAACCGAGAACGGGCGTCCCCGGCCCCATGGCTTCGGTGGAGCGTCCATGAAAGTGGTCCGCCATCGGCCCGAACCGGAAGAACTCTGGGATCAGACCGCCGTAGGCGTCTCCCGCAGGCCGCATCCCAGCGGCGATCTCAAAACTATCGATCAGCTCGGTGAGCGGAACCCCATCGATGTAGGGGACGATCACGAGCACGGTGCCGTCGCCGCGTTCCTGCTGCTGGCCGTCGAACCGGATCTCGTGAGTGGTCACCTGCTGATTGTCGCAGCCTGGCAAGATTCCCGGTCCCGACAGCTTGCGACCCGCAACTCTCACCCATGTGCCGCGGGTCTCATCGGCGCAAGCGGTTCTCCGCAGCTTGCCACAGCGTCCGAGTGCCCGTCAGGAAGAACGGGGCGAGGTCGTCAAGAGCGAACCAGGCCGCCTCGTCCGCAGCACGCACCGAGGACAGCCAGGAGCGTATCGAGAGACTGCCCTCGCGCCGATAGTCGCGAGCGGCGAGCGGGTCGTAATTCTCGACGACGAGAGCGCGGTCGGGTACCGCCTCCCCGGCAGTGAAGCCGCGCCCGGTGAGATCCAGGTGCAGGGCCCGGACGACGTCGATACCGGCCGAGTCCTCGAACAGCCGGAACTGTGCGCCCAACCGCGGGTTGAAGTCCAGGAGCCGATAGCTGTCGTCCCGCGGGTCCCACCGGTAGTCCAGGTCGACGGTCCCCTGGTAGCCCAGCCCGGACAGTAACGCGACCGCCTCCGCGCGTAACCGCTCATTCGGCGCCCACCGGCCGTAGCTGGTCATGCCGGCATGCGCCGGGAAGGAGCGCACCTTGGTCCCGGTATGGCCGAACAAGCAGCGCGAACTCGCGTCGAAATAGCCGTGAAAGAACCAGTCCTGCAATGTACCGGCCGGCGCGGGCGCGAGGTACTCCTGAAGCAGCAGGCCGGTATCCGGACCGTCGCCAGTCGCCCGCCGAGCTACCTCGAGGAGCGCGAGAAGCCGATCCTTGCTGCGCACAATCGTCGTGCTCTGCAATCCTGTTGTTTTGTCAGCCGTCCAAGGCAGATTCACCTTGGCAACAACCGGATAGCCGCAGGAATCGGCGAAGGCCACGGCCTCGGCGACATCTACGGGCACCGCAGTCGCCGGATGCGGCACCCCGGCCGCGCGACAGATCTCGGCGAGCGTCCCCTTGCCGGCAGCGCGGCGCGGCAGGTCTGCCGGGGGCGCGGGAAACAGGTATCGGGAACGTAGCTTGTCGCCGTGCTCCGCCAGGAAGACGGCACCTGCATCGTCCGTGGTGACCAGGACGGCGGGGCCGGACAGCCGGTTGGCGAGTCGGTCCAGCAAGTCGAGAACAGCGCCTGGATCGGCGCTGGCCGGCATCGGCAACGCCGTCCGGCGCGCATAGCGGGACGCGGCGGCCGGAGCGAACCGATCCTCGCGCATAGCGTGAACGCGAATCCCCAGTCGGCCCAGGCTGCGAATCACCCCCAGCCCGCCGTGGTGGAAGACGTTCCGATCGAGCTTCAGGAGCACGGCGTCCGTCGCGGTATCCGCACCCACCAGAGCTTTTAGCGACATATAGACCAGCCTAGCCCGACGTTCGAAGGTTTCCGCACCTCGCCAACGAGTGCGAACCGACCGAAGTCGCGACGCGACAGTATCGCTGGTGCAGCCGAGTGTATCGAGTCCTATTCTGCGCTCCAGCCAAGGCTTTCCCTCACACAGGTGGTGGCTCAAGCCCACATTTCATGAAAGACCCGGTTCTTCACTTCCACCGGAGGCGCGGCCAACCCGGCGGATCCGCCTGACCACCTTGCCAGCCACTCGCCGCGCGTCGGCTACAGCAGCCAGGGCAGCCCCCGCGGCACCGGGTATCAGGCCTGGCCCAAAGAGGATGACCCGGGTATTGGTCTTAGCCTTCGGATGCCAGCGCTGTTTATAGATTTCCTCACCGCGCAGGAAGGAGTAATAGGTCGCATTGCACCTAACCGCCTCAGTCAGCGCGGTGCGCAGCAGCATGGTGGTGATGTCATAACGGCGCATCCGCGGATCGACACCCCCGAGGTATCCGCTCAACGAATTCGGACCGCGCAGCATGATGTCGCAGGCCACGATTTCATCAGCTTGGCTGAAGCGCACAACCAAAGCACAGCCGTCAGCGGCCATGGCGGTCACGGCATGGACCAGGTGCTTGCGGAACCGCTCGGTCAGGTGCTCTTCAGTGATGCCGCGCCCAGCCCACTGCGCCTTGTGAAGCTCCAGCAACTCGTGAATCGCCCCGGGCACCTCCTCAGGCCGCACCGTCTCGATGCACAGCCCGAGTTCGTCGATCCGGCGAGCCTTCTGCCGTACCCGGCTACGGGACCGTCCGGACAGTGTGCGCAGGAATTCGTCGAAGGGTACGGCCGGCACTTCCAAGCAGATCGAGTCAGGGAACATCCGCATCCGATGCTGCCAGTGCCGGGCCAGACGGAAGACCGGCGACTCCGGCGGCACCTCCCGTAGGTCCACCGAGGCACGCAACCGACGCACAGCCGACGCCAGACAAGCGATCCGCGCCGAAACCTCGTCCTCGCTACCGTCAGCGACCAGCAGCCCACCGTAATCAGACAGCCCGGTCCCGACCAGCGACAGTATGCGAAACGGCCCCCTCCTCGTCAGATGCAGCGGCATCGCCGCAACCAGCTGGCCGTCCTCATACACAGCCGCCACTCGGAGCCGCCCCGGCTGGCCGTAGGCCGCCCACCAACCGGCCAACCACCCCCGATGCTGAAAAGCCGTGGCTCCCGAACAGGAATGCCATAACCGATCCCAGGCAGCGGCCAACGGGCCGTCCCCGCCGAAGAGATCGTTCCGGTCATGCACCTCGGCATGGGGACGCGCCGTAGCTTGGGTGGCACTCATGTGAACTCTCTCAGGATCATGGCCAATTGCCCGATCAAGGTGGGTGGCAGGCTCTCCGTCGAGAAGTCCTCGTTCGGAGTCCACCTTGTCGTGGACAGAAGATACTCTGGGGCGCTGCGAACAAAAGTGCCACCCGGCGAGACCCACAGAAGCACATGCCCACAAGACGGCGCCGCCGGCGTAGCCGCGAACCGAAGCTCACATCTGAGCGAACGTCAGCAGACCGCGGGCCCGCTCTGCGGCGGACGCCAACTGCGGCGGATCGTCGCCGACGGAAAGCAAGGCCTTGAGCACCTGATGTGCCAGGCAGGCATGGAAGACCGACTCGTCGCTGGCGGCGATGGCCTGTTCGATCAGCAATTCGGCGGCTGCCCTGTCCTGGAGGCCGGTCGATGCCAGCATGGACACCAGATCGATCGTCCGGGTGCCGGTCCCGAAGCCCTCGGCGTCAATAACGGCGCTCAGCCGGCCCGCGCGGACCAGGATGTTGCGGGTGCTCAGGTCGCCGTGGACGAAATCGCCGGTGGGCAGCGCCGGCACCGGATTCGGGACGAGGTCCAGGGCCTGCCGCGCCAATTCGGCAAGCTGTGGGGGAAACCGGTGCTCGGCGATCCCGCCGTTGAGGAAGAGAGTGATCATCGCCGACCAGTCCCGGATCGGCGAGGGATGCACGGCGGCGTGCAGGCCGACGGCCGCGAGCACATCGCGGGCCAGCGCGACGTCCATGCCGGCGGGCTGGGAGCCGGGGACGTACTCGGTGGCCAGGTAGAACCGGTCCCCGCCAAGTGAGCCGTGGCCCAACACCGGCGGAGTGGGGTAACCGGCCGCCCGCAGGCCCTCCACAAGATCGGCGAACCGCGCCAGCTGGCTTTCCCACCAAGCACCTTGCTTGATCTTCACTACCAGGCGGGCCGCCCCAGAGCCAAGCAGCTGGACGCTGTCGGACCTGCCACCCGACAGCCGGCCCAGCACGCTCCACCGCCGTCCGGTGGCTCGGTTCACCACAGCCAGATCGACCGCCGTCAAGGCGTCACGTGGCGCCTGCCCGGTTCGCGCGGCGACGTGCAACAGCCGGTAGCCCTGCTTGGATGCCGCCCGCAGGGTCGGATACCCGGTGTCGGTCAGCCACCGGCCCAACCCGTCTGCACCCATCGTCTGTTTGACGACCAGATAGCCGTCGCCGCCATCGGCCAGCCGGCCCAGCCAGCCGGTGAGCAGGGAGCGGAGGTCATCCTGCCCGATCTTGATCGGCGGGTTGGAGTACAGCCGGTCGAACCGCAGCGCGGCCGGAACCTCGTCCGGCTCGGCGGCCACGACGTTGGTCAGGTGCGCCGCCGCGACATTGCGCCGAGTCAGTTCCAAGGCCCGCAGATTCACATCGACCGCCCACACCCCGGACGAAGGCTCCCGCATCCCCATCCCCACGGCGATCGGGCCGTATCCGGTGCCGAGGTCGACCACCCCTGAGCATGCCGCGGGAGTCGGCGCTTGGCGCAGCAGCACCATCGTCCCGTGATCGATCCGCTGCGCTCCGAAGACTCCGGCCGCCGTCGTCAGCTGCAATGACACGCCAGGCAGGTTCAGCGCGACCGAGCGCTCGGTCGCCGGGCCCGACGGCTCGCGCTGCCAATAGTCTCCAGCCACCCGGGCATTCTCCAGGGCTGGAGCACGTCATGCATCCATTTTTCAGGTGCCGTGACTGTGGTGCCCGGCCTCGGACAGACCTCAGCGGGGCCCAATGACGCTGAAGCAGGCTTCGACCCCTATTTCAGGCGTACCAGCGTCACCCAGACACCGTCGGTTGAGATCGACTTGCTGTACGTCGATTCGACGGAATATCCACCCGCCGGGACCGTGATCAGCAGATGTTCATGCTCCAGCGCATACCGCCCAGGGAAAGAGGCGTCGAATAGAACTAGCTGCTCATCTACTGTGAACTCACCAGAAAATCGCCACTGGGCTCTCGCAAGCAAGCCGATCGCACCCGCGACCGTGTCTGGAGCGCCAGTCTTCGCCATTTCGTGGACGAAGAGCCGATGGTCTTCGACATAGGTCGTCGGCACCGAGGACGTACGCAGAACCAGCGCAGGCTTTCCCACAACGTCAATAACGCCGACTGGATCCGGAGCCGAGCAGGCACGCCAGTAGTCCGTCTTCTCCTCGTCGTCGCCCGGTCCATCGGCACCTAACCACGCCGGTACGACTGACCTTGGTACCGCGATAAGCGGTCCTCCCAGCGACTTCAGCCACGCGTGGTTTCCCTGTCGGGTCATGCGAGGCTCCTAAGGCCTACTTGAACGAAGCCGCCGTACTGCGCTACGGAACTCCGACCGAAACCACATCTGGCCTGGACCGACCGCGCGATCCAGCTCCTGCCCAGATCGATCGTCAGCGTACGCGGGTCGGCGTGTCAGGGGTGCTGGTTGAACTGGATGATCTGCAGGTAGTTGCCGTCGGGGTCGGTGAACGTCGCGAAGCGTCCAGACGGGCGGTCCTCCGGCAGGGCGATCCAGTCGACGCCGGCGTCTCGCAGGCGGGTCTCGACGGTAGCGAAGTCGTCGACGTGGACGTTGAGGATCATCCGGCCCGGCTCGTCGTTCTTCGGCCCGATGTCCTCGCGCTTGTCGATGACGAGCAGGAAACCGCCGATGTCGATCGGACCTTCACCGCCATGCTCCGGAGCCAGCGTTCTGCGATACCAGTCGCGCAGCTCCACCGGCCGGGTGGTGCCGAGCAGGATGCTGCCGAGCCTCGGCGCTGCCATCTCAAGCCCTCTCGACGGATGCGGAATCGGCGGTCGGCGAGTGTTCGGCCCGTGCCGTGGTGGCGGCGTCCTGGTGGTCTGGGGCCGGTCCGTCGTCCTTCGGGTTGGGATGGCCCTGCCCGGTTGCGATCAGGCTCCGCAGGCTGCCGGTGATATAGCCGCCCCAGGCGTTGGAGCACACGTCATAACACTCGTGCTGCGGAACCAGCCCGACGTGGGTGAACCGGACCTCGGTGCCGCCGTCGGCGGGCCGCAGGTCGAAGACGATGTCGGTCCCCGTCCATTCCGCCTGGTCTTCGGTGAAGTCGAAGTAGTTCTCCTCCACATGCCAGACCACCTTCTCGCCAGGCGTGAGCTCGGTGACCCGGATCCGGCACCGATGGATGTCCTGGAAGTGGTAGTCGAAGACGCCGCCGACTCGATCAGTGACGCCCTCGACAGCCTGGGACCACCAGCCTCGGACGTCCAGGACAGCTTCGTACGCCTGGGCCGGGGTCCGGTCGACGGTGAAGCCGGAGGTGTAGTGCTCCTGCCGCTCGCTATCTACTTGCATCATGAAAGCCACTGTAGGACCGTCAACTTTCATCATGCAAGTAGGCGGGCTAGAATGTTTCCATGCTCGGCAAGACCTACGACGCACAGGTGTGCTCCATCGCACGAGCCCTGGAGGTGATCGGCGAACGCTGGAGCCTGCTGATCATCCGCGACGCCCTGTTCGCCGGCGCCACCCGCTACAGCGACTTCCAACGCAGCCTGGGCATCTCCACCAACATCCTCGCCACCCGCCTCGACGGCTTCGTCCAAACCGGCGTCATGACCCGCCACAAGTACTCCCAGCAGCCGGAACAGTACGAATACCTGCTCACCGAGAAAGGCCGGGCGCTGGCACACTCCCTGGTCGCCCTCTCCGAATGGGGCGACCAATGGGCCACCGACGGCGAACCGCCGATCCTCTACGTCCACTCGGCATGCGGCCACGGCGTCACCCAGCAGACGATGTGCCCCCACTGCGGCCGCGTCGACGACCCAGCCGAGATCAAGGCCGAAATCGGCCCCGGAATGCCGCCCGACCGAGTACCACCCCAAGCCCACTGAAAAGGCCGACGACGACAGGCGCGCAGCGACACCGCAGCAATCAGGATGCAGACACCAGAACCCTGAAATGATCCTGACCACGAGAGCGTCGGCCGGCCGCAAACCCGCCCCCGACCCGCGGTGACGGGAGGACACGGCGCTCCTCCCGCCACCGCGGGCAAGTCATTGGGATGGTTTCCCTGTCAGGTCAGCTGATGGTGATGTTGCTCGTCCAGGTCGACAGAATCTGGGGGATGTCGGTGTAGACACCAACAGTGCCATCCGTGCTGCAGGCATCGATGATGCCGACTGCCGTGACACCGCCCTTGCCGTCGTAGGCGAACACCGGACCGCCGCTGTCTCCGCCGTGGCAGATGCGCTGGCCATTAGTGGAATGCGCCGTCCACAGTCCGCACGTGGTGACGGTACCCCCGGTATCTTCGACGATGCCGTAGCAGGCCGGGCCGCTGCTGTCCACGGTGGCCAGACTCTTGCCGGTGAACGAACCGTTGAAGTAGACGTTGCATCCGTTGCAAGAGGCGTGCGCTCCATGCACTGGCGCGAACACACTGCTGTCGTTCGCCAAGTCAGCGCCGATCCACATTTCGCCCCCGTAGTCCTTGCCGCCGATGAGTTCGGCATCAAGACTGTTGTTGCCATAGCGGCGGACCTGCACAGTGCCGAAGCTGGCGTAGCCCGCGCCGTAGTTGCCCGTGCCGCCGAACTGCCTCGTGACGTCCACTCCGCTGCCCATCCCCCAACAGTGCCCAGCCGTTATGCCGTAGCGCGTGCCATAGGCGTTGGTCAGGCTGAAACCGTACGTGCAATAACCCGTGGTGTTGCCGATCCGGTCGCCGCCCCAATACGGCGAACTGTCGTCAAAACGCCCCTGCGCCATCGTCAGCTTTGAGACGCCTCGAACAGTGACGGCGTCTCCGAACAGCGCATGGGCCCTGGCCCGCAGACCATCGGTCACGCCGGTGGACACGATCTGAACGCTGTCGGTGTCCGGATCGATCGTCGCCGACACCGGAGCGGAGGCGGCGGCAGACAGGGAGGCGTCGCCAGCAGCGAGGGTCTGCGTACTGGCGAGGTCGCTCAGACTGTACTTGCGGACGGGAAATGAGACGGTGATTCCCACCCCCGCCGCCTCCCGCTTGATCGCCCCCACATCCGCCGCCGACTTCGCCGGGTCACCGGCCAGGTTGACGGTGACATGGGCTGAGCCCTGCGTGGAGACGCCGGCGAACCGGTCCGGGGCCGCCGCCGCAATGGCACGGAAGTGTTCGATGGCTATCAGCTGGTCGTTCTGGCGGACCAGGACACTGTCAAAGGGCGCGGCGGACACCTTGCTGCTGTTGGCGGCCTGGGAGACACCGGCACCTCCGAATACGCCGGCGGCCGTGGCGGAGAGGGCGGCCAGAACCGCCAAGGTGGTTCGACTACGTCGTTTCATGAAGAGATCTGTTCCTCTCTCGGGAGCGATATTCGCTCTCTGAGACGAGGCCGTATCCCG
>JABFXP010000965.1 GCA_013361685.1 Catenulispora sp.
CGGCACCAGGCGGCGGCGCAGGCCCGCGGCGCGGCGCCGCTCGGCGCGCTCGGCGAGCCAGGACAGGGGTTCGGGGCGGGGGCGGTCGTCGGCGGTGCTCACGCCGACGAGGGTAGCCGGTGCCCGATCGCGGGGCGGACCTGCGCGGACTCCGCGGTGATCGAGCGCGGGTCGAGGGGCCGCCGGTGTGATACCAAGAACGCATGCCGTCCATGAACGACCTGATCCGCACCCGCACCGACCTCGATGAGACCGACCTGGACTGGCTGCACCTCCTGATCGCCGACTGGCAGCTGCTGGCCGACCTGTCGTTCGCCGACCTGGTGCTGTGGGCCCCGGTGAAGACGGGCGAGGGCGGTGCGGCCGGCTATGTGGCCGTGGCCCAGATGCGCCCGAACACCGGCCCCACCTGCTACGCCGCCGACCTGGTCGGCTCCACCCTCAAGCGCGGCGAGCGGCCGATGCTGGACCTGGCCCTGGACTCCGGACGGATCCGCCGCGAAGGCGACCCCGAGTGGCGGGAGGACGTCCCGGTCCGGGTGGAGGCGATCCCGGTCCGGCGCGGCGACCGGGTGATCGCGGTGATCTCCCGCAACACCAACCTGCTGGCCGCCCGCACCCCCAGCCGCCTGGAGCTGACCTATCTGCAGACCGCGGCGGACCTGGCCCGGATGATCGCCGAGGGGATCTTCCCCTACCCGGAGTCGCGGGACCAGCAGGACAACTCCCCGCGGGTCGGCGACGGCGTGATCCGGCTGGACGCCGAGGGCGCCGTCGTCTACGCCAGCCCGAACGCGCTGTCCGCCTACCACCGGCTCGGCTACGCCAACGACATGGTGGGCGAGCACCTCGGCGACCTGACCGCGGCCCTGGCCCCGGTCAAGGGCGCGATGGAGGAGGCGCTGCAGGTGGTGGCCTCCGGCCGCAAGCCGCGCGAGGCCGAGGTCGAGGGCAACGGCACCGTGGTGCAGCTGCGCGCCATCCCGCTGCGGCCGCAAGGGCAGCGCACCGGCGCGCTGGTGCTGGTGCACGACGTCACCGAGCTGCGCCGCCGGGAGCGGGAGCTGGTGAGCAAGGACGCGACCATCCGGGAGATCCACCACCGGGTGAAGAACAACCTGCAGACCGTCGCCGCCCTGCTGCGGCTCCAGGCCCGCCGGATAGACGGCGAGGCCGGCCGGGCCGCGCTGGAGGAGGCGGTGCGGCGGGTGGGCTCGATCGCGCTGGTGCACGAGACGCTGTCGCAGACCCTGGACGAGCGGGTGGACTTCGACGACATCGCCGACCGGGTGCTGGCGATGGTGGTGGACGTCGGCAGCGGCGGCCCGGGCGGGGCCACCGTGCGCTCCCGGCGCACCGGGGAGTTCGGGATCCTGCCGGCCCAGGTCGCCACCCCGCTGTCGATGGTGCTCACCGAGGTGCTGCAGAACTCCCTGGAACACGGCCTGGCCGACCGCGGCGGCTCCCTGGAGGTCCGGGCCCACCGGTGGGGCCCGCGGCTGCGCGTGGTGGTCACCGACGACGGGAACGGGCTGCCGCCTGGTTTCGACGCCGCGACGGCGGGGAACCTCGGACTACAGATCGTCCGAACGCTCGTTCAGGGAGACCTGAACGGCACCTTCGACCTCCGTCCCGCGCCCGACGGCCACGGCGCGGTGGCGGTCCTGGAGCTCGACGTCGGGGATCTGCCGACGCAGTGAGAGGGGTGGACCGGGGCGGCAACAAGGCGGTAACAGGGTTCCGCTACGCTAGGGGCGAACGTCCGGCGGAACGATCCGCCGAATACCGGGAGAATGCGCCCGGGAGAATGCAAGAGAGCGGCCGAATGGGCCGCTCGCTTCAGGCGTCCGTACTGCGGTCCATGAACGCCGCAGCACGGAAGTGTGTACAGATGCTGATGAAGTTGTCGGATGATCGATCCGAACGTGAGGCAGTCAGGGTGCGGCGGATGCCGGCCGGAGTCCCGGCTCAGGCCATCCGGCTGCGGGCCCGGGCGGCGCGGCGCTTGAGGGCACGGCGCTCGTCCTCGCTCATCCCGCCCCAGACGCCGGCGTCCTGGCCGCTCTCCAGCGCCCACTGCAGGCACTGGTCGACCACGTCACAGCGGCGGCATACAGCCTTGGCATCCTCGATCTGCAGCAGCGCGGGCCCGGTGTTCCCGATGGGGAAGAAGAGCTCTGGGTCCTCGTCACGGCAGGCAGCGCGGTGGCGCCAGTCCATGGGGTCCACTCCTTTGGGTTCGTCGTGTTCGATGCGTGGTGGGGCCGGCGGTGCGGGCGCCGGTGACCCGGCCGGGGGTCCCCCTCGGCCCTGGCGGGTCCGGCGGCGTCCGTACGCCGGGTGTTACAGCCTCAACGCCGGACGCGGGTGTCCGGTCACTGTGGATCCTGCTGTTGTACGTCTGTGTACGTTTCGCGCGGCGGCCCTGTCATGCTGAAGACCGCCACACGGGGGTTCCCGGTTCCCGCGTACCCCATCCTTGTGAATGTGAACGCTTTCACGAGTAATCCCGGCGATCGGGACCACTCGAACTTCGGGGGCAGTTGGCCTCGGCCGGATCCGCTCGCGCGATCGGCTCACGAGGCGAGACGCAAAGGAAGAACGCGGTCACGGAAGATCCGTGCCGCTGTTTGCCTCGGCGTCCAACCGCACCGAGCCGGGTGATCCGCCGACAGGTGCCTGGATAAAGGGTGTCAGGGGTTCCGGCCGGTGCACAAGCCCTTGGTCCGATGTTTTTGGATTTCCAGGGTGTCTCCTCGCTCACACCTTGCCTTCCAAGGATGCGAGTCGGCGCCGGTAGCAAGTCCAAAGGCGCTAACGCCGACGATTACCTGGGAATCCCTGGGTGCGTTGAGAGTCGGCCCGGGCCGGACGGCCACGGGGTGACTCCATGCCATCACATCTTCACGCGCAGCGCGTCGCGAATCGCGCGGAACGTCACACTTTCGCGTAGCCCCAAATGGTCGCCGTCCACCTGGAAGTCGGTCGGCACCGAGGCGGTGAGGGTGAATTCGGTCAGGTCGTGGTGGACGCAGACGTTCTTTCCCCGGACCAGCTTCTCGGAGTCGGTGAACATCTGCCGCACGATCTTCAGCGCGGCCCGGCCGGACATCTTGGTGATCCCGAACAGGTCGAGCCCGGCCTCGAAAGAGGAATCCGGGGTGACGACGATCGGCTTGTTGCCCAGATAGGTCCACGGCGAGGTGTTGGTGACGATGGCCATGAACAGACCCGGTATCTCCGTGCCGTCGGCCAGTTTCATCCCGATCGGCGGATTGCGGCGGTCCAGGCCGCTCCAGAAGTGCCGCAGCGCGGAGCGCACGTAAAGGCCGCCGGTGGACTTGTGGCCGGCCCGCCGCCGGTCTTCCACTATCCCGACGACGGCGGCGTCGAAGCCGAAGCCGGCGGTGAAGGTGAAATAGCGGTCGTCGGCCAGCCCCATCGAGACCGGGCGGGACCGGTTCTCGTGCAGCGCGTCGAGCAGGATGCCGGTGGCCTCGACCGGATCGTTCGGCAGGCCCAGCGCGCGGGCGAAGACGTTGGTGGAGCCGCCGGGGACCACGCCGAGGTCCGGGCGCGCGGCGCCGGCCGGCAGGTCGGCGGTCAGTATCCCGTTCACGACCTCGTTGACGGTGCCGTCCCCGCCGAGCGCCACGATCAGGTCGAACCCGTCCTCGGCGGCGGCGCGGGCGAGTTCGGCGGCGTGGCCGCGGTAGCCGGTCTCGCCGATCACCGTCTCCAACTCGCCGGCCAGGGCATGGGAGAGCACTTCGCGCGTGCGTTGGGTCGTGCTTGTGGCCTTGGGGTTCATGACCAGTAGCGCGCGCATGGGACGACAGGTTACTGGGTCGTATTACCAGTGCGGTATGCGACCCGCCCGGGTGGCTCGCGGTGCCGGTGGGCTCACTGCGCGTGGAGCGGGTTCGGCGGCGGTGGGCACCGCGCGCCGGTGCCGTTGCTACCCTCCTGCGTATGCCGAGCAATCCGATCCCGCAGGCCGTACCGGACACGGACACCGGCGGTGCGGCGCACCAGATCCCGCGTCCGCTGCTGGGTGCCGCCGCCGTGGTCGCGGTCGAGAGCCTGGTGGCGCTGGGCTATGCGCTCTGGCTGCTGATCGAGGCCTTCGTCGGCACGCCGCGCGAGCGCGGGCAGGCGATCGCCGTCGCCGTCACCTTCCTGGTCCTCGCCGCGCCGCTGCCGCTGGTGGCGCGCGGCCTGGCCCGGGTCAGCATGCGGGCCCGGACGCCGGCGGTCATGCTGCAACTGCTGGCGCTGTGGGTGGCGTACTTCATGGTCAAGGCCGGCTTCTGGCTGGGCGCGGTGCCCACCGTGGCCTGCGCCGTGGCCGGGCTGGCGGGCGTGTTCGCCCCGGCGTCGACCGCCGCCCTGACCCGGAACTGGCGCCGGGACTGACGTCCGGCCGGCGCCGGGACCCGGCCGGCCGAGCGGCCGGGCCGGGGCGCCGGTTCTCCTACTCGTCCACCAGAAGTTGGGCGCGCAGCTGTTCCAGGGTGCGGGCGAGAAGGCGGGAGACGTGCATTTGCGAGATGCCGATTTCCTCGGCGATCTGCGATTGCGTCATGTTGCCGAAGAAACGCAGCAGCAGGATCTTCTTCTCGCGCGGCGGCAGCTGTTCCAGAAGCGGCTTCAGCGATTCCCGGTATTCCACGCCCTCCAGCGCCTCGTCCTCGCTGCCGAGCGAGTCCGCGACGGCCGGCGAGTCCTCGTCGCCGCCTTCGGAGACGTCCAGGGACAGCGTGGAATAGGCGTTCGCCGACTCCAGCCCCTCCAGGACCTCTTCCTCACTGATCTTGAGGTACTCGGCCAGTTCGGCGACCGTGGGGGAGCGGCGGTTGCGCTGCGACAGCTCGCTGGTGGCGCTGGTCAGCGACAGCCGGAGCTCCTGCAGGCGGCGCGGCACGCGGACCGCCCAGCCCTTGTCCCGGAAGTGCCGCTTGATCTCGCCGATCACCGTCGGCGTGGCGTAGGTGCTGAACTCCACGCCGCGCTCGGTGTCGAAGCGGTCCACCGACTTGATCAGGCCGATGGTGGCGACCTGGGTCAGGTCGTCCAGCGGCTCGCCGCGGTTGCGGAACCGCCGGGCCAGGTGCTCCACCAGCGGCAGGTGCATCTGGACCAGCTCGTCGCGGATCTGCTTGCGCTCGGTGGAGCCCTCGGGCAGCTCGTTCAGCCGGGCGAACAGCTCCCGGGCGCGGGCGTGCGCCTCGGCGTGCGGGCCGCCCTGGCGCGGCGGGCGGCGCAGCGGGTAGCCGGCGGCGACCGCCGGGCCCGCCTCCGTCGGCTCCGCGGCCTCCTCGCCGTCCAGGTCCGGCCCCAGCTCGTCCAGGTCGATGCCGGGCTCGTCGAACTCGCCGTCCAGCTCGGGGTCCACCTCGGCCTCGGTGTCGGTCTCGTCGGCGGTGGCGGTGTCCTCGCCGGGGGCCGGCCGGGCGGCCGGCGAGGACGCGCCGCGCTGCCCCTCGCCGTACCCGGCGCGCCGGGCGGCGGGGATCTCGTCGGGCTCTGAGGCGCGCACTGGGATCTCCTCGGCGGCGCTCACGAAGCTCCCACGCCGCGCTGCTTGAGCATGCTGATGGTGACGGTCTGGCCGATGCCGGCCCCGGCCGGGCCGTCCGGTCCCGGGGCGTCCGAGACGTGCGCGTCCACCTGTCCGGCCAGCGCGGCCAGCACGGTCCAGGCGAAGGTGTCGCGGGCCGGCGTCTTGCCGTCCAGGGTGGGCACCGAGACGTCCACCGCCAGCGCCCCGCCCCGCAGTTCGAAGCGGCAGGTCAGCCCGGAGCCGGGCACCGCCTTGGTGAGCAGGATGGCGCACGCCTCGTCCACCGCGATGCGCAAGTCCTCGATCTCGTCCAGCGTGAAGTCCAGCCGAGCCGCCAAGCCCGCCGTCGCCGTCCGCAGCACCGACAGGTACGCCCCCTCCGCGGGGATGCGTACCTCGACGAAGTCCTGCGGACCACCGTTTTCTTGTCCCATACCGCTTCCTGCGCTCGTAGAGGCGAGTGTGGGGACGGCCGTCTGCTGGGCAGAGTGCTGATGCACGACACCTCCGCTGCTGGAGTGAATCATTCTGCTGCGGATCGTACGCCGAACGCGGGCCCGGCTGCTGCCCGGACGCACCCTCAGTGCTCGTCCCTCACGCTCAACGTACCCCGTTCGGGCGACAAATGAGCCGTCCGGCGCCGGAGGATTTCCGGCGCCGGACGGCGCGTGTCGGCACCCGCCGGGGCGGGCTCAGGCCTGCTTGGTCTCCCAGAAGATCTTGGAGATCTCTTCGATCTTGGCGAGCAGCTGCTCGGCCACGGCCGGGTCCATGCTGCCCTTCGTGCCGCCCGCGCCGGCCAGCTTCGTGGCCTCGTTGAACAAGGTGTTCAGCTGCGGGTACTTCTCGAAGTGCGGGGCCTTGAAGTAGTCGGTCCACAGCACCCAGAGGTGGTGCTTGACCAGCTCGGAGCGCTGCTCCTTGATCACGATGGCGCGGGTCCGGAACGCCTCGTCGGTGCTGTCGGCGTACTTCTTGGTGATCGCCAGCACCGATTCGGCCTCGATCCGGGCCTGGGCCGGGTCGTAGACCCCGCACGGCAGGTCACAGTGGGCGTGGACAGTGGAGGTGCGGGAGAGAATCCGCGAGAACATGTCAGGTTCCCCTATCTGGGTGCGCCGGATGCACGGACAAACTGATGCCCCCGACCCTACTGCCCCGCAAGATCGGGCGCGTGGGATGGTGGCGTCCGTGAGACCCAACGCCCGGTGGTCGGTGCACCGCGTCAGCGGGCCCTCGATGGCGCCCGCGCTGCGGGCCGGCGATTTCGTCCTGGCCCGCCGCACGGCCGCGGACCGCGTGCGTCCGGGGGACGTCGTGCTGGCCCGGCACCCGCTGCGCGCCGACGGCCTGCTGCTGGTCAAGCGCGCGGTGCGGCGGCAGGACGGCGGCTGGTGGCTCGAGAGCGACAACCCGTTCGTCACCTCGGACAGCCGGGAGTTCGGCGCCGTGCCGGACCGCCTGATCCTGGCCCGGGCCGTACTGCGGCTGCGGGACCCGCTGCGGGTCGCGCGGATCCCGGAGAAACGCTGAGCCGCCCCGGCGCGCCGGGGCGGCTCCACGGCGAGATCCCAGTGGGGCTGGGAGCTCGCTACCGGCTGGTGGCGGCGGCCATCACCTTGCCGTCCGCGCTCTGCGCCGCCTCGTTCGCCGCGGCGGCGCGGGCCTGCTCCTTGCGCCGCGCGCGGTAGGCCGCGACGTTGGCGCGGGTGGCGCAGCGGTCCGAGCAGTAGCGGCGCGAGCGGTTGGTCGAGGTGTCGATGAACACCTCGCGGCACGGCGCGGCCTGGCAGACGCCGAGCCGGTCGAAGCCGAGTTCGGTGGCCTGCACCGCCAGGCCCATGGCGGCCTTGGCGCCGTAGACCGCGGCGATGGTCGGCGCGCCCTCGGCCAGGTGCAGGTGCCAGGAGGCGCCGTCGTGGTCGGTGACGACCGGCCGGATCGGGTACTGCTTCATCAGGGAGTTGAGCACCTGGACGGCGCGCGGGACCCGCCCGGACTCGGCGGCGTCGAAGACCTCGCGCAGCCGGTCCCGGATGGCGCGCAGCTCCGCGACGTCGGCGTTGGTGACACGGCACCGGCCCTCCGGCGCCAGCAGCTCCTTGGCCTGCTCGCACGTGGTGAGCGTGTCTCGGTGCCGATAGGGGTCGGCGGTGTTCACCAGGGACACCGCCCGGTCTGCGTAGGATGCGAGTTCCACGGTCTTCGTCCTTGTTCGGCTTTCAGTACGGCAGGCGTGGCGATGCCCGCCGTTCTGCTCGATTCGTTGCCATGACGGTACGCCGTTCGGGGTCCTTACGCGAGGGTCAATTCATCAGCCCTTCGTTCACCGTCTCCCACCACCGCCCGTTAAGGAGACGCTCCGCGTCACTGCATTTTCCCCGGATCTGTCATCAGACCTTTCCTGCAACGCACGCGAAACAGCGCCCGGCCGCCTTACGAGTGCGGCCGGGCGTGGAGTATGGGGTCTATCCCGTACTTGTTTTCCTAGCTGTTTATCTGACCTTCGCCAAGAAGGCTTGAGTGCGCTCGTGTTGCGGATCGGAGATCACCTGGCGGGCGTCGCCGCTCTCCACGATCACCCCGCCGTCCATGAACGCCACCGTGTCGCCGACGTCCCGGGCGAAACCCATTTCGTGGGTCACCACGATCATCGTCATGCCGGACTCGGCCAGCTGCCGCATCACCGCCAGCACGTCCCCGACCAGCTCCGGGTCCAGGGCCGAGGTCGGCTCGTCGAAGAGCATCAGCGAGGGCCGCATGGCCAGCGCGCGGGCGATCGCCACCCGCTGCTGCTGCCCGCCGGACAGCTGGCTGGGGTAGCTGGCCGCCTTGTCCGACAACCCCACTTTCTCCAGCTGCTCGCGGGCGTCGGCGACCGCCGCCTCCTTGGACATCCCCAGCACCTGGGTCGGCGCCTCGATGATGTTCTCCAGCGCCGTCTTGTGCGGGAACAGGTTGAAGCGCTGGAACACCATGCCGATGCCGCGGCGCTGCCGTGCCACGTCCCGGTCGCGCATCTCGTGCAGCCGGCCGTTGCGCTCGTGGTAGCCCACGAGCTGGCCGTGCACGCTGATCCGGCCGGCGTCGATCTTCTCCAGGTGGTTCACGCAGCGCAGCAGCGTGGACTTGCCGGAGCCGGACGGCCCGACCAGGCACGCCACCTCACCCTCGCGGACCGTCATGGAGACGCCCTGGAGCACCTCCAGCCGCCCGAAGGCCTTGTAGACGTCCTCGATCTCCACGGCGGGCCGGTCGGTGCTCCCGGCGCCGAAGCCCACGGGGATCGCGTCGGCGGTCATGAGGGCACCTCCGGTGTGCGCGCGGCGGTGTAGGTGCGGCGGCGGAACGACAAGTTGGCGCGCATCAACTTCTGGAACGGCGTGGGCGGCAGGTTGCGCGAGGATCCGCGGGCGTAGTGCCGCTCGACGTAGTACTGGCCGATGGACAGGACCGTCGTGAACAGCAGGTACCACAACGAGGCCACCACGTAGAACGGGATCGCGTTGAAGTACAGGTGGATCGCCGACTCGCTGGCGTCGGTCAGCTCCACCACGCCGATCACCGAGGCCAGCGACGAGGTCTTCAGCATGCTGATGGTCTCGTTGCCGGTCGG
>JABFXP010000819.1 GCA_013361685.1 Catenulispora sp.
GAGGTCCGCGAACCCGGCGCGGACGCGTCCCCACTGGCGGGCCACGGCGTAGGCGCCGGCGGCGAGGGTGAGGAGCAGGAAGCCGACGCGGGCGAGGCGGCCGCGGCGGGTGGTGGGCGGGACGGGGAGGGCGGGGTCGATGTCGGGGGGCGAGGCCGGGTCCGGGTCCGGGGCTGGGTCCGAGGCCGGGGCCGGGGCCGGGGACAGCGACGGATCGGCGAGCTCGGGCGACGACAGCGGCACAGTGGCACCTTCGGATGTACGGGGTGAGGGGGTGGCGGCTGAGTGCCCTAGAAGGGCATCGGCTGCTGTTCGGGGCGCCTGCGGCTCGGCGAGGGCTGCGGGATCGGCTGAGCCTTCGAGTTCAGCGGAATCGGCCCAGCTTGCGCAGTCTTCGGAGTCGGCTGGGCCCGCGGGTTCGGCAGGATCAGCGGGATCAGCCGGGTCTGCGGAGTCCGCGGCGGCGATCTCACCGGTCCAGGCCGTCCCGCTCGGCCGCGGGGCCCGCGGCTTCGGCGTTCCGACCTCGCCCGTCGCGGCGCCGTCGGTGGAATCGGACACACCCGCATCATCAGCCATCGCGGCTGACTGTGGCGGGGAAACCGGCGGTTCAGCGGGAGAACTCGCGGGCACGGCACGGGCGCCGCCGAAGTCGAGCGCACGGCGTCCTCCCAAGCGGGAGCCGCTACTGTGGCTGACCATGCGAGTCCTGATCTTCGGCACCTATGACGTGGCCGCGCACCCGCGGGTGGGCGTCATCGCTGAGGGCTTGCGTGCTGCGGGTCATGAGGTGCGCGAGTGTAACGCGCCGCTCGGATTCGACACAGCCGCGCGGGTGCGGATGCTGGCCCAGCCGTGGCGGGTGCCGGCGCTGGGGGTGCGGCTGGCGCGGTGCTGGCTGCGGCTGGCACGCAAGGCGCTGCGGGGCCCGCGGCCCGACGTGGTGGTGGTCGGGTATCTGGGGCATTTCGACGTCCATCTGGCGCGGCTGTTGTTCGGACGGCGCCGGGTGGTGCTGGACCACCTCATCGGGGCCGCCGACACCGCCCGCGACCGGCAGGTCAACCGCGGGCTGCGGCAGCCGCTGCTGCGAGCCGTCGACGCCGCGGCGCTGGGTTCGGCGCGGGTCGTGGTGGTCGACACCGAGGAACACCGGGAGACGCTGCCCGCCAAGCACCGGGAACGGGCCGTGGTGGTGCCGGTCGGCGCCCCGGACGAGTGGTTCGAGCAGCAGCCCGGGCCGGAGGGGGGTCCGCTCCGCGTGGTCTTCTACGGCCTGTTCACGCCGTTGCAGGGCACGGCGACCATCGGCGCGGCCATCGCGCGCCTGGCCGGCACCGGCAGCCCGGTGGAGTTCACCATGGTCGGCGGCGGCCAGGACAAGGCCGAGACGGTCCGCGCCGCCGCCGGTGCGGACACCGTCACCTGGCACGACTGGATCCCGGCGGCCGACCTGCCCCGCCTGGTCGCCGGACACGACGTGTGCCTCGGCATCTTCGGCACCGGCCCGAAAGCTCTGCGCGTGGTCCCGAACAAGGTCTACCAGGGCGCCGCGGCCGGCTGCGCGATCGTCACCTCGGACACCGCACCCCAGCGCCGCGCCCTCGGCGCCGCCGCGTGCTACGTCCCGCCGGGCGACCCGGAAGCCCTCGCCGCCGCCCTCGCCGAGCTCGCCGGCGATCCGGACCGGCTCAGGGAACTGCGAGACGCCGCCGCGCAGGCCGCGCGCGAGCAGTTCACGCCGGTGCGCGTCGTGCAGCCACTGCTCGCCAGGCTGGCGGCGGACGGGATCGGGAAGGGCTGACGCCGGGCCGGATACGCACCAACCGAGGCCCGACAAGCATGCGGCCCCAGACCTGCCCATCACCGGCAGCACCGGCAGCACGGGCAGCACTGACACAGGCCTCAGCGCGCCCGGTCCCGACCTGCGAACCGGCACCCGCCTGCGCAACAGGCCCGCTGCCTGCGGCACCAGTGCATCCGGGCTCGAGCCGCAGACCGCCTCACACACCGGCACCCGGCGCGCCACCCACCGCGCCGGCGCCGGCCTCACCGAATCCGGGCCCGAACCGCAGACCGGCCCACGCACCAGCATCCGGCGCTCCGCCCACCACACCGGCGCCGGCCTCACCGAACGCGGGCCCGAACCGGAGACCGCCTCACACACCGGCATCCGGCGCTCCGCCCACCACACCGGCGCCGGCCTCACCGAACGCGGGCCCGCCTCACACACCGGCATCCGCCAGCACATCCGGACCGCCGCCGGTCTCATCAGCGTCGGCCGCGCTGCCGCTCGCCGCACCGACATCCGCCTCACCGAGCTCGCCGCCGACTCCCACCTCCTCTGAGCCCTCGGACTCCGGCCGCGGTCCCGGTCCGGGGCCGACGGCCACCGTGCCC
>JABFXP010000266.1 GCA_013361685.1 Catenulispora sp.
GATCGCGACCGGGCCCAGGACTTCGGCGCCCTCGGGCAGCCGCAGCAGCCGCAGCTCCTCGGCGACGGCGGCCGGGGTGCCGGTGAGCTCGGCCACCCGGGCCAGCGGCGGGTAGTGGAGCTCACCGCGCTCGCCGAGCTCCCGCCGGGCGTGCCACACCGGGTCCCAGCGCACCAGCGCCTGCACCGGCGCGAGCCCGGGTTCGGCCATCACCACCACCTTGCCGCCCTCGCCGCCGGGGCGGACCAGCGCGGCGGCGTTGAGCCAGCGGCGCAGCGCCTCCTCCGCGGCCCGCAGGTCCCGCCGGGCCAGCAGCGCCCAGCCGTCGAGCAGCAGCGCGGCGGCGTAGCCGCCGGCGGCCACCGGCTCGGCGCCGGGGGTGGCGACGACCAGCGCCGGGGAGTCCGGGACCCGGGTCAGCACGGTGTCCCCGGCCGAGGAGACGACTTTCACATTGGCGAAGGCGCGGCCCAGCTCCTCGGCGGTGCGCTGGACGCCGACGGCGAGCATGCGGAAGCGGTCGCCGCCGCAGGGGCGGTCGTTCAGGAAGCCGTCGCAGCGCCAGCCCCCGGCGGGGCGTCCGCACCACAGGCACGAGGCCATGGCGTGGCCCGAGGTCAGCTCCAGCGGCCCGTGGCAGTGCACGCAGCGCGCGTGTTTGCGGCAGCGGACGCAGGCCAGCGAGGGCGCGTAGCCGCCGCGCGGGACCTGCACCAGGACCGGGCCGTCGTCCAGGGCGGCGCGCGCGGTGCGCCAGGCGAGGTTCGGCAGCCGGGCCGCGGCGGCGGCCGGGTCGCGTTCCTTCTCCAGCTCCTCCCCGGAGGTGCGGATGAGCGGCGACTTGGCGCGCACGGTGGAGCGGAAGGCGGTGAGAGGGTAGGCCCAGCGGCTCTCGACCAGCTGGGCGCCCTCGGCGGTGCAGGAGTGGCCGCCGACCAGGGCGGCCGCGCCGGTGGCGTGCGCGCGCAGCAGCAGGACCTCGCGGACGTGCGGGTAGGGGGCGCGGGGCTCGGCGTGCAGGTCGTCGCCGTCGTCCCAGAGCGCGACGAAGCCCAGGTCCGCGACCGGCGCGAACATCGCCGAGCGGGTCCCGATCACCATCCGCACGTCGCCGCGCAGCACCGCCAGCCAGTTCTGGTAGCGCTTGGCGGGGCCGAGCTCGTCGGACAGGACGACGTGCCGCCCAGGGCCGGCGACCTCGGTGAGGGCGGCGTCGAGGCGGGCCAGGTCGCGGTGGTCGGGGACGATGGCGAGGGCGCCGCGGCCGGGGACGTGCAGGGGCTGGCCGTCCGGTGGTTCGCCGTCCGGCCGATCCGCGGCGGGGGCATCCGCACTCGCCGGCTTGGTGGCTTCGCCGCCCTCGGCGGCCTGAGTCGTCTCCGTGTAGCGGTCCGCGTCGAGGTCGCGCAGTTCTTCGGTGACGATGTCCTCGTCGGTGGGCAGGTCCGGGTCCGGGAGCGCGGGATCGGTCGGGTCGGGTGCGAGGTCCGGGATGGCCGGGTCGTCGGCGACTGCTTCCGGGTCGTGGTCGTCCTCGGCGGGCGCGGGGGTGTGCGCGGGCGCGGGCCCGGGTGCCGGGTCCGGCTCGGGGAGCACGACGGCGTCGGTCGCCACGGCGTGCATGGCGGTGGCGATCGCGGTGGCCCAGTCGGTGGCGGGCAGGCAGGTCCAGACCGCGCGGGGCAGCTTCGGCGCGGTCTTGCGTTGCAGTGCCTTTATGAACTCGCGGCCCCCGCCGTAGACGCCCCAGGGCGCGCCGTCGACGGTCTTGTCAGGACCCGGATCCGTGGATTTCGCCGGGCCCTTCTCGGCACCGGCGTGGCGTGGCGGGACAGCCAGGCGCAGCACGTCGGCGAGGGTGCCCGCGTAGCGGTCGGCGACGGTGCGGGCGAGGTCGAGGATCTCCGGGGTGAGCACCGGCAGCGGCGAGACGACCTTCTGCAGCCACTCGAACCGGCCCGCGAAGCCGGACTCGGCCTTGCGGCCGATCACGAAGCCGTCGACGAGCTGCCCGGCGAACCGGACCCGGACCCGGACGCCGGGCTGCGCCTCGGCGGCGAGGTCCGAGGGCACGAGGTAGTCGAAGACCCGGTCGAGGTGGCTGAGCTCCAGCGAGAGGACGACCTCGGCGTACGGCAGCTCGGCCGCCGGTTCGCGGGGCGCCTTCGGCTTGGCTTCGCGGGCCGACCGGCGCACGGTCTGGCGGACCGCTCGGCGGGCGTCGGCTGCCGCCTCGGTGGCGGTGTCGGTCGCGGTGTCGGCGGAGGCCTCGTCGGACGGATCGCCGGCAGAGCCGGCCGCCGCGCCGGCTGCGGAATCAGCGGACGGATCGTCGGCCGGATCGGCGGTCTCGCCCGCCGCCGGCTCGGAAGCGTCGGCGCCGTCACTCCCTGCGGCC
>JABFXP010000971.1 GCA_013361685.1 Catenulispora sp.
CACCGTCACCGAGCTGATCGACTACGAGGCCTTCTGCGGCGCCATCTCCGAGGAGGCGGCCGACGCGGCGAAGGACTCGACCATCACGGTCGCCCAGCTGAAGGAGTGGCTGGACGCCGACGAGAAGATCCAGCTGATCGACGTCCGCGAGCCGAACGAGTACGAGATCGTCAACATCCCCGGCGCGACGCTGATCCCCAAGGGCGAGTTCCTCCAGGGCGGCGCGCTGGAGAAGCTGGACCCGACCAAGCGGATCGTCCTGCACTGCAAGAGCGGTGTGCGCTCGGCCGAGGCGCTGGCGGTGGTGCACGCGGCCGGATACAAGGACGCGGTGCACGTCGGCGGCGGTGTGCTGGCGTGGGTGAACCAGATCGAGCCGGAGAAGCCGAGCTACTGAGGTTCAGCAAGCTGCGTTCATCGCTGTGAGCGAAGTCGGCCGCCGTCCCCGTGTGGGGCGGCGGCCGACTGGCTTCTGGATCACATCGGGCGAGCGCTACAACTCGCCGCGCCGGGTCATGTAGTTGTAAGCCAGCCATCCCGGCAGCACCGGCAGCCAGAACGTCATCAGCCGGAACAGCAGCACCGCCGTCGCCGCCAGGGTCCCGTCCAGGCGCCCGAACGTCGTCAGCGAGAGCGTCAGCGCCGCCTCCACGCCGCCGACGCCGCCCGGGGTGGGGACGATCGAGCCCGCCGCCTGGGCGGTCAGGAAGATGATGGCCACCGTCGCGAAGTTGATCTTCGCGGCGTGGTCGTCGGTGACCGCGGCCTGGATCGAGGCCCACAGCGCGAAGATGTACAGCAGCGACAGCACCACCGTGCCGCTGAGGCCGGTGGCCAGCTTCAGCGGGTTCTGCGCCACCTCGATCAGCCGCGGCAGCGAGCCGGCGACCAGCGGCCGCAGCCGGTTCACCGCGAAGTGCCGCAGCTGCGGGATCGTCCCGATCAGCAGCACCAGCAGCGCCAGCGCCAGGATGATCGCGATCAGGGTGGCGCTGGAGGCGTGCGAGCCGCCGCCGCTGTTGTCGCCGGAGCTGCCGGCGATCACCCCGAAGACCAGGATCAGCAGCAGGTGCTGCACCAGGCCCACGACCTGCTGCGCGCCCACCGCCGTCACCGCCGCGCGGGTCGGCAGCCCGGTGCGCTGCAGATAGCGGGTGTTCACCGCCACGCCGCCGACCGCGGCCGGCGCGACCAGCGTCACGAACGAGGCCGCGACCTGCGACAGGATCGTCCGGCCCCAGCGCAGCTTCTCCGGGACGAACCCGTCCAGCGCCATCGCCGCCGCCACGTACGTGCCCACCGACGCCAGCGCCGCCGCGCCGGTCCACCACCAGTTCACCGCGGTCAGGCTCGACCACGAGCGGTTCGTCGCGATCAGCGCGTACGCCGCGAACGACAGGCCCACCACCGAGAACAGCGTCCGGGGGCTGAACCTCTCCAGCTTCACCGGCTCCGGCTCCACCGACGGGTGCAGCGCCTGCACCGCCTCCTGGATGTTCCGCAGCAGCCCCTTGGACTTCTTCAGCGCGGTCCGGGTGTTGCGGGTCAGGATCACCGGCTGCAGCATCGGCAGCGCCGCGGCCACGTCGTCCTCGCCGAGCCGGTCCACCGCCGCGGTCACCGCGCGCTCGTGGCCGAAGTACAGGCTCATCACGGTCAGCATCTCGGCGGTGTCCAGGCGCTGCGACAGCGTCCCGGCCGCCACCTCGCCCAGCCGCAGGTCGGTCAGCCACGGCCGGCCGCCGCCGTCCACCAGGAACGCGTTCGCCGACAGCCGCCGGTGCGCGAGCTGGTGCTCGTGCAGCTCGGCCAGCATCGCCCACATGTCGTCCAGCAGCCCGTCGGTCAGCTCCGACTCGTCCAGCTGGTCCAAGGTCCGCGACGGCACCAGCTCGTACGCCAGCATCCCGGTGTCCGGGCCCAGATCCCGCACCGCCAGCAGCCGCGGCGTGCGGACGTCGGCCGCCGTCACCGAGTACGACATCAGCGCTTCCTGCTCCAGCATCCGCCGCAGCGTCAGCAGGTTCCGGCGCTGTGCCGGACCCCGCAGCCGCAGCCGCCGGTACAGCCGGTACACCAGCCCCGCCGCCTGCTGATCCCGGTCCAGCACGATCACGTCCAGGTCGCCGCGCTCGGCCGTGGACACCCGGTAGCGCCGCACCTCCTCCACGTCCGGCACCCGGCGGCAGGACAGCGGCCCCAGCCCCGCCGCCGCCAGCGCCGCGAACACCGCCTCCCCGGTCGGCCGGTCGTTGATCACCCCGCGCGCCCAGCGCCAGCCGAACGCGACCAGCCGCCCCAGCAGCACCGTCTCGGCCAGGCTGATCAGCGTCGCATCACCCTGGATCAGGGTGACCACGCCGTAGGCGACCAGCGCGATCCAGGTCGCGGTCTGGAAGTTGTGCCGGTTCCCGAACCCGATGATCGTCAGGTAGGCGACGACCGTCGTGAGATAGATGTGGAACGCCGCGGTGTTGCCCGCGGCGTTCGTCGGCAGCGTCAGCGCCTCGGTGATGGCCTTCGGCGTGTGGTGCGAGGCCACCAGCGCGTTCAGGCCCACCGCCGCCAGGTACGCCATCGCCGCGGACAGGACGGAGTCCACCACCCGCCGCGTGTCCCGCCGGTAGAGCCGGTCGATCGCCAGCACGATGGGAACCACCGCCAGCAGAACCGACGTCACTCCCAATACCAGCCCCAGCGGCAGCCGCTGGTCCGCGGACAGCTTGGAGATGTCCGACTCGGCACCGCGGGTGGTGCCGCCGGCGACCATGCCCAGACCCAGGAACAGCAGCATGGTCACGAAGCTGGCCACGGCCCGCAGCAGGTCGGCGGGCCGGCGTATCCGGTTCGGCTCCGGCGGCTCGTCGATCACCGGAGGACGGCCCGGCGGCAGCGCGGCGGACGATCCGGGCGACCCCGGCCCGGGCGCGGGCAGGCTGACGGCCGGCGTGACGGCCCCGACCGGACCCGGTCGGGCCGGTGAGGCGGTGCCGGGCTCCCCTGCCACTGTCCACCTGTCTTCTGGTCTTGTGTTCTTGTTGCGCCCTACTGGACACAAGGACGATAGTCCCTGACGTCCGCGCGCGGGCGGCGACTGTCGTTGATCGTCCCACGACAGGCCCGCGCGGGGCGCGCGGGATTACGTCGACGGGAGTGATGCACGTGGCCAAACCACCCGAACTGCCTCCGTACGTGGAGCGGGTGTTCGACGTCGTCGACCGCATCCCACCCGGCCGGGTGATGGCCTACGGCGACATCGCGCAGTTCCTCGGCGACGGCGGCCCGCGCCAGGTCGGCACCGCGATGGCCCGCTACGGCGGCGCGGTCCCCTGGTGGCGCGTCGTCCGCAGCGACGGCGGTTTCCTGCCCCACCACGAACGCGAGGCGCTGGCCAACTACCGCGAGGAGGGCACGCCCCTCAAACCCGACGGCGCCCGCATCGACATGGCCCGGGCCCGGTGGTGGCCGGAAGACGGGGATAACCCTCAAGACGGAGTCGAGGACGACTGAGGCCGGGCACCACCGCGCCGACGCATAAGGCAGGCGGCCCGGCGACCGGTCAGTCCCCGTCCCCGGGCGCCACCAGCCCGGTTTCATACGCGACCACCACGGCCTGCGCCCGGTCCCGCAACGACAACTTGGTGAAGATGTGCGCGACATGCGTCTTCACCGTCGCCTCCGACAGCACCAACACCTCGGCCAGCTCCGCGTTGGAACGCCCACGCCCCATCAGCGTGAGGATCTCCCGTTCACGCGGAGTCAGCGTCGCCAGATCGCGATGAACCGCCGGAGTACGCGGACCGGACCCGGCGTCGGCACCGGACCCGGCAGCGTCCGCACCCGCAGCCGGCGCCGCGAACTTCTCCACCAACCGCCGCGTGATCGACGGCGCCAACAGCGCGTCGCCGGTGTCGACCAGCCGCACACTCGCCACCAGATGCTCCGGCGTCACGTCCTTCAGCAGGAAACCGGACGCCCCGGCGGCCAGCGCCTCGTAGACATACTCGTCGAGATCGAACGTGGTCAACATCAGGATCCGACAGCCCGGATCGGCCGCCAGGATCTGGCGCGCCGCCGCCAACCCGTCCAGGTTCGGCATGCGGATGTCCATCAGCACCACATCAGGCCGCAGCCGCGCCGCCGCCTCCACCGCCTCCAACCCGTCGGCCGCCTCCCCGGCCACCTCGATGCCGTTCGCGGTCAGGATCATGCGGAAGCCGGTACGGACCAGAGCCTGGTCGTCGGCTATCAGGACGCGGGGATTCATGGTGCGTCCAAAGGTATCTTCGCGCGGACCCGGAACCCACCCCCGAGACGCCGGCGGGCATCCAGATCGCCGCCGAACACGGCCACCCGCTCCTTCAGACCCATCAGGCCGCGGCCGGTACCCACCTGCTCACCCGCCGATGCGGCCGACCCCAGAGCATGCACCGAACCGGAGCTCGCGGTCAGCACCTCGATCCGCAGATACCGGTCGTCGTAGCGGACGGTCAGCTCGGTGCTCGTGCCGCCGTACTTCAAAGCGTTGGTCAGCGCCTCCTGCACGATGCGGTACGCCGTCGCGTCGATCCCGGCGGGAAGCGGCCGCGGCTCACCGGAGATCCGCACCTCCACCGGCAGCCCGGCGAAGGCGATCTTGTCGACGAGGGCTGACAGCCGGGCCATCGTCGGCTGCGGCGTCAACCCGGAGCCCTCCTCGTCGTGACCGTCCGGCGCGGGGGCCAGGACGCCCAGCAGGTGCCGCAGCTCGGTCATCGTCGCACGCCCCGCGCCTTCGACGGCGAGGAGGGCGTCTTGGGCCTCTTCGGTGCCGGTTGCACGCGGCGTGCCGGCCGTCTCGCCGGTGGCGCTCGTGCCAGCCGTGCTGCTCGTGCCGGTCGCTTCCGCTGCTTCCGCCGCCGCCACGCTCGCCGCCAGCACCTGACGCGCCGCGCCAGCCTGGATCAACATCATGCTGACGTTGTGGCTGACGATGTCGTGCAACTCCCTGGCGATCCGCGCCCGCTCGGCATCCACCGCCGTCTGCGCCGCACTCTCCCGCTCCCGCTCAAGCAGCCAGCTGCGCTCCTCCATGGACCGCACGTACCGCCGTCGCTCCCGCCGCAGCAGCACCACCGACCACGCCGCCGCGCCACACGCCGCGACCAGCGCCCCCACCAGCACCCACACCATGACTACATCCCCAGGATGAGAGGCCCGGACGATTACCACCACGGACCGATGAGCCGCGGCGCGCCCCACCCTACGTTGATCACATGACCTCCACCGAGCCCATCGTCCGCCTCGACGACGTCCGCAAGGACTTCGGCGACACCACCGCCGTCGACGGCGTCACCCTGCACATCAGCGCCGGCGAGGCCGTCGCCGTCATGGGGCCCTCCGGCTGCGGCAAGTCGACGCTGCTGAACCTGGTCGCCGGGCTCGACCGGCCGAGCTCGGGCCGGGTCGTCGTGCACGGCGAGGACCTCGGCGAGCTGAACGAGACCGGCCTGGCGCTGTTCCGCCGCCGCCGGATCGGCATGATCTTCCAGTTCTTCAACCTCATCGACGACCTGCCGGCCCTGGACAACGTCGCCCTCGCCGCCCAGCTCACCGGCACCCCGGCCGGCCAGGCCCGCCGCCGCGCCCTGGAGCTGCTGGGCGAACTGGGCATCGCCGACCGCAAGAACACCTACCCGCAGCGCCTGTCCGGAGGCGAACGCCAGCGAGTCGCGGTGGCCCGGGCCCTGATGAACCGGCCAGCGCTGCTCCTCGCCGACGAACCCACCGGCGCCCTGGACAGCCGCTCCAGCGAACAGGTGATGGACCTGCTGATCGACCTCAACCAGCTCGGGCAGACCCTGCTGATGGTCACCCACGACCCCCGCCTGGCCACCCGCTGCGCCAGCCGCCTGGTCGAGGTCGCCGACGGCCGCGTCGTCACCGAGCGCGCGCTCGAGAGGACCGCGTGAACACCATGAAGAAGCCGACCGGCAAGCCCGGCACCCTGCGTTTCACCAAGGGACCGGTCTGGCGCGCCTCCCGCGCCATCGTGAAGCGCCGCAAGGTGCAGACCATCGTCATCGGCATGGTGGTCTGCGTCTCCGCCTTCAGCGCGGTGCTCGGCCTGGGCCTGCTGCAAGCCTCCACCGGCCCCTTCGAGCACGCCTTCGCCCGCCAGAACGGGGCCCACGCCGTCGCCTCCTTCGACGCGGCGAAGGCCACCGGGGCGCAGCTGTCCGCGACCGCCCACGCCGCCGGCGTCACCGGCACCGCCGGACCGTTCCCGGCCGCGTCGGTGTCGCTGTCCCTGGATCCGAACGACAACCACGGCCAGCACATGACCGTGGTCGGCCGGCCGCGACCCGCCGGCGGCGACGTGGACCGCGTGAACCTGTGGAACGGCCGCTGGGCCGAGGCACCCGGCGAGATCGTGCTGGACATGCCGCCGGGCGAACGGATGCCGGGGCGGCCGGACCGAGGGCCCGACACCCAGCAGACCCTCACCGGCCCGGGCCTGCCGACCTTCACCATCGTCGGCTACGCCTACTCGGTGTCCGCCACCGCCGACGCCTGGGTGGCGCCGAGCCAGATCACCGCCCTGCACCCGGACCACCTGGAGATGCTGTACCGGTTCCAGAACTCTGACACCGACGCCCAGGTCAAAGCCGACCTGACAAAGGCCACCGCGAGCCTGCCCGCCGACGCCCTCACCGGCTTCCAGTCCTGGCGCACCACCCGCGCCTCGATGCTGGCCAAGCTGGAGGCGCTGCTGCCGATGCTGATGGCCTTCGGCATCCTGGCACTGGCGGTGGCCGTGCTGATCGTCCTCAACGTGGTCAGCGGCGCTGTGGTCTCCGGATACCGCGACATCGGCGTCTACAAGACGATCGGCTTCACCCCACGCCAGGTGGTGAACGTGTTCATGGCGACCATGGCCGTCCCAGCCATAGTCGGCACCGTGATCGGCATCCCGATCGGCAACCTGATCGGCCAGCCCCTGTTCGACAAGGCCTTCAGCTCCCTGGGCGGCCAACAGGCCATCAGCCCCCTGGTCGACATCGGATGCCTGCTCGGAGTCCCCCTCCTGGTCGCCCTGGCCGCCTTCATCCCAGCCCGCAAAGCAGCGGCCATGTCCGCGAACACCGCGATCTCCGCCGGCTCCGCCCCCCGACAAGGCCGCGGCCTGAAAATCCAACGCAAACTGGCCGGCTCCCGCCTCCCCCGCCCGGTGAGCATGGGCCTGGGCCTGCCATTCGCCCGCCCGGCCCGCAGCGCCCTGACCCTGGCGGCAGTCCTGCTCGGCGTCACCACCGCGGTCTTCGCCAACGGCCTGGCCCGCGCCATGACCGGCGTCTCAGCCGCCTCAGACCGCATCGGCGCCGTGACCTACGACATCGGCTCCGGCCCCGGCGGCCCCACCACCGCCCACCCGGACGCAGCAACCCTCGAACGCACAATCCGCGCCACCCCCGGCGTCGACGGCGTGGCCGGCCTCGCCGGCGACCTGGTCGGCGTGGCCGGCATGACCACCGGCGTCGAAGCCCAGTTCTACGAGGGCGACTCAGCCAAGATGGGCTTCGCCATCGTGAAAGGCCACTGGCTGACCGGCCCCCACCAGATCGTCACCCCCGCCCGCTTCCTCAACCGCCACCACCTGTCCCTGGGCCAGACCCTCACCATCTCCCTGCAAGGCAACACCACCCGCGCCACCATCGTCGGCGAAGTAGTCACCGGCGGCGACAGCATGCTGATAGCCGACTGGACCACCCTCCAAGACCTGGACCCCACCCGCCAGCCAGGCGCCTTCGAAGTCCACGCCACCCCCTCAGCAAACCGCCAAACCCTGACAGCGAACCTACGCACCGCAGCCCAAACCTGGACAGTAACCCCCCGCGACTACGGAGACCCCAACGCAGAACTCCGCATCTTCTCCACAGTGATCACAGCAGTCCTCAGCCTGGTAGCAGCCCTAGGCGTGTTCAACACAGTCCTCCTGAACACCCGCGAACGCCGCCGCGACCTCGGGATGCTGAAGTCAGTCGGCATGACCCCCCGCCAAGTGATCACCATGATCGTGACCTCCATGACCCTCCTAGGCCTCATCGGCGGCACCATCGGCCTCCCCCTCGGCTACCTGCTGTACCAAGTCGTGGTCCCCCTGATGGAACACGCCCAGGGCATGGACCTGCCCGCCAACCTCACCCACGTGTACTCGGCGCCGCTGCTCAGCCTGCTGTTTCTGGCCGGTATAGGGATCGCAGTGGTCGGGGCCCTCGTCCCAGCGCGATCGGCGGCACGGATGTCGATTTCGGAGGTGCTGCGGAGTGAGTAGGGAGGGGGAGGGGTTGGGATTGAGGTTCGGATCAAGATTGCTCGATTGACGGACCGATTGTGAGACGCCGTCGCCGCACCGGGTTGGTGCGGCGGCGGCGTCGTTTTTGGGGGTTGGTGCGGTGCAGGGCGCGGTGCAGTGCGGTCCGGGCCCGGGCGGTGTAGTGCGGTGCGGTGCGGGCCCGGGCGGTGTAGAGCGGTGCGGTACATGGCCCGGGTGGTGCGTGGGCTGATTCGCTTGTGCCGGGTGCCTGCCGGGTGCCTGCCGGGTGCCTGCCGCGGGCCAGGTGCCCGGCGGCCCGGCGGCCCGGCGGGGCGATGAGGTGGCGTGGTGTGCGGTGCGGCGGGGCAGCAGTGCAGCCGGGGCAATGCGAGCCGCCTGGGCAGCGAGGCAGCGGGCTGGGCCGGCGACGTGTCCCATGAGCTGTCGGGCCCATACTGCCCGCCAGCACCACGCCGCAGTTCGCCGACGAGCCTGACCTCGCCCCTGCAGCAGCGGCACCGCGTCATGCGGCGACGCTCACTAAGTACTCCGGCCGCGCGGATTTGCGGCGACTGTGTGGATCGGCGGCGCGCTAACAGAGCCTTGCGGTGCTCTTTCACCATGACAGCGGCAAGGTCGCGATACGGGCAGCCACGACGCATCGCGGGCCGCACGGCAGTGTCGTCGCGACGACAGAGCTACGCGGCCGGCATCACGACGCGGCTCAGTGGCACGCTGCGTGTCGCGATACGCGCGGCGACGCGTTGGCGCATGCCGAGCTGCTGGCACGGCGCTCAATCCGAGCACGCGTCGGGAGCGGCGTCGCACGGTGGAGGCGCAATCGTGGCCCGCAGCGAACCCTCTCC
>JABFXP010000649.1 GCA_013361685.1 Catenulispora sp.
GCCTCGTCGTTCTCGACGCCGAACTCCTCCAGGAAGAAGCGCTTGCCGTGCACGAACTGCCGGGCCATCGCCTCCGAGCCGGGCATGTTCGTGTCCGACTCCACCCACATGCCGCCGGCCGGCACGAAGCGGCCGTCGGCGACCGCCTTCTTGACCTTCTCGTAGACCTCGGGACGGTGGGTCTTGATGAAGTCGTACTGCGCGGCCTGGGACATCGTGTAGATGAAGTCCGGCTCGTCGGCCAGCAGCGCGGTCATGTTCGCGGTGGTGCGCGCGACCTTGCGGACCGTCTCGCGCAGCGGCCACAGCCAGGCCGAGTCGATGTGCGCGTGGCCGACCGCGGAGATCCTGTGCGCCGACGGGACCGCCGGCTTGGCCAGCACCTCCGCCAGGCATCCGCGCGCCGCCGCGGCGGTCGCGTTCACGTTCTGCAGATCGACCGCGTCCAGCGCCTTCTCCACCGCGCGCACGATCTCATACCGGCGTGCCGAATCCTCGGGCAGCTCGAGCATCAGCTCGCCGAGCACCTCCAGATCGGCGACCAGGTTCCACACGGTCTCGTCGAACACCGCCAGGTCCAGGCGCTCCAGCCGGTACTGCGGCTGGTCGCCGGCGGTCTCCTTCTCCCCCAGCAGCGTCGGCAGGAAGGGGTGGTAGTCCAGGATCACCGGGTTCGAGGCCGCCTCGACGTGCAGCAGCACCGCTTCGCCGCCGGCCGCGCGCTCGGCCACCCGCACCCACTGGTTGCGCGGGTTCAGGCCCTTCACCGGCGAGCCGTCGGCCCGGTAGACCAGGCCCTCGCACTGGAAGCCGGGCATGTTCTTGTCGAAGCCCAGGTCGATGATCGCCTCGACCGTCTTGCCGGCCCACTCGGCCGGGACGGTGCCCTCGACCGTGATCCAGCTCGTGCCCCACGGCGCACCCCACGTGGCGCCGGCGGCTATCGGCTCGCGCGGCGCCGCCAGGCCCTCGGCCACCGGCACCGGCTCCCCCGGCGGCGGCACGACCCAGATCGAGGCGGTCAGCGGCACCGACTCCGGGTAGATCGCCGGCGTGATGCGCTCCTCCAGGACGCGCTTCAGACGGTGCTCCACCAAGGCCCGGTTATCGTGCATCGCTCTTGCTCCCTGTCAATCGATGTCGGCGCCGACGAAGCTCAGATCGGCTGAGCCGCGTCCTCGACCGTCAGCACCTCGGTGATGCCGCGCGCAGTCAGATGATTCTTATCCCCCGCCAGGGCCGCCAGCACCACGGCCGGCCGCACACCCCGGTCCAGCAGGCGCATGTAGGCCTCGTAGAAGCGGCCGCCGGGCGCGCAGGTGGCGCGCGCGGTCACGGCTTCGGGCAGGTCGATCGCCAGCGCGGTGGAGCGCGGGGCCGGCGGCGTCCAGGACGCGCGGGTCTCGGCGACGATCTTCGCCAGCTCCAGCCCGGCCGGCTTGGGCTCGCCGGTGGTCGTCAGCAACCCCAGGCTGTACTCCAGCTGCGGGAAGTCGGCCAGGGCCCGGTCCACG
The DNA here is from genome assembly GCA_013361685.1 of Catenulispora sp. Lineage (GTDB taxonomy): Bacteria > Actinomycetota > Actinomycetes > Streptomycetales > Catenulisporaceae > Catenulispora. The sequence goes on from JABFXP010000649.1 coordinate 1,515, forward strand.
TCGTGCGAGCACCACCAGGTGACGCCCCACACGTCCGGGCAGTCCAGCGCGTTGGCCACGGTGGCGCGGGTGAACTCGGCGGCCCGGTCGGCCGGGATGTGCGGCTGCGGCGCGCCGACCTCCTGGAGCCACACCGGCCGCCGCGGGTCCAGGGCCCAGGCCTTGGACAGCTCGATCATGTACTCGGCGTGGTGCGCCACCGCGGTGGAGTCCGAGCCGTAGCGCTGCTGCGTGCCGTTGAAGACCCAGGAGTGGATCGCGGTCGCGGCGCCGTGCCGGGCGGCGTGCGCCGGGGTGAACGGGTGGTCGTCGAGGTACCAGGCGGCGTCATAGGAACAGTGCAGGTGGAACCGGCCCGGCGCACCCTGCTCGCAGGCCTCGAGCATCCGGTCCAGCCACGCCGCGGCCTGCGCGGAGGTGATCCGGTCCGGGTCCGGGTGCGGGTCGCCGGAGAACTGGTTGGTCTCGTTGCCCAGCGTCATGCCGAGGAAGTTGGGCCGGTCGGCGAGCGCGGCGGCCAGCGTGCGCAGGTACTCCGCCTCGCCGTCCAGGACGTCGGGGTCGGTGAACATGTTCCGGCGGTGCCAGCTGGTGATCCAGGCCGGCTGGAAGTCGAAACTCGACAGGTGGCCTTGCAGCCCGTCGACGTTGACGTCCAGGCCGCGCTCGCCGGCCGCGTCGGCCAGCGCCACCAGCTGCTCCACCGCGCGCGGGCGGATCAGGGTGCGGTTGGGCTGGAACAGCGGCCACAGCGGGAAGACCCGCACGTGGTCCAGGCCCAGGGCGGCGATCGCGTCCAGGTCGGCGCGCACGGCGTCGAGGTCGAAGTCGAGCCAGTGGTGGAACCATCCGACGCTGGGGGTGTAGTTGACGCCGAAACGCGGCGTCTTCGAAAGCTGCGGAGCCTGCGGGTCTGCGGTCATAACCGGGGCTGGTCCCTTGTGTGTGTGCGTGTGCTGGCGGCAATGCTCTGGGCCCGGCGGCCCGGCCCGGGCCGAAGGCCTCGGGCCGGGGGCGGGCGCGGTGGCCGGGCGCGGGTTCAGCCCTTGATCGCGCCCTCGGCGACTCCGCGGAAGAAGTACCGTTGCAGGCCCAGGAACAGCGCCAGGATCGGGATCAGGGCGATCATGGTGCCGGCCGCGATGACCCGTGGATCATGCGACCACTGGCCGTCCAGATAGGACAGGCCGACGGTGAGGGTGAGCTTGTCCGGGGTCTGCAGGACCAGCAGCGGCCACAGGAAGTCGTCCCAGGCGCCGATGAAGGCGAAGATCGAGATGACGCTCAGCACGCCCTTGACCGCGGGCAGGCCGACGTAGAGCAGCCGCTGCACCGCGTTGGCGCCGTCGATGATCGCCGCCTCCTCGACCTCCTTGGGCAGCGCCAGGAACGCGTTGCGCATCAGCAGGACGTTGATCATCGCGATCATGTCCGGCAGGCAGACGCCCAGCAGCGTGTCACCCAGACCCAGGTTGTTGACGAACTGGAGCTTGGAGATGACCGTGACCTCGGCGGGCAGGATCAACGTCGAGACGAACACCCCCAGCAGCAGCTTGCGGCCCTTGAACCGCAGCCGGGCCAGCACGTAGCCGGCCAGCGTCGCGCCGATGATGTTCCCGGCGACGTTGATGAACGCCACGGTCAGCGAGTTGAAGGCGAAGTGCCACACCGGGATCGTGCGCTGCACCTGGCCGAAGTTGTCCAGCGTCGGGTGCTTGGGCAGCAGCTGGATGTTCTGGGTGAAGACGTCCTCGGTCTTGCTCTTCAGCGCCGTGGACAGCTCCCACAGCATCGGCCCGATCGAGACCACCAGCACCACGGTCAGCGTGAGGTAGCGGAAGACCAACCCGGTCCGGGTCGGCGCGTCGAAGATCGGCGAGCGGCCCTTGCGTCCGGGGTGACGGACGGCCTGCCCCCGTCCCGGCTTGTCCTGGCCGCGCGGCTGTCGCAGCTCGCTGGACTCATCGGCCGTGGTCGCGCTCATCAGGACTCCTCCTGGGCGTTCTTGTTCAGGCGGGTCAGGAACAGCAGCGGGATCGCGGTCAGGAAGAACAGGAACACGCTGATGGCGCTGGCGTAGCCCAGGCGGCCGTCGCCGCCGGAGGCGGCCTGCTGCACCAGCATCACGATCGAGACGTCCTGGCCCCCGACGCCGCCGGTGCGGCCGCCGAGGATGTACAGCTCGGTGAACACCCGCATCGCGTTCACCGCGATCAGCACGGCGATCAGGACCATCGTGCCGCGCACGCCCGGGACGGTGACGCTCCAGAACCTGCGCACCGAGCCGGCCCCGTCCACCGCGGCCGCCTCGTGCAGGTCCCGCCGCACGCTGCCCAGCGCGGACATGTACAGCACCATGTAGTAGCCCAGGCCCTTCCACACCGTCAGCGCCACCGCGGACAGCAGCAACAGCCAGCGGTCGGTCAGGAACGGGATGGTCTTGTGGATGAACCCCATCGACTGGGCCAGGTTGTTGACCAGGCCCCGGTCGTCCAGCAGCCACTTCCAGATCAGCGCCACCGTCACCGCCGAGGCGATGACCGGGAAGTAGAACGCGGTCCGGAAGAACGCGATGCCCGGGATCTGCCGCTGCACCAGCAGCGCGAGCAGCAGCGGCAGCATGGTGAGCAGCGGGACGCAGACCACCATGAAGATGACCGTGTTGACGATCGCGTCCCGGATGTGCGGATCGTGCCAGAGCAGCCAGTAGTTCTTGAAGCCGATGAAGTGCCCACCGGTCAGCTGGTGCACGTTGGTGAAGGACAACGTGATCGTGTTGATGGCCGGCCACACGCTGAACAGCGCGAGCCAGATCAGCGCCGGCAGCATCAACAGCCAGGGCGTGTAAAACCGGTGGGACCTCATCGGCGCTACCTCTTCATCCTCGTCAAGACGTCAGGCTGCGGGCCGGCTCACTGGGTGAGCAGGGCGTTCGCCTGGTTGACCGTGTTGTCCAGCGCCTGCTTCGCCGTCTCCTTGCCGGTCATGGCCTTGGCGATCTCCTGGTTCAGCACGGTGTTCATCGCGTCGGTCCAGATCGGCGGGGTGAAGTTCACCGCGGTCGTCAGGTCCTTGTACGCGATCACCGAGGCGTCGCCCTGCGGGGTGCCGTCGCTCTTGCTGTACGCCGGGTCGTTCGCCGAGGCGGCCGAGCCCGGCAGGAAGCCCGGGGCCAGCTTGATGAACGCGGTCTGGTTCTCGTTGTTCGTCACGTACTCGGCGAACGCCAGCGCCAGCGCCGGGTTCTTGCTCTTGCTGGAGACCGACAGGCCCTGCACGTACAGCGGGGCGGTGTCCAGCGCCGGGGACGGCACGACGTTCGCGGCCAGCGACGGGTTCTCCTGCGCCAGGCTGGTGATCAGGTTGCCGCCGCCGGTGGTCCAGGCCACCTGCTGCTTGCTGAACAGCGCCGAGTTGCCCTCGTAGGCGTTGTCCAGGACGTTCGAGGGCAGGTAGCCGGCCTTGTAGGCCTGGGTGTACTTGTCCAGCATCGCCGCCGCGGCGTCGGTGTTGAACGCGAACTTGGTGCCGTCGTCGGTCAGCAGCTTGGTGCCGGTGTTGGCGATGTCCGACAGCCACGGGGCGCGGGACATCAGGTAGTCCTTGCCGCCGGAGGCGTCGTGCATGATCTTGGCCTGCGCGACCAGCTCGTCGAAGGTCTTCGGCGGCTTGGTGGCGTCCAGGCCGTCCTTGGCCATGAGCGCCTTGTTCCAGTAGGACACGTCGGTGCCCAGGTACCAGGGGAAGCCGAAGAACGACGCGGCCTTGTCGATGTCCTGGTAGTTGTACGCGTTCAGACCGCTCTTGACCCAGTCGGCGTCCAGCGTCGGGACGTTCTTCTTCAGGTCCAGCAGGTTGCCGGTCTTGGCCACCGCGTGCGCGATGTCCGGCGGCAGGTTGATCACGTCCGGCAGGCTGCCGGTGGCGACCTGGCTGGTGACCTTGGTCGTGTAGCCGTCGCCGGGCTGGTCGATCCAGTTGACGTCGGTGCCCGGGTGCGCCGCCTTGAAGTCCGCGATGAGCTTCGTGAAGTACGGCGTGAACTTGTCGTTCTTGAGCGACCACGTCTGGAACGTGATGGAGCCGGACAGCGCCCCGGTGGTCGCGACCGTCTTGCCGGAGTCGCCGGACGACGACTTGCTGCCGACGCCGCAGCCGGCGGCCAACAGCGTCGCGGCCACGGCTATTGCGGATACCGCTGTGGTCCTGCGCATGTTCATGACTCCAGATCTTGGCAGTGTGAGGGGATCTTCTTGGAGCGTGCGGTGTCGAACGAGTGTGCCTGCCCGTTAACCCGGGTTTAACTAAACCGCTCTAGTAAAAGGGGACTATGCTCTGCCCCGACGGGGGGTGTCAAGACCCGCCGGCGGGAACGGGACGGCCCCCGCGCCACCCGCCGCCGACCGTCATCGAGATGCCACGCACCGCAGTGTTTTCCGGGAGAACCGTGACCAGACCGACCATCGACGACATCGCCCGGCGCGCCGGCGTCTCCAAGAGCGCGGTGTCGTTCGCCCTGAACGACCGGCCGGGGGTGAGCCCCGCCACCCGCGAGCGGATCCTGCGGGTGGCCGCGGAGATGAACTGGCGGCCGCACAAGGCGGCGCGCGCCCTCGGCGGCGCCCGCGCCGACGCCGTCGGACTGGTGGTGGCCCGGCCGGCGCAGACCATCGGCGCCGAGCCGTTCTTCGGCCTGCTGCTGGCGGGCCTGCAGTCCGGGCTCTCGGCCCGGTCGGTGGCGCTGCACCTCATGATCGTTGAGGACACCGCCGCCGAGATCGAGGTCTACCGGCGCTGGACGTCGGAGCGGCACGTGGACGGCTTCGTGGTGGTCGACCTCCAGCACCGCGACCGGCGGGTCCCGGTGCTGGAGGAACTGGGGGTGCCGGCCGTGGTGCTCGGCGGCCCGAGCGGGCACGGCACGCTGCCCGGCGTCTGGGCCGACGACCGCGAGGCCATGCTGTCGCTGGTGGACTACCTGGCCGCGCTGGGCCACCGCCGGATCGCGCACGTCGCCGGCGACGAGGCGTTCCACCACACCCGGCGCCGGATGCGGGCGCTGAAGGACGCCGCCCGCCGCCTGCACCTGGCCGACGCCGTCTCGGTCCCGACCGACTTCAGCGACGCCCAGGGCGCCTCGGCGACCCGGGCGCTGCTGTCCGGCCCGCGCCGCCCGACCGCGCTGGTCTTCGACTCCGACGTGATGGCGGTGGCCGGGCTGGCCGTCGCGGCCGAGATGGGCGTGGCGGTGCCGGCCGGGCTGTCGGTGGTGTCGTTCGAGGACTCCCTGCTCACCCGCATCGTGCATCCGTCGATCACGGCGCTGGGCCGGGACACCTTCGGACTCGGCGGCCAGGTCGCGGCCACGTTGCTGGCCGCGATCGACGAGCCGGGCTCGGTGCGGGACGTGAAGACGGCGACCCCGCGGCTGACGGTGCGCGAGAGCACCCGCGCGCCCTACCCGCGGACGACCGCGTGAAGGGTCCGCCGATCTTCTCAACCGGTTCAGCAACCGATCATCCGGCTCGCCCGAACGGCCCACCCGGCTTGCCGCCCGCGCGCCCCGGTACTCGGCTGGTGAACGACCGGGGGCTTCCCAGCCGTGCAGTTCGCACGGCCGCTCCCGCGCGGATGGGAGTACCACCATGTTCGTCCGCACCCTGTACATCACCGCGGACCCGGCCGACGTCGGAGCCGCCCTCGACGTGATCGCGAAGGCGGTCCCCGGCATGCTCGCCGAGCAGGCCGGCTTCCAGGGCATCGGGATCTTCGCCGACCGGGCCCTGGGCAAGATCGCCACCGGCTCCTGGTGGGAGAGCGAGCAGGCGCTGAAGGACAGCGACGCGCGGCTCCGCGACCGCCGCATGGAGATGCTGGCGCCGTTCGTGTCGACGATCGCCGCGGCGGACCTGGAGGCCGTGGCCTACAGCCGCCCGGCGGCGGCCACCACCGGCGGTTTCCGGCTCCAGCGGATGATGTTCGACCCGGCCCAGGCCGACCGCATCGTCCGGGCGTTCCAGGAGGTCGGCCTGCCGCGCCTGGAGGCCGTCGCCGGTTTCCGGGGCGCCAGCATGCTCATGGACCGCCGGCGCGGCCTGGCCTCGGTCGGGGTCGTCTACCAGGACCTGGCGGCGCTGGAGGCCTCCCGCGGGGAGCAGGCCGCGATCCGCAGGGCGGCGTTCACGCAGCTGGAGGGCGTGGCCCAGCTGATCGCGCTGGAGGAGATGGAGGTCGTGGAGCTCGACGTCCCGACGCCGAGCGCCTGAGGCGGGGCGCCGGCGGACTCCGCCTGAGCCGTCGGCGGGTGGATGACGACCAGCAGCTGACGCTCGTCGGCCCGGTCGACGTACTCCGCCAGCGGGAAGATGTGCGGGTCCGGCCGGGGCCCTTCGCCCGCCGAGGCCTTGCCCCAGACCAGCCAGTAGCCCTGGCTGTCGGTGACCGGCCGCCAGGCGTCGTGCTCGCCGCCGGTCTGCCAGCCGTGCGCGCGCAGCGTGGCGGTCAGCACGTCGGCCGGGTCGCCGGGGCCGTCGACCTCGACCACCAGGTACGCCGGCCGCTCGACCGCCGAGGAGTCCTCGTGGCTCACGCTGTGCACGATCCGGACCTGCGGACCGGCCACCGTCTGCACGATCTGGGGCGGCACCTCCGGCCCCGGGTCGGTGTACCAGCGGTAGGCGAAGAGGCCGGCGGCGAGAACGACAGCGAGCCCGCCGGCCGCCCCGGCGCGCCGGCGCCATGACCACCGCCGCGGCTCGTCCCGCGTGTCGATCACGTTCGAATCCCTCCCCCGGCGGCGTGTGGCGGACGTTACATCCTCACCCGGCGCTGAGCACCCCGTGGCGGCTTCGTAGAATCTCCGCTATGGGACAACCAGCCGTAGAAGTGACCGGCCTGGTCAAGAGGTACGGCGCGAAGACCGCGGTGGACGGCTTGAACCTCCAGGTGGAGACCGGGACCATCACCGCCGTGCTCGGCCCGAACGGGGCCGGGAAGACCTCGACCATCGAGTGCTGCGAGGGCTACCGCAAGCCCGACGGCGGCACCGTCCGCGTCCTCGGGCTGGACCCCGTCACGCAGGGTGATCGGCTGCGGCCGCGGATCGGGGTGATGCTCCAGTCCGGCGGCATCTACCCCACCGTGCGCGCCGTGGAGATGCTGAAGCACACCGCCAAGCTCTACGCGAACCCGCTCGACACCGACGGCCTGATCGAGCGGCTGGGCCTGGGCTCGGCCGGCAAGACCCCGTTCCGGCGGCTGTCCGGCGGGCAGCAGCAGCGGCTGTCGCTGGCGCTGGCCGTGGTCGGGCGGCCGGAGCTGGTGTTCCTGGACGAGCCGACCGCCGGGCTGGACGTGCAGGCCCGGCACGCCACCTGGGAGCTGATCGAGCAGCTGCGGCACGACGGCGTCACCGTGGTGCTCACCACGCACCTGCTCGACGAGGCCGAGCGGCTGGCGGACACGGTGGCGATCGTGGACACCGGCAAGGTCGTCGCGCACGACACCCCGGCCGGTCTGTCGGCCGCGAACGGCGCCGGCGAGACCGCGATCCGGTTCACCGCCCCGCCCGGGCTGGACCTGGAAACGCTGCTGACGACGCTGCCCGCCGGGCTGACGGCGCTGGAGCAGCCGCCGGGCGCCTACACCGTGGCCGGCGACATCACCCCCGGCGTGCTGGCCGCGGTGACCTCGTGGTGCGCGGCCAAGGACGTGATGCCGCAGGGACTGAACGTGGGACGCCGTACCCTCGAAGACGTCTTCCTCGATCTGACCGGACGGGACCTCCGTTGACCGCCACCGCCTCCGCCGACGAGACCGGCGCCATGAACGCCGCCCCCCGCCCGGCCGCGCCGCTGAGCTTCACGCCCGCCCCGGGCGCGGCGCCGGTGCGCCGCATGATCGCCGCCCAGGCCGCGCACGAGGTCCGCCTGATGCTCCGCAACCCGGAGCAGCTGCTGCTGACCATAGTGATCCCGGCGCTGATGATGGTGCTGTTCTCCGGGGAGTCGCTGATCGCCACCGACGGCCCGGGCAAGCGGATCGACTTCTACGCCCCCGGCCTGTTCGGCGCGGCGGTGCTGTCGACCGCCTTCACCGGCCTGGCCATCGGCACCGGCTTCGAGCGCCGCTACGGGGTGCTGAAGCGAATGGGCGCCACGCCGCTGCCGCGCTGGGGGCTGATCGTGGCCAAGGCGCTGTGCGTGCTGTGCGTGGAGGCCATCCAGATCGCCCTGCTGTCGGCGATCGCCCTGGCCATGGGCTGGCACCCGCACGGCGACCCCTTCTCGGTCGCGCTGCTGGTGGTGCTGGCCACCGGCACCTTCGCGGGACTGGGCATGCTGATGGCCGGCACGCTGCGTGCCGAGGCCACTCTGGGTCTGGCGAACTTCGTCTTCCTGCTGCTGCTGGCCGGCGGCGGCGTGATCATCCCGCTGTCGAAGTTCCCCTCCGGCGTGCGCCACGTGCTCGACGCCCTCCCGATCACCGCCCTCACCAACGGCCTGCGCGACGTGCTCCAGCACGGCGCCACGCTGCCCTGGGCGAACGTCGGCATCCTCGCCGCCTGGGCGGTGGCCGCGATCGCGGCGGCCGCCCGGACCTTCAAGTGGGAGTAGCAGGACCTTGACACAGGCGCAGACCGCCGGGGACCCCGCCGGCACGACCCGCACGGCTCCGGCCGACGTTGACGCCGGTACCGGCACTGCGACCGCTGACAGCGTCGCCACCGCCGGTGACGACACGATCCGTACCGCCTCAGCCGACGCCGCCACCGACACCGGCTCCGGCTCCGGCAAGACCGCCGCCGACGCCCCGAGCTCGACCATTCCAGGCCCGGCAACCGGTGACGGCGCCGTCGGCGTCGCGCCCGCCACCACAGCCCGCCCGGCCCCCTCCGGCCCCCTCCGCCTCCTCGCCTGGCGCCCGACCCCGACGATCGTCCAGTGGGCCTGCTTCGCCGCGCTGGTCGCCAACATCGGCATCATCGTCACCGGCGGCGCGGTCCGGCTCACCGACTCCGGCCTGGGCTGTCCGACCTGGCCCACCTGCACCGACGGCAGCCTGGTCCCGACCCGGCAGCTCGGCGCCTACGGCGCGGTGGAGTTCACCAACCGGATGCTGACCTTCGCGGTCTCGGTCGCGGTGGGCGCCGCGATCGTGGCCTGCATGCGCTGGCACCCGCGCCGCTCGTCGCTGATCAAGCTGTCCTGGTCGTTGTTCTTCGGGGTGGTGGCCCAGGCCGTCATCGGCGGCATCTCGGTGCGCACCCACCTGGCCCCGATCTGGGTGGCCGTGCACATGCTGGTGTCGATGGGCATGGTCGCGGTGGCCTACGTGCTGTGGACCCGCAGCCGGGAGTCCAACGACGCACCCGCGGTTCTGACTGTCCAGCCGTTCCTGCGGCAGCTCGGCTACCTGCTCACCGCCGGCGTCGCCGCGCTGCTGGCGGCCGGCACCGTGGTCACCGGCAGCGGTCCGCACTCCGGCGCCAAGGCCGGCGACCCGGGCAACAAGCGCTTCCCGCTCACCCCGGCCAACGCCACCCAGCTGCACGCCGACCTGGTGTTCCTGGTGGTCGGCCTGACCATCGCGCTGTGGTTCGCGCTGAAGGCCACCGGCGCCGCGCCGCGGATCCTGACCACCGTGCGCGACCTGTTCCTGGTGCTGATGGCGCAGGGCGTCATCGGCTACGTCCAGTACTTCACGCACCTGCCGGTGCTGCTGGTCGGCATCCACATGTTCGGTGCGGCGATCGTCTGGGTCGCCACCTGGCGGGTGCTGCTGGCGATGCGCGAACGGCCCGCGCAGGCCGTGGATGCCGTGGAGTCCGTGGCCGCACAGTCCGTGCAGCCCGCGCGGTCCGCACCGGAGTCGGCCGTAGTCTGAACACCGGCGGGTCCGGCGCCCCTGATGCTCGCAGGGGCGCCGGACCCGTCAGGGCTCTACTCCTGGTAGGCGCGCTCGTCCGGAGTGATGACGTAGGAGGTCGGGACGGAGTTCCGAGCCTGCTGTTCGAACTCCTCCGAAACGGTCAGCGCCCACCCGTGGTCCAGCACGATCGTCTTGAGCTGGTCCATGGTGAGGATGGGCGTCGGCCGGGTAGGCGCCGTGGGCTTATCGCTGCCCAGCAGGGCGTCGCAGTTGTCGGCCCGCACGGTGATCCGCATCCCGTCCGGGAACACCCGGTCCGCGACGAACTCGTAGGTTCCGTTCGCCGTCTGCGTATCCAGATCCTCCCGCATCAGCAGCACCCGGCTCCCGTCAGGCTGCGGGGCCTCATGGCACTCGGTGACCAGCCGGTTGGTGCCGAGCATGGACGAACAGGTCTCCTGTGCGTAGGGCCGCGCCGAGACCTGGTGGACTTCGGCGGTGACCGACGTGAACCGGCCCTGGCTGTCACGGACGGCCACCACCGCGGCCGGCCCCACCCCGTACTTCTCGGGATGGGAGCTGTCCCGCAGCGCATAGCCGACGTCAGACCCGTCGGTGAGGAGGGCTGGAAGCTGGTCCTTGAGCAGCTTCAGGGTCGACCAGCCGTCCAGCAGCACCTTGCCCGGACCGGGCTTGGGCGCCGGGGCGGTCCGCAACGGCCAGGACGTACCCGGGATGTCAGGGGTCTTCTTGAGGGTGTCCGGCGTAGGAGGGGGTGCCGTGGGCGATGTGGGTCCGCCTGATGCCGTCGGCTGTTCCGTCGGATCGGCGGTCGTGGGCGACGTGTGTCCGGCGGACGCCGTCGGCTGCCCTGCCGGATCGGCGTCGTGCGTCCCGCCGCGCGTCCCGCCTGACGTCCCGCCGAAGGCCACCGCCCCCGCCGCCACGCCCAACACCGCGGCCATGCTCAGCGCCCCGGTGACGACGCGGGTGCGCCGCATGCGGGCGCGCGCCCCGGCGAACACCGCGGCCGGGCCGCCGACGACCGGCGGCTCCTCCCCGATCTCCCGGTCCAGCCGCTCTCTGATCTCGTTCTCGTTCATGCCGTGGCTCCTTCCGAGCCGATGCCGAGTCCGAGCCGGTCCTCGCCGAGCCGCGCCCGCAGCGCCGCCAGAGCCTTGGCGCACTGGCTCTTCACCGTTCCGGGGGACACTCCGAGCAGCTGCGCCGTCTCCTCGACGCTCCGGTCCTCCCAGTACCGGAGCACCACCGCGGCCCGCTGCCGTGGCGGCAGGCCGCGCAGGGCGGCCAGCAGGGTCAGGCGCGTCTCCCGGTCCGGGCCGCCCCCGGGATCGGGAGCTTCGAAGGCATCGGCGGGTTCGGCCCAGGACTTCTCCCGGCGCCGCCACAGCCGCTTGTTCTCCTCCAGGAACAGGTTCAGCAGCACCTGCCGCGCGTACGCGTCCAGGCTTTCGACCCTCCGTCGCCGGGCGGCGACCACCACCTTGACCAGGGTTCCCTGGACGAGATCCTCGGCCCGGTGCCAGTCGCCGCACAGCAGGAACGCCGTCCGCCGCAACGCCAGATACCGCCCGGTGACGAACTGGTCCAGCTCGTCCTCGACGGCGGCCCCGTCACTGCGCGCCATGGGTAGACCCCCTCCGACCGACTCATTCTTCTGTCACCGGTCGTAGAGGGGTCGACCCGCGTGCGCGGTTGCCCGCGATAGACAGATCGCTGATGGCCCGGGTCTCCGGCGGTCGGCGCGGGCGCAGTCGCCGGGAAGCCGGGCTTCTCAGACGCCGGGCGCGGCCACCACCATCTCCGCCAGCCCCGAGATCTCGACCGTGCCCTCGCGCGCCGCCACGAAGCACGACTCGCCCTGGGTCAGCGTCAGCGACCCGCGGTTGCCGCGCAGCTCGACCTCGCCGGACAACGCCAGCACGATCCGCGGGCCGGTCCCGGGCAGAGTGGTGCGCAGCGTGGTCTTGGTGTCCAGGACCACGTGGTGGAGCCGGAACTCCGGTGCCGGGGTGTCGAACTCCACCACCCCCGCGCCCAGCGCCTTGCCGCGGCGCACCGGGACCGGGAGCGAGGCGTCCATGACCCGCAGCAGCTCGGCGACGTCGATGTGCTTGGGGGTGAGCCCGGCGCGCAGCACGTTGTCGGAGTTGGCGAGCAGTTCCACGCCGGTGCCCTGCAGGTAGGCGTGCAGGCCGCCGGCCTCGAGGAAGATCGCCTCGCCCGGTTTGAGCACCACGCGCTTCATCAGCAGCATGGCGACCAGGCCGATGTCGCCGGGGAAGTCCCGCGCGACCCGCAGCATCGCGGCGAAGTCGTCGGCGTGCAGGCCGGCGTTCTGCGTGCCCAGCGCGGCGGCGTCGACGACGTCGGCGACGAGCTGCTCGCGGCTGTCGTCCGGCCACTCCAGCAGCCGCCCGACGGCCGCGGCGACCGTCGCCGCCTCCGGTCGCTCGACCAGCGCGGCGCGGATCGGGTCCAGGTCCTTGGCGCCCAGTTCGACCAGGACCGCCAGCACGCTCGCGGCGTCCTCGGGGTCCCGGCACCCGGCCAGCGCCTCGAACTCGGTGAGCGCCATCAGGATCTCCGGCTTGGGCCAGTCGTCCACGTAGTTCCGGGCCGGATCCCCGGGCGCGAGCCCCCGCTCCTGCTCGGCCGCGTAGCCGGCCTCGGCCTGCGCCCGCGTCGGGTGGGTCTGGATGGACAGCGCCTTGGCCGCCGACAGCACCTTGAGCAGGAACGGCAGCCGGTTCTTGAACCGGGCCGCGATCTGCGGGCCGAGCATCCCGATCGGATCCGCGGAGACGAAGTCCAGCAGCGTGGCCTCCCCGCCGTCGATCCGGGACGGAGCGCTGGGGTGCGCGCCCATCCACAGCTCGGCCTCGGGCCGCCCGTCGGGCTCCCGGCCGAGCAGGTCGCTGATGGCGCTGGGCGATCCCCAGGCGTAGTGCTGAGTGGTGTTGGTCAGGCGATACACGTTTCCACAGGCTAGTGGAAACCGGGACCCGCAGCCGGTTGTCAGCCGACGAGCGGACTCACGGCGGCGGCCACGAACAACAGGGCCAAGTACATGTTCGAGAAGTGGAACAGCCGCATCGGCAGCAGCTCGACGCCTTCCTTGCCGGCCCGGGCCCGCAGGTCCAGGCGGTGCGCCTCGACCAGGAACACCACGCCCAGGACGCCGGCGGCGACCGGGTAGACCACGCCGGTGTGCGCGACGGGGCCCAGCAGCAGCGAGCAGGCGACGGTCGCGTAGGAGTACCAGACGATCTGCTTGGTGACCTCGCGCGCCGGGGCCACGACCGGCAGCATCGGGACGTTCGCCGCGGCGTAGTCCTCGCGGTACCGGATGGCCAGCGCCCAGAAGTGCGGCGGCGTCCACAGGAAGACGACCATGAACAGCACGACCGGGGCCCAGGCGAGCTCGCCGGTCGCCGCGGTCCAGCCGATCAGCGCCGGGAAGCACCCGGCGGCGCCGCCCCACACGATGTTCTGCGGCGTCCGCCGCTTGAGCACCATCGTGTAGACGAGCACGTAGAAGGCGTTGGCGGCGAGCGCCAGTCCCGAGGAGAGCCAGTTCACGAACAGGCCGAGCCACAGGGTGGAGACGACGCCGAGCACGAGCCCGAACACCAGCGCGTTGTGCGGCGTGACGGAGGCGGCCGGCACCGGGCGGCGCCGGGTGCGGCGCATCTCGGCGTCGATGTCGCGGTCGACGTAGCAGTTCAGCGCGTTGGCGCTGCCGGCGGACAGGTAACCGCCGACGGTCACCGCGATCACCGGCCACAGCGGCGGGACGTGCCGCAACGCCAGGAACATCACCGGGATGGTGGTGATCAGCAGCAGCTCGATGATGCGCGGCTTGGTCAGGGCGACGTACGCCTTGACGACAGCGACAGCGTGCCCGCCGCGGTCCCCGGACCGGCCTTCCGGCAACGGGCCGACGGCCCGGGACGGAGCCGTGGCCGCGGGAGTCTCGACCGTGGTCAAAAGCCCGTCCTCCATGGATGCCTGATTCGGACAAGAGGAAACTTTAGACCGTCGCACGGGCCGCTCTTGCAGCGGGTCGGCATAGCGCGCCGTGAGTCGCGCCGCGACGAGCCCCCGGCGGCTCCCCGCGCCTCCGGCACGCATCTTCCGCGCGTCTCCCGCGCCGCTCTCACGCCGTTCCCGAGCCTTTCAGACAGGCTTTACCGAACGCTTTGCGTGAGTTACCCCGATGTACGCATCCCACCTGCTGAGTCGGAACGCGGGGCCTCTGTGGTCCGAGTAGGCTGGCGAAACGAGATCTGAATCATGATGCGCGAAGGTCCCACCTGCTGTACCCGAGCGTGGGGCCTTGGCGCGTGAACCTGCGAAGGAGCGCTTCCGGTGAGCACCGCAAGCACCGCAACCCCGTTCGAGTGGACCGACGTGGACAAGCGCGCCGTGGACACTGTCCGCGCCCTGGCCATGGACGCGGTCCAGAACACCGGTAACGGTCACCCGGGGACGGCGATGTCCCTCGCACCGGCCGCTTACCTGCTCTTCCAGCGCCACCTTCGCTTCGATCCGGCCGACCCGCACTGGGTCGGCCGGGATCGTTTCGTGCTCTCGTGCGGCCACTCCTCCCTGACCCAGTACATCCAGCTCTACTTCTCCGGTCTCGGCCTGGAGCTGGACGACCTGAAGAAGTTCCGGCAGTGGGGCTCGCTCACCCCGGGCCACCCGGAGTACGGCCACACCAAGGGCATCGAGGTCACCACCGGTCCGCTGGGCCAGGGCCTGTCGAACGCCGTCGGCATGGCGATGGCCGCCCGCTACGAGCGCGGCCTGTTCGATCCGGACGCGCCGGCCGGCGAGTCGCCGTTCGACCACCACGTCTACGTCTTCGCCTCCGACGGCGACCTGGAGGAGGGCGTCACCTCCGAGGCGTCCTCGATCGCCGGGCACCAGCGGCTGGGCAACCTCGTCGTGGTCTACGACGACAACCACATCTCCATCGAGGGCGACACCAAGGTGGCCTTCGGCGAGGACGTGCTGCACCGCTACGAGGCCTACGGCTGGCACGTGCAGCACGTGGACTGGCTCGCCGGCGGCGACTACCACGAGGACGTGCAGGCGCTGCACCAGGCGCTGCTGGCGGCCGAGGCGGAGACCGAGCGGCCCTCGATCATCCGGCTGCGCACCATCATCGGCTGGCCGGCCCCGAACCTGCAGAACACCGGCAAGGCGCAC
This sequence comes from Catenulispora sp., assembly GCA_013361685.1. Lineage (GTDB taxonomy): Bacteria > Actinomycetota > Actinomycetes > Streptomycetales > Catenulisporaceae > Catenulispora. The sequence continues at coordinate 16,623 of JABFXP010000649.1, forward strand.
GGCGCGGCGCTGGGCGAGGCCGAGGTCGCGGCCACCAAGAAGGTCCTGGGCTTCGACCCGGACAAGCACTTCGACGTCGACCCGGCGGTGCTGGCGCACGCCCGCGAGGTCGGCGCCCGCGGCGCGGCCGCGCACACCGCCTGGGACGCGGAGTTCTCCGCCTGGCGCACGCAGAACCCGCAGCGCGCGGCCGAGTTCGACCGGATCTCCCGCCGCGAGCTGCCGGCCGGCTGGGCCGAGAAGCTGCCGTCCTTCCAGCCGGGCAAGGACGTGCCGACCCGCAAGGCCTCCGAGTCGGTGATCCAGGCGATCGCCGAGTCGGTGCCGGAGCTGTGGGGCGGCTCGGCCGACCTGGCCGAGTCGAACCTGACGACCATCAAGGGCGGCAAGTCGTTCCTGCCGGCCGCCTACGGCCAGACCGAGTTCGGCGAGTCCTCGCCCTACGGCCGGATCCTGCACTTCGGCATCCGCGAGCACGCGATGGGCTCGATCCTGAACGGGATCGCCGCGCACGGCAACACCCTGCCGTTCGGCGGCACCTTCCTGGTGTTCTCCGACTACATGCGGCCGGCGGTGCGCCTGGCGGCGCTGATGAAGCTGCCGGTCACCTACGTCTGGACCCACGACTCGATCGGCCTGGGCGAGGACGGCCCGACCCACCAGCCGGTGGAGCACGTCGCGTCGCTGCGCCTGATCCCGGGTATGACGGTGGTCCGCCCCGGCGACGCCAACGAGACCGTGGGCGCCTGGAAGGCCCTGATGGAGAAGCACACCGGAAGCGACGACCACGGCCCGGTCGGCATCGCGCTGACCCGGCAGGGCATCCCGACCTTCGACCACGAGGCGCTGAACTCCTCGCTGGACGCGGTCGAGGGCACCGCCAAGGGCGGCTACGTGCTGGCCGAGGCCACCGGCGGCGCGCCGCGGGTGATCCTCATCGGCACCGGTTCGGAGGTGCAGCTCGCGATCCAGGCGCGGGAGGCGCTGCAGGCCGACGGCATCCCGACCCGCGTGGTGTCGATGCCCTCGACCGAGTGGTTCCAGGAGCAGGACGCCGCCTACCGGGACAGTGTCCTGCCGCCGGCCGTCAAGGCGCGGGTCTCGGTCGAAGCCGGGGTCGCCGCGGGCTGGAAGCAGTACGTCGGCGACGCCGGCCGCAGCGTCTCGCTGGAGCACTTCGGCGCCTCGGCCGACTACCAGACGCTGTACCGGGAGTTCGGCCTCACCGCCGAGGCCGTGGAGGCCGCGGCCCGGGAATCCCTGGCCGCCGCCGGCGCTTGATTCTTAAGTGAAGAGGGAGAAGAAGACGAGATGACGAACAAGAATCTGGACGCTCTGTCCGGCGCCGGTGTCGCGATCTGGCTGGACGACCTGTCCCGCAAGCGGCTGCAGACCGGCAACCTGGCTCAGCTGATGGCGGAGAAGAACGTCGTGGGCGTCACCACGAACCCGACGATCTTCCAGAAGGCCATCGTGGGCTCGGAGGTCTACACCGACCAGCTCAAGGACCTCGCGGTACGCGGCGTGACCGTCGACGAGGCGATCCGCATGATCACCACCGCGGACGTGCGCGACGCCGCCGACGTGCTGCGCCCGGCGTACGACGCCTCGGACAAGCAGGACGGCCGGGTCTCGATCGAGGTCGACCCGCGCCTGGCGCACCAGACGGCGGCGACCGTCGCCGAGGCCAAGCAGCTGTGGTGGCTGGTGGACCGTGAGAACGTGTTCATCAAGATCCCGGCGACCCGCGAAGGCCTGCCGGCGATCACCGAGACGCTGGCCGCGGGCATCAGCGTCAACGTGACCCTGATCTTCTCGCTGGAGCGCTACCGCGAGGTGATGGACGCCTTCCTCGCCGGCCTGGAGCAGGCCCACGCCAACGGCCACGACCTGGGCAAGATCGCCTCGGTGGCGTCGTTCTTCGTGTCCCGCGTGGACACCGAGATCGACAAGCGCCTGGACAAGCTGGGCAAGACCGAGCTGCGCGGCAAGGCCGCCGTGGCGAACGCCCGCCTGGCCTTCGAGGCCTACGAGCAGGTGTTCTCCAGCGAGCGCTGGGCGGCCCTGGAGCTGGCCGGGGCCAAGACGCAGCGTCCGCTGTGGGCCTCGACCGGTGTGAAGGACCCGGCCTACGCCGACACCATGTACGTCGACGAGCTGATCGTGCGCGCCGTGGTGAACACCATGCCGGAGGCGACGCTGGACGCCGAGGCCGACCACGGCCGGCCGGTCGAGGACTCGGTCCACGGCACCTACGACGCCGCGCGCCAGGTGCTGGCCGACCTGGAAGCGGCCGGGGTCTCCTACGACGAGGTCGTGCAGCTGCTCGAGGACGAGGGCGTGGACAAGTTCGAGGTCTCCTGGAAGGAGCTCCTCGACTCGGTGCAGGGCGAACTGGACCGGCTGAAGTGAGCATTCCTTCCGCTCCCCAGAACAAGGGCGGAAGCCACCCCGGCTTCCAGCTCTCCCAAGCGGAGAAGACCCAGCTGGCGCACGAGACCGGGCCCGAGGGCGCGACGAACCCGCTGCGCGACGCCGTGGACCGCCGCCTGCCGCGCATCGCCGGGCCCTGCGGCCTGGTGATGTTCGGCGTCACCGGCGACCTGTCCCGCAAGAAGCTGATGCCGGCGATCTACGACCTGGCGAACCGGGGGCTGCTGCCCCCGGGCTTCGCCCTGGTCGGGTTCGCCCGCCGGGACTGGGCCGACCAGGACTTCGCCGAAGAGGTGCACCAGGCGGTCAAGGAGCACGCCCGCACCCCGTACCGGGAAGAGGTCTGGCGCCAGCTCTCCGAGGGCTTCCGCTTCGTCTCCGGCGAGTTCGGCGACAAGCAGGCCTTCATCGAGCTGAAGGAGACCATCGACAAGCTCGACGCCGAGCGCGGCACCAACGGCAACCACGCGTTCTACCTGTCGGTGCCGCCCAAGTTCTTCCCCGGCGTGGTCGAGCAGCTGCACGAGGTCGGCCTGGACCAGGGCCCGGAGGGCTCCTGGCGCCGGGTGATCATCGAGAAGCCGTTCGGGCACGACCTGGCCTCGGCCCGCGAGCTGAACGCCATCGTGGACTCGGTCTTCCCGGCCAAGTCGGTCTTCCGGATCGACCACTACCTGGGCAAGGAGACGGTGCAGAACATCCTGGCGCTGCGCTTCGCCAACGAGATGTTCGAGCCGATCTGGAGCCGCGACCACGTCGACCACGTGCAGATCACGATGGCCGAGGACATCGGCATCGGCGGCCGGGCCGGCTACTACGACGGCATCGGCGCGGCCCGCGACGTGATCCAGAACCACCTGCTGCAGCTGCTGGCGCTGACCGCGATGGAGGAGCCGGTGTCCTTCGACGCCGACGCCATCGCCGCGGAGAAGACCAAGGTGCTCTCGGCCATCCGGCTGCCGGACGACCTGGGCACCTACTCGGTGCGCGGCCAGTACGCGGCCGGCTGGCAGGGCGGCGAGAAGGTGATCGGCTACCTGCAGGAGGACGGCATCGCGCCGGACTCGGTCACCGACACCTACGCCGCGGTCAAGCTGGAGGTGAACACCCGCCGCTGGGCCGGCGTGCCGTTCTACCTGCGCACCGGCAAGCGGCTGGGCCGCCGGGTCACCGAGATCGCGGTGGTCTTCAAGCGCTCGCCGTTCCTGCCGTTCACCCCGACCCAGACCGAGGAGCTGGGGCAGAACGCCCTGGTGATCCGGGTGCAGCCGGACGAGGGCGTGACGGTCCGCTTCGGCTCCAAGGTCCCGGGCACCTCGATGGAGGTGCGCGACGTGAACATGGACTTCGCCTACGGCGAGGCGTTCACCGAGTCCTCGCCGGAGGCCTACGAGCGGCTGATCCTGGACGTGCTGCTCGGCGACGCGCCGCTGTTCCCGCGGGTCGAGGAGGTCGAGCTCGGCTGGGAGGTCCTGGACCCGATCGAGGACTACTGGACGGCGAACGGCAAGCCGGAGCAGTACACCTCGGGCACCTGGGGGCCGGCCAAGGCCGACGAGATGCTCGCCAAGGACGGACGGAGCTGGCGGCGGCCATGATCAAGCACCTGGATTCCACCACCTCGGCGAAGATCGCCGGCGCCCTGATCGACATCCGCAAGGAGGCCGGGGCGGCCACCACCGGCGCGGTCCTGACCCTGGTGATCGAGACCGACGAGCGGCACCACTACTACGCCCTGCGGGCCGCGCGCGAGGCCTCGCGCGCGCACCCCTCGCGCATCCTGGTCGTGATACCGCATCCGGAGCAGCCCTTCAGCGGGCTGGACGCCGAGGTGCGGGTGGGCGACGAGATGGGCCCGGGCGAGGCGGTGGTGATGCGGCTCAACGGCGAGCTGGCCGACCACGCCGACGCCGTGGTGCTGCCGCTGCTGCTGCCGGACACCCCGGTGGTCACCTGGTGGCCGGCCGAGTCCCCGGTGGACCCGGCCTCGGCGCCGCTGGGCAAGCTGGCGATGCGCCGGATCACCGACGCCTCGGGCACGCACCAGCCCTCCTCGCTGACCGAGCGGCTGCGCGGCTACTCCCCCGGCGACACCGACCTGGCCTGGACCCGCTGCACCCCGTGGCGCTCCATGCTGGCCGCGGCGCTGGACCAGCTGCCGACCACGGTGAAGGGCGTCACGGTCACCGCCGAGGTCGACAACCCGTCCTCCACGCTGCTGGCGGTCTGGCTGGGCTGGCGCCTGGGCGTGCCGGTGACGCTGTCCACCGACAAGGGCCCCGGCATCACCGGCGTGCACCTGGCCACCGACGCCGGCGAGATCAGCCTGACCCGCCCGGACGGCATGCTCGCCGTGCTGTCCATGCCCGAGCAGCCGGACCGGCACGTCGCGCTCAAGCGCCGCGAGCTGGCCGACCTGCTCACCGAGGAGCTGCGCCGCCTGGACGTCGACGAGACGTACGAGGAGGTGCTGCGGCACATCACCGACCACGACGTGGCGGCGATCGACGAGGTCGCCCCGACCCCGGCCAGGCCGACCACCATCACGGTGACCGCGCAGCCGAAGGACGGGCCGCTGGGCGACCAGCCGGCGCGGCACCAGGCGCAGTCCGCGGGCGAGCCGGAGGCCGCCGCGAAGGCGGGGCCCGCGAAGGCGAAGGCCGGGGCCGCGAAGCCCGCGGCGGAGCCGGAGCAGGGCGGCGACAAGCGGGGCGACGCGCCATGAGCGCCACCCCCGAAGTCATCGTCCACCGGGACGCGGAGGTCCTGGCGCAGGCGGTGGCGGCGCGGCTGATCACCCGGGTGGTCGACGTGCAGACGGTGCGCGGCGCCGCGCACGTCGTCCTGACCGGCGGCACCGTGGGCATCAAGACCCTGGCCGCGGTGGCCGCCTCCCCGGCGCGCAACGCCGTGGACTGGTCCCGGGTCCAGCTGTGGTGGGGCGACGAGCGGTTCCTGCCGTCCGGCCACCCCGAGCGCAACGAGACCCAGGCCCGCGCGGCGCTGCTCGACGCGCTGGTGGCCGAGGGGCTGCTGCCGCCGGCGAACATCCACGCCGTGCCGGCCGCCGACACCATCGGCATCACGCCCGAGGAGTCGGCGGAGCAGTACGCGGCGACGCTGGCCGACCACGCCCGCGGCGGCGCGGACGTGCCGGCGTTCGACGTGCTGCTGCTGGGCATGGGCCCGGACGGCCACATCGCCTCGCTGTTCCCGGGCCACCCGGCGCTGTACGAGGCCGAGCGCAGCGTGGTGGGCGTGCACGGCTCGCCGAAGCCGCCGCCGCTGCGGGTGTCGCTGACGCTGCCGGCGATCCAGGCGGCGGGCGAGGTGTGGGTGGTCGCGGCCGGCTCGGAGAAGGCGAAGGTCACGCACCTGGCGCTGTCCGGCGCCGGCCCGGTGCAGATCCCGGCGGCCGGCGCGCGCGGCCGGGGCCGCAGCTTGTGGCTGTTGGACAAGGCGTCGGCGTCGGAGCTGCCGAAGGAGCTGGCGCCTTACTGGCTGTCGTAGGCGATTCAGCGTCTCAGCGCTTCAGCGGTTGAGAGCAGGGGCGCCGTCGGGATCTTCGGATCCTGACGGCGCCCCTGTGTCGTCCGGCTTCTGCACGTCTTTGCGTGGCTTCTGCGTGGCTTCAGTAGACGGTGGTTCCGTCGATCTCCACGCTGTCGATGTGCAGCGACGGGAGCGTGCGAGGGTAGCTGCACAGGCTGGTGTAGGGCGGAGGCAGGGGAAGACAGGGCAGCGTCGCGTTGAGGTAGGTCGTCGCGCCCATCGGCAGCGCCGGCCCCCAGTCGCCGATGCGGATGGATCCGGTCCCGCTTCCGGTGTAGTGCAGGAAGCCGTAGTACTCGACCACCGGGCTGTCGGCGCTGGCCGCCCAGCCGTCCCAGGCGGTGATGTCGGCGCTCACGGAGACGGTCCCGATCCCGCCTCCGACGCAGAACGTCGACCCGTCGGTCTTCGTGAACTTGATCCAGGTCAGGTGCGGGCCGAAGTTCGCGGCGGTGCACGCGGCCACCTGCGGGCCGGTCGTCGCCGACGCCGGGGTGACGCTTGCCGCCAGTGCGGCGCCGACGGCGAGCGCCAGCGCGGCGAGGCTCTTGGTCTTTCGCACTGTGGATCCTTCCCGTGGGGGTGAGAGGGGTTCCCATCCGGGTCGGACCGTAGGAGCGGGCGGCGGAGAGCAGCCAGAGCGGCGCTCAACTGTGGGTCCTTCGTCAGCGGCCTGGTCGGACCGCGTCTTCACAGCGGTGGGCCCGGCCGGATCCGGCCGGGCCCACGAGACGAGCGCTTACTCCGCGCCGCCCTCGTGGATCCGCCGGAAGTCCTCCGACCAAGGCTCCGGACGCAGGTCCGCGCCGATCTTCACGATCGTCCGGCGCCCGACGGCGTGCACCACGCCGCCGTCGCCGACGAAGCGGAACTCGTACCCGCAGCTGGTGGTGCCGAGCTTGGCCACCCGCAGCTCCACGTCCAGTTCGCCGGTGGCCGCGACCGGCACCAGGAACTCGATCTCGTACGCCTTCACCAGGTGCCGTCCGTCGCCGGCCGCGGACAGCTCCGGGCGGCTCTCGTACCAGCTGGTCAGCGCCCGCTCGGCGTGCACCGCGTAGCGGGCGTTGTGCAGCACGCCGACCTTGTCGAGTTCGTCGAACCAGATCCGGGTGCGGAACACGTGCAGCGGCGGCGCCGGGGCTCCGCCTTCAACGACTGTCATGAGTCCACCAGTACCGGACCGGGGCGCCGCTGACGACGTGATTCCAGCCACACGCCGCCCCTACGCTGAGTCCCATGACTGCCACCAACCAGGCGTCCGACGCCCCCGCGGCGATACGGGACCACTCGCACCCGTTCCTGCCGTACCGCCCTCAGCGCCTCGACCAGGCCGAGGCCATCCGACGCGGCCAGAAGTTCCACCAACAGCTGGAAGCCCGCCGCAGTGTCCGTTTCTTCTCCCCGGACCCGGTCCCGGCCGAGCTGATCGAGCTGGCCGTGGCGGCCGCGAACACCGCCCCGTCCGGCGCGCACCAGCAGCCGTGGAAGTTCGTGGCCGTGAGCGATCCGGCCGTGCGGCACCGGATCCGGGAGGCCGCCGAAGTCGAGGAACGCATCAACTACGAAGGCGGGCGCCTGCCGGAGGCCTGGCGCGAGGCGCTCGGGCCGCTGGAGACCGACGCCGACAAGTCGTACCTGGACACCGTCCCGTGGATCGTCGTGGCGTTCGCCGAGAAGAGCACGCCGATGCCGGACGGGCGCCTGCGCAAGAACTACTACGTCAACGAGAGCGTGGGCATCGCCTGCGGCCTGTTCATCGCCGCCCTCCACACCATGGGCCTGGCCACGCTGACCCACACGCCGAACCCGATGGCGTTCCTGACCGAGATCCTCGGCCGACCGGGCACCGAGCGCCCTTACATCCTGTTCCCGGTCGGCTATCCGGCCGCCGACTGCGAGGTCCCCGACCTGGCCCGCAAGCCGCTGCCGGAGGCCCTGGAGTTCTTCCCGGCCTGACCCGGAGCGGTCCAGGGGGCCGCGAGTGTTGACTCCGCAAAATTCTGAGAGTAACTTCCATTTAGAAGGAACTTTCAAGCGGAGGGAACTGTCATGACTACGGAGAGCTACGGGTCGGTGCCGGACACCGCCGGCCCGGCCGGGGCCGCGGCACAGGCCCCGGCCAACGGCCGCAAGTGGTGGGCACTCGGCGGCCTGGCCCTGAGCCTGCTGGTCGTCGGTCTGGACCTGACCATCCTCAACGTCGCACTGCCGACGCTGGCGACCTCGCTGCGCGCCTCGACCAGCCAGCTGCAGTGGTTCGCCAACTCCTACAACCTGGCCATGGCCGTCGCCCTGCTGCCCGGCGGCCTGCTCGGCGACCGCTTCGGCCGCAAGAAGCTGCTGCTCATCGCCCTGACCGCGTTCGGCGTGGCATCCGCGTTCTGCGCCTTCGCCTCCTCCCCGGGCGAGCTCATCGTCTGGCGGGCGGTGCTGGGTCTGGGCGCGGCGATGCTGATCCCGCTGAGCATGAGCGTGCTGACGGTGCTGTTCACGCCCGAGGAGCGGCCGCGCGCCATGGGCCTGTGGGCCACCGCGAACATGCTGGGCATCCCGCTGGGCCCGATCCTGGGCGGCTGGCTGCTGGACCACTTCTGGTGGGGCTCGGTGTTCCTGATCAACCTGCCGGTCGTGGTGCTGGCGCTGCTGGCGGTGCTGTGGCTGGTGCCGGAGTCCCGCGCCGAGCGCAAGCCCCGCATCGACGTCCCGGGCCTGCTGGCCTGCGCGGTCGGCCTGGCCGCGGTGACCTACGGCCTGATCAAGGCCGGCGACGCCGGCTGGGGCTCGGTCCAGGCACTGGCGCCGCTGTTCGGCGGCCTGGTGGCGCTGGCCCTCTTCGTGCAGTTGCAGCGCCGCCCCGAGCAGACCCTGATCGACCTGGAGCTGTTCCGCACCCGCGGCTTCACCTGGGGCACGCTCCTGTCCACCATCGTCACCTTCGCCCTGTTCGGCCTGATGTTCACGCTGCCGCAGTTCTACCAGGCGGTGGAAGGCACCGACGCCCTCGGCACCGGCCTGCGCCTGCTGCCGCTGATCGGCGGCCTGATCGTGGGCGTGCGCGGCGGCCAGCCCTTCCTGCCGAAAGTGGGACCCGGCCCGCTGATCGGCACCGGCTTCGCCCTGCTGACCGCCGCCCTGCTGATCGGCACCACCACCACCGTGCACAGCAGCTACGGCTTCGTGGCGGCCTGGCTGACCCTGGGCGGCGTCGGCGTCGGCCTGGCGATGCCGATCGCGATGAACGCCGCCCTGGACCAGCTCACCCCGGAGCGCGCCGGCGTCGGCTCGGGCCTGCTGATGACCATCCGCCAGGTCGGCGGCACGATCGCGGTGGCGGTCCTGGGCACCGTGCTCAACAGCGCGTACCGCGACCAGGTGGGCAAGGCCACGACCGGCCTGCCCGCGCCCGTGGCCGACGCCGCGGCCCGCAGCGCCGGCAGCGGCGTCGCGGTGGCGACCCACCTGCAGTCCCCGGACCTGCTGAACTCGGTCCGCTCGGCACTGGTCCACGCCACCAGCCTGACCATGTGGGTCAGCGCCGGCTTCGCCCTGGCCGGCGTCCTGGCCGCCACCCAGCTGCGCCGGCGCACCCCGGTGTCCGCCCCGGCACCGCAGGCCTCAGAATCGAGTGGTGATCTCCTCAATGCCGCCGAATGACCCGACCGTGCTCGCTCCGGCCCCGATGGGGCTGCGGGAACGGAAGAAGGCGCAGACGCGGGCCGCGATCCAGCGGCACGCGCTGCGCCTGTTCCAGCGCGACGGCTACAGCGCCACCACCATGGAGCAGATCGCCGCCGCCGCCGACGTCTCGCCGAGCACGCTGTACCGCTACTTCCCGACCAAGGAGGACCTGGTCCTCCAAGACGACTACGACCCCCTGATGGCCGCCGCCTTCCGCGCCCAGCCCCCCGAAGTCCCGGTCCTGGAGGCCTTCCTCGCAGCCGTCCACCAGACACTGGCGGGTATCAGCCCCGAGGACCGCGAGGAGGCGGTGCTCCGAGCCCGGCTGAGCTTCACCATCCCCGAGGTCCGCGCCCGCGCCCTGGACCACACCCTCAGCACCACCGACGTGATCGCCGACATGTTCGCCGAACACCTCGGCCGCTCCCCCCGCGACCTGGAGATCAGGGTCCTGGCCGGCGCCGTCATCGGCGCGATCCTCAGCGCCCAGCTCTTCTGGATCGACGACCCGAAGGCAGACCCGTGGGAGATCAGCGAGCAAGCCCTACGCTGCCTGATCGACGGCCCCGCAGGACTCACGAAAGGGTGACAACCGGTAACCTTCAGCACGTGGACATAGAACCGGTTCCGTGCCGCTGCATAGTGTGCCAGGACTCTGCCAACGAAGCCGCATGGGACCCCCGCGACCGCGAGATCGCCGAGCACGTCCGCCAGACCGGCTGGCACACCATGGGCGTAACCGGCGACGACACCCCCGACTGGGCCTACACCATCGGCCTGTGGCACAGCACCGGCGGCCCCGACATCTGCATAACGGGGCTGCCGGTCGACAACGCCATGCGCCTGGTCACCGGCATAGCCCTGCAAGTAACCCGCGACCACCGCCCCCTGGCCCCAGAAAAGCGCCGCACCGGCATCATCGAAGGCTACGACGTAGCAATCCGCGCAGTACACCCGACGTGGTACCCGGCCATGTTCGGCGCCGGCATGGACTTCATCCGCGTCCCCCCATGGCCCCTGCTCCAAGCCGTCTGGCCAGACCGCCACGGAATCTTCCCCTGGCAAGAGGGCGCAGACCCCGAGCAACGCGACAAGCAGCCCTTCTTGTGGCTGGACCGGAACGAGCACCCGGACAGCATCTGGGTGGCGTCCTCACTGAGCCTGTAGGCCTGTTGCACGGCACCAACCTCAGGGCGCGACCGAGCCACCTGCCGACCGAGTCATCGCGCCCTGAGCTGCTCCCACACTCACGCCGCAGCGCCACCACATCACCTGCCGACTGACCGACCGCGGCCTGAGCTACTCCCGCACCAACCCCAAGACGCCACCACATCACCTGCTAGCCGACCGTGCCCTGAGCCTGTCGACCCGCTGCTCCCATCACCTGCCAGCTGAGCGGCCGCCCTGAACTTGTCGACCCGCCGCTCCTACACCAGCCCCACGGCGCGACCGCATCACCTGCCGACTGGCCGACCGCGCCCTGAGCTGCTCCC
>JABFXP010000470.1 GCA_013361685.1 Catenulispora sp.
CCTGCCGGTGCGGGTCGACGCTCCGCACGGCGCCAAGGCCGCGGCGGCCGCGGCCGCCCAGGGCCCGGACGCGGTGCCGGCGCGGGTCCACGTGCAGGTGGCGGGTCAGGACGTCGCCAAGTCGCTGGGCGTGGCCGGCGTGGTCTTGACGGTGGCGCGCGGTGACGGCGCGGCGGTTCCCGGCGCGGTGTCGGTGGCGGTGGACTACTCCGGGTTCGCGAAGGCCTTCGGCGACTACGCCGATCGCGTGCGGCTGGTGGCCTTGCCCGCGTGCGCGCTGCGCACCCCCGACGTCGCGGCGTGCCGCGTGCAGTCGCCGGTCGCCTCCGTCAACGACCACACCGCCGAGTCGGTCTCGGCCGACGTGACGCTGCCGGCCGCTGAGGCGACCGCCGCCTCGCCGGCGCTGGTGCTGGCGGCGACGGCGAGTTCGGACGGTTCGGCCGGCACCTACTCCGCGACGCCGTTGAAGGGTTCTGATTCCTGGAGTGCCGGCGGTTCCTCCGGATCGTTCGGCTATCGGTATCCGATCCAGGTGCCGGCGACGCTGGGCGGGTCGGCGCCGGACGTGGAGCTGTCCTACGAGTCCGGCGCGATCGACGGCGAGACCGCCTCGACGAACGCGCAGACCTCGTGGATCGGCGACGGCTGGGACTACTCGCCGGGATTCATCGAGCGCACGTACAAGCCGTGTTCGAAGGACGGCATCCAGTATTCCGGCGACCTGTGCTGGCCGGGCGCGGACACCACGCTGTCGCTGTCCCTGGCCGGGCACTCCGGGGCCCTGGTGCGCAACGACGCCACCGGCGCGTTGAAGCTGTCCAGTGACGACGGCTCCACGATCACGAAGCTGTCGAACGCCGCGAACGGGACCGGCAACAACGAAGCGTTCCTGGTCACCACCACCGACGGCACCAAGTACTACTTCGGCCTGGGCCATCTGCCCGGCGGCACCAACGCCGACGCGGCCACGAACTCGGTGTTCACCCAGCCGGTCTACGCCCCGCACTCGGGCGACCCCTGCTACTCCTCCTCGGCGGGCACCAACTCCTGGTGCCAGATGGGGTGGCGGTTCAACCTGGACGCGGTCGTGGATCCGCACGGGAACCTGACGCAGTACACGTACAGCACCGAGACCAACTACTACGACCGCGGCTACGGGCAGACCAACGGCAACGGCACGCTGACCCAGTACGTGCGCGGCGGGGTGCTGAACACGATCTCCTACGGCTGGCTGGCCTCCGAGGCGGTGGCCGGCGCCAAGCCCGCGGCCCAGGTCCTGTTCACGCCTGCGGAGCGGTGCACGGCCTCGGCCGCGACGTGCCAGTACTCGAACTTGAACTCCACGACCGCGTCGAACTGGCCGGACACCCCGTACGACCAGAACTGCGGCTCCACCGGCGCGTGTTCGCTGTACTCGCCGTCGTACTGGTCGACGAAGATGCTGGCCGGCATCAGCACCCAGGTGCTGGTCGGCTCGTCCTACCGCAAGGTCGACTCCTACACCCTGAACCATCAGTTCCCGGACAACGGCGACGGCACGGCCCCGAACTTGTGGCTGGCCTCGATCGCCCGGTCCGGGACCGACGGCCAGAGCGCGGTGTCGGTGCCGAACCTGGTGTTCTACGGCGTGATGATGGCCAACCGGGCTCCGGGCGCGCTGCTGAACGGGGCGACCCTGCCGCAGATGTTCCACTGGCGGCTGCAGACCATCGACGACGAGACCGGCATGGCGGTGACGGTCAAGTACTCCGATCCGGCGTGCTCGCAGTCGAACCCGGTGAACCTGCCGGCTTCGCAGGACGCGAACACGATGCTGTGCTTCCCGCAGTACTGGTCGCCGGTGGGATCCGGGCAGTCCGGGCCGATCAAGGACTGGTTCGAGAAATACGTCGTGTCCTCGGTGTCCTCGGTGGACCGGGTCGTCACCACCACCCCGGCCCGCGTGACGAACTACACCTACGTGGGCGCCCCGGCCTGGCACTCCGACGATGGTGAGCTCACCGATCCCACCCAGCGGACGTGGGCCCAGTGGCGCGGTTACGGCAAGGTGATCACCACGGTCGGCGGGGCGCCGGATCCGGTGTCGCAGACCCAGACCACGTTCTTCCGCGGGATGAACGGCGACATCGACGCCTCCGGCTCGGTGCGGAGCGTCAGCCTCACCGACAGCCAGGGCGGCACCCATCCCGACGACGAGGTCCTGTCCGGGAGCGTGCTGGAGACGCAGACGTTCACTAGCGCGGGCGGCTCGGTCCAGTCCGATGTGATCACGACTCCGGTCCAGACCACGACCGCGACCCACACCCGGGTCTCCCCGTTGCCGAAGCAGTACGCGGTGATGACGGCGACGGCCCGCACCGTCACCCGGGACCTGCTGGCCAACGGCTCCTGGCGTACGCACGAGGTCGACAACAGCTACGACCCGGCGCACGCGAACCGTTTGACCGAATCGGACGACAAGGGCACCGGGGAGGCCTCGGTCCCGGAGCTGTGCACGGACACGTCCTACGCCGGCTCCGCGGTGAACCCGCAGATGCTGACGTACGCCTCCGAGGTGCGCACCATCGCAGGGGCCTGTGGCACCGCCCCGACCACCGCCGACACCGTCAGCGACAAGATCACCCTGTACGACGGCAACACCTCGGCCGGCTCTTTGGACAACGCCGGCACGGCGTCCGCCGAGGCCACAGGTCAGCAGGTCCTGGACCACTACGACGGTTCGACGCCGGTCTACGCGACGGTCTCGACCTCCTCCTTCGACCGGTACGGCCGGATCCTGACGGCCACCGACCCGAACGCCACCGACGCCGCGCACCCCGGCGGGGCGGTCACCTCGACCGTCTACACCCCGGCGTCCGGGGCGATACCGACGCAGAGCCAGACCACGAATCCGCTCGGCTTCGTGACCACGACCACGTTCGATCCGGGCCGCTCGCTGCCGACGCACGTCGTGGACCCGAACAACAAGGTCACCGATGTCACCTATGACGCGCTGGGCCGCACAACACAGGTGTGGCTGCCGATCCGGTCCAAGGCGTCTTATCCGAGCACTCCGTCGATGAAGTTCTCTTATGCGGTGAACGGCGGGAGCGCCCCGTCGTACACCGAGACCCAGGCCCTGCGCGACGACGGCGTCACCTACTCGGTGTCGTACTCGATCCTGAACGGTTTCGCCGAACAGCGGCAGACACAAGAAGACGCGCAGGACGCCTCCGGCGGACGCGTCATCACGGACACCTACTACAACACCGGCGGCAAGGTCGCCAAGACCTCCTCGTCGTACTTCAACGCCGACGCACCGTCGGCGACCGTCTTCGCCACGAACGACAACACCGTGCCCCAGCAGATCGTCACCGGCTATGACGGCCGGGGCCGGGTCACGAACACGACCACCTACTCGTATGCGAACCCGCAGTGGAGCACCGCGACCGCGTACCCCGGTGCCGACCGCACCGATGTCACCCCGCCGACCGGCAGCGCGCCGAGCTCCACCTTCACCGACGGGCGCGGGCACACGGTGGCGACGTGGCGGTACAAGACCGCCACGCCGACCGGTGACGCCGGCGACGCCGACAAGGTCACCTATTCGTACACCCCGGCCGGGCAGCAAGCGTCCGTCACCGACGCCACCGGCGCGACCACCTGGTCCTACGGGTACGACCTGCGGGGCCGCAAGACCACGTCGCAGGACCCGGACACCGGCACCACCACCACCGGTTACGACGCCGACTCCCGGATCGCGACGACCACCGACGCCCGCGGCAAGCAGCTGACCTACAGCTACGACCTGCTGGGACGCCGGACGGCCGAGTACGACACCACGGGAAACGCCGCCCCGGCCCCGGCCGACGAGTTGGCGGCCTGGACCTTCGACACCCTGGCCAAGGGCCGGCCGACCGCTTCCATCCGCTACGTCGGCGGCGCCGGGGGCAGCGCGTACACGACCGCGACCACCGGCTACACCGCAGACTACAAGCCGACCGGCACCAGCATCACGATCCCGCCCACCGAAGGCGCGCTGGCCGGCACCTACACCAGCACGATGCGGTACACGGCGAACACCGAGCTGCTGTCCCAGGTCGGGCTGCCGGCCGCGGGGAACCTGTACGCCGACACGCTCGCCTACACCTACCAGCCGTTCGGACTGCTGCGCTCGATCGCCGGCCTCGGCGACTACCTGACCAGCATGTCCTACAACCCGTGGGGCAAGCCGGTGCGCACCACGCTCGGCGACATGCCGCTGCAGGCGGTGCAGACGATCGGCTACGACGGCGCCACCACCCGGCCCACGTGGGTGACGGTCGACAAGGAGAACGGCACCGACCACGTCGATCAGAGCACGTACACCTACGGCCTGGACGGGCAGATCACGGCGGTCGCCGATCAGCAGGACGGCGGCGCCACCGACCAGCAGTGCTACAGCTACGACTACGCCGGACGCCTGGCCGGGGCCTGGACCGACACCGGCGGGGTGACCACCGCCCCGTCCCCGTCCGTGCCGAACGTCGGGGCGTGCACCGACGCCCAGCCCACCGCCGCCTCGGCGGCGACGCAGATCGGCGGCCCGGCGGCGTACTGGCAGAGCTACGGCTACGACGTCGCCGGCGACCGCACCGCCGAGACCGACCACAACACCGCCGGCACCACGGCCGGCGACGTCAACCGCGGCTACCACTACCCGGCCCCCGGCGCCGCGACGCAGCCGCACACCCTGTCCGCCACGACGGTCAGCGGCTCGGCCACCGGCGACACCTTCACCTACGACCAGGCCGGCAACACCCTGACCCGGCAACTGGCCACCGGCGCCAACCAGTCTTTGAAGTGGGACTCCGAAGGGCACCTGGCGTCGGTCACCGACAAGACCAGCAACAAGACGTCCAGTTACCTCTACGACGCCGCCGGCGCCCTGCTGATCCAGCGCGACCCCACCGAAACAGTGCTCTACCTCGACAGACAGGAGATCCACCTCAAGGGCACGACCGCCACCGGCATCCGCACCATCAGCGCCCCCGGCGGACCGAGCATCCAGGTCACGGCCGGCGCGGTGGCCTTCTCGTTCGCGAACCTGCAGGCCACCGCCGACACCACCGTCGCGGCCAAGGACCTCACCGTCACCCGCCGCTACTTCGACCCCTACGGCCGCCCCCGCGGCATCGCCCCCGCCGCCTGGCCCGACGAGCGCGCGTTCCTGGACAAGCCCGCCGACCCCTCGACCGGCCTGGACATGATCGGCGCCCGCGCCTACGACAGCGGCTCCGGCCGCTTCGTCTCGGCCGACCCGGTCTTCGAAACCGGCGACCAGGACCAGATGGGAGGGTATGCCTACGGGGCCGACGACCCCGTGGACACCGCCGACCCGACCGGCCTGATGGTCGTCGCCGGGGGCAACGACGGCGACGAGAGCTTCGCGGAACTGCAGCAGATCGAGGCCGAAGTCGACGCGCTGCTCAACCCGAAGCCGGCCCCGGCGCCCAAGCACCACAACCGCGGGCTGTTCGGCACGGTCTGGCACGCCACCAGCAGCGCGGTGTCAGCGGGGGCGCACGCCGCCGCGTCCGGCGCCGACTTCGTCTACCACGCTTCCGGAGCTTCGGACGTCGTCGACTGCGCGACGGATCCTTCCTGGGGTGGTTGCAGCTCGGCTGCGTTCACCGTGCTCACCACGGTCGGCACCGGTGGCGAGGCGGCAGTCGGCCGCATCGCCGTCGAAGGGCTGGCCAAGGACGCCCTCGAGAACGGTGCCAAGGACCTGGCGGAGAACGGCGCCAAGGACGCCGCCGAATCAGGCGCCAAGGACGCGGCCGCGAACACCGCCGAAGACGCGGCGTCCTGCACCGAACCCCACTCCTTCACCGCCGTGACCCCGATCCTGATGGGCGACGGCACGTCGAAGCCCATCAGCCAGGTCCAAGTCGGCGACACCGTCGCCAATGCCGACCCCGCCACGGGCACCCAGCAGCAGCACCGCGTCGACGCGATCATCGTCACGCAGACCGACCATGACTTCACCGACGTCACGGTCGACACCCCGACCGGTGACCGGACCATCCACACCACCGACCACCACCCGTTCTACTCCGTCACCAAGGGCACCTTCGTCGAAGCCGCGGACTTGAGGCCCGGCGACACACTGAAGACCCCTGACGGAACGGTCGCCGTCACGGCCGTCCGCCGGTTCCACACGACACAGACCACGTACGACCTCACCATCGACGGCCTCCACACGTACTATGTGGAGGCAGGCGACACCGCGGTCCTGGTCCACAATTCGGTCTGCCCCACGATCATCGGCCAGACGATCGACGGCCGACCCATCAGGGCCCACTCGCCGAACGACTCGGAGTGCCAGTGTCAAGCGTTCCAGAGCGGAGCCAGGTTCGTGGTGGATCGGGGAGGCGACGCCACCGAGCTCATCTCGCCCGATGATCTCAGACTGGCGGACCCGCTCGCCGAGCCGCCGGCCGGGCCGGTCGAGATTCCGGAATCACGCCTGGCCACCACGGTCAACGCCTTGTCGAAGATCCTGGATCATACACTCGGCGACTTCGAGGTCGGCCACCATCCCGACGGGCCGAGGTGATCACATGAACACCATGACAAGCATCGAGCGCAACGGCGAACGTCTCGAGTTTCGAGGCATGGTCCCCGAGGGCGTGAAGTGGCCCTTGGAACCCCGGCTGCGACTGCGCTGTCCCGCGTGCAGCGAGTTCATCACGGCGGATCCGTTCATCGCCGAGAAGTGTCCTTGCGGTCGACTGAGCCGTGCCGGCACGAGCGACACCGTGCGGGTGGAAGGCTATCCGGTCACTTCGGTTTCCATCTGGCGCGTAGTGCCGAAAGAGGCGCTGGCGCAGGCGGATGCTCTTATCGCCGTACTCGGGAGAATCCTGATTCGGATCCAAACGATCAGCGATCAGCAGATGTTCAACGGCATCGCCAGGTATCGGCGCCTCCTCGGGGGCGGTGACCGCGCAGGCGCCCGCGAGGTTGTCGAGAGGTTGCAGCGCGACATCGATCGTCTGCTCGAGCACGAAGCCGTCGATGATCCTCGTGAGCGGCAGGCGATTCTTGACCTGGGACTCCAGGCGGTCGGGTTGGCTCGGGCCATGGTCGAAGCGGAATAGCCTCGACCGCCCTGTGCAGCGTCGCCGAAACCTCCATGGCCACCGCGGCGCAGGAGGCCGCACGCGACCAGCCACGGCGGCGGTTTGCTCGGCGCTTCGCCCGAGCCGCCCGAGCCGCCCGAGCTGTCCGAGCCGCCGGAGCACCGGGTCCGGCGTGCTGTCGGTATCGGCAGTACAGGGGCCGCGCGGGGCTGGGCAGGCCGCGCGGCCCTCGGCTGACGCGGGGGAGTGGGTCCTCACGCTGCGGGCCGAGCTCAGCCATCCTGAACTCGGCCCGCGGTCTGCCAGGGATCAGCGCAGGCCGGCGAAGAGATCGTTCTCAGGCACGGCCGCACCGGTGGTGTCCCGGACCCGGACGAACGTCTCCATGCCCATCAGCTCGGTGAACCTCTCCACGCCCATCTTCAGGAAGAAGATGTTCTCGCCCTGGCTGGCGTGCGCGGACAGGGAATCGAACTTCTGGGCGCCGAACTCGGACGTGTCCACCCAGGTGGTGATCTGGTCGTCGGGAAGGCCGAGTTCGGACAGGTCCACGCCGCCTTCAGCCGGATCCGGCTCCTCCCAGTCCCCGCCGAACTCGCGCATGATCTCCCCGAAGCGCTGCATGCCGGAGCGCGGCACCGTCGTCCAGTACACCTTCGGCTGCATCTCGGTCATCTCCAGCGCCGCCATCGTGATGCGGTTGGCCTGGATGTGGTCGGGGTGGCCGTAGAAGCCGTTCTCGTCGTAGGTCACGACGACGTCCGGCTGGTAGTGCCGCATGAGCTCGGCCAGGCGCGCCGCGCTGTCCTCCACGGACGTCCGCCAGAAGGATCCGGGGGCGTCGTTGGTCGGCCAGCCCATCATCCCGGAGTCGGCGTAGTCCAGCATCTCCAGGTGGCTGATCTTCAGGATCTCGCAGCTGGCTTCGAGCTCCTGCCGTCGCATCGCGGCGACGGCCTCGGGGTCGTGGCCGGGCTCGCCCGGCTTGACGCCGCCCGGTCCGTCGCCGCACCGCCCGTCGGTACAGGTGACGAGGACCGTGCGAACGCCCTCGGCCGCATATCGGGCGAGGACACCCCCGGTCCCGGTGGCCTCGTCGTCGGGGTGGGCGTGAACCGCCATCAGCGTCAAGGGTCTGGCATTCATATAGTCAGTCCTCCGGGTGAGGTTCTCGGGTGCTGCCGGTCGTCACGCCCGGTTTGTGGGCGATGGGACGTACAGCAGTGTCGAGGGCCCCAGGAATTCCGCCGGGCCGCAATGAGCGCCACGGTGGTGGTTGTCATCCAACTACACAGCGTGCCCCTTGGAGGTCGCGACAGCTGTCTGTTCCATGGCGGAGGCCCAGCCTGCGGTCCCACCGTGCGGCCCCGGCAAGCCCTGGATCGGCGCCCCCGCCACCTCAGCCCGCGGCCGCTGCTTCCGCCGCTTGGCCGATGCCACAGTATGTGCGGGGTACGCTCATCGAGCACTGAATATGACCTCTGTGAAACCAGGAGTTCCACTCTTCGCCGACAAAGAGGAGAACGCGGTAGATGGCAAGTCGTCAGACACGACGGGTCCCGGTACCGAAATCCCTGCTGGACGGCGAGGAGTTCGCTGGCTCTCACTACTCGTGGGCGTGCGAGCTGTCGGCTCCGGACGCGAAGTCCAAGACCGCCGAGCAGTGGGGGCGGGCCGTGTTCGAGGGGGCGCCGGCCCCGGTGCGCGGCTTCGTGGTGCTGGGCTGGACTCAGGTGCTGCGGCTGCGGCTGGGACCGCGGCCCTCCGGCGAGCACATCCTCGGCTGGCGGATCTCCGGTCCCGCGCCGGGCTTCGGGAAGGAGGGCGAGTCGCTGCTCCTGGAGTCGCGCTCCGGCTTGATCACCGCCTATAACGTCGCCGTGGTGAACGAGACCGGTGTGCTGTGGGCGACCGCGGTGCGCTTCAACAACCCGGTCGGCCGGCTGTTCTGGCGGCTGGCGCAGCCCATACACCAGCTCACCATTCCCCGTCTGCTCCGGCGCGCCGCGCGGACACTGGAGCGGGACCGGGCCTGACGCCGGTC
>JABFXP010000211.1 GCA_013361685.1 Catenulispora sp.
CCTGCGCGGGGGCCTGGGCCGGAGCGGGCACCGTCGGCTGGGCGGCTGGCGCCGCCGGAGCGGCGGCGGCTTGGGCGGGGGCCGATGTGTCGGAGGTCACAGTCACTTCGGGGTTATCAACCTTCGCAACGGGGGCAAGAGCCTGCGCGGCGGCAGAGCTGTCCGTGGGCTGGTAGTCGTTGAAGAAGTCCCACCACGCGCGGTCGACACTCTCCGGGTCGCGCAGGAACTGCTGGTAGATCTCGTCCACCAGCCACTCGTTCGGGCCGAACTCGGCCAGGGTGTGGCCGGGCGTGGAACCCGGGGTACCGGCAGTCTGATCGGTGGTGGGTGCCTGCTGCGACGGCTGTGGCGACACGGCGGTTTCCGCCCTCTTCCGCGTGGGTGCGTATAGGAGTGCACAGCGTCCACGGACGGGTCCGAACGTGGACGTCATAGCGGTCATCCAGGGTACGCCGGTATGAGGGTTTCGTGCAGGCGCGCCTCGGGTTAGAGGCACTGATCACACCGGTGACCGGGGAAAATCCCTCCATCTGGCTACGATCCCTAGTCCGGAGTGACCAGAATCACGCCGGGCCGTCACCCCCGCGAACGCCCCCGGAGTCGCCGGGTTGACGCGCGGCTCACCCGGTTACGGCAAATCAACGCGGATGACACAACCCGGTGAACGCCGGGCAGCGGAGCCCTCCGCCGGGCCCGGCGGCTGCGCCGGACCGCTCTGGCCGGTCTCCTCGCCCGGTTCGGCCACCGAGATCCGGCCGCCGTGCAGGTCCACCACCCAGCGGGCGATCGCCAGCCCCAGCCCGGTGCCGCCGTCGGCGGCCTGCCGCGACCCGCGGTCGAAGCGGTCGAACACCCGGACCCGCTCGCCGGGCGGGATGCCCGGGCCCTCGTCGCAGACCTCGATCCGGACGCCGCCGGGCTCCAGGCGCCGGGCCCGCAGCGTCACGGTGCCCTCCGGCGGGGAGTGCCGCAGCGCGTTGTCCAGCAGGTTGGCCGCCACCTGGTGCAGCCGCTCGCGGTCGGCGCGCACGGTCAGCGCCGGCGGCAGGACGTCGACCACGGTCCGCGGCCGGGCCCGGACGGCGTTGAGGTCGCCGCTGAGGTCGCCGCCCTGCTGGCTCTCGCCGCCGTGCCCGCGGGCCAGCATCTTCACCGTGGCCTCCCGGGCCACGGTGCCGAGGAACTCCTCCAGCGCCACGTCCTCGCGGTCCAGCTCGACCGCGCCGGCGTCGATCCGGGACAGGTCCAGCAGCGTGGTGACCAGCCGGCCCAGCCGCTCGGCCTGCTCCAGCGCCAGCTGCATGGTCGGCGGGTCCGGCTCGGTGACGCCGTCCACCACGTTCTCCAGCACCGCGCGCAGCGCCGAGATCGGGGTGCGCAGCTCGTGCGAGACGTTGGCGATCAGCTCCTTGCGCTGCCGGTCCACCGCCTCCAGGTCGGCGGCCATCAGGTTGAACGCGGCGGCCAGCTGCCCCACCTCGTCGCGGGAGGTGGCGGCGGTGACCCGGCGGCTGTAGTCGCCGCGGGCGATGCGCTCCACGGCGTCGGCCATCGACCGCAGCGGGCTGGTCATGCCGTGCGCCAGGATCTGGGTCACGATCAGCGACAGGATCACCGCGACGCTGACCACGTAGCGGGCCTGGATGCCGGCCGACACGCCGATCGCGGTGAAGCAGCCGGCCACCGACACCGACGCCACCACCAGCACGCCGAGCTTGACCTTGATGCTGTGGAAGCGGTCCAGGGGGCGGACCTCGCGGGCGCGGTCGATGACCGTGCCGCCCATCTTCATCGCGCTGGCCCGCATCGGCGCCCGGTCGCGGCCCTCGCGCGGGAGCAGCGGCCAGCGCCACCGGCGACCCGCGCGCGCCGAGGCGGGCCGGTTCCGTCGGCCGGGACCGCGTCCGGCGCCGTGCCGCTGTCCGTGATCCTGGTCGTAATCCTGGTCGTAGTCGTGCTCATGCTCGTCCGGCCTCGCGGCCGGCGGATCGTGGTGGTGCCTGACGTCGGTGCTCATCGGCGCATCACCCGGCCGTCTCCAGCGGTTCGTCGGCCGCGGGCTCGGCCTCCAGGGCGTAGCCGACGCCGTGGACCGTGCGGATCCACTCCGCGCCGATCTTGCGCCGCACCGCCTTCACGTGGCTGTCCACGGTCCGGGTGCCCGAGGCGTCCAGCCAGTCCCACACCTCGGCGAGCAGCTTCTCCCGGCTCAGCACGGTGCGGGGCTGCCCGGCCAGGCAGGCCAGCAGATCGAACTCGGTCGGGGTCAGGTGGGCCTCGTCCCGGTCCCGGCCGGCGCCGGTCCGCACCCGGCGCTGGGCCGGGTCGATCTCCAGCACCCGCGGTCCGGAACCGCCGACGGCCACGAAGCGCAGCGGGCGCGGGGCCC
>JABFXP010000676.1 GCA_013361685.1 Catenulispora sp.
GCCGCCGTCCTCGGCCTGCACGACGGCTGGAAGACAATGCTGACAACGGTGCCACCGCTGCCCGGCCGCGCCGAGACCCTCGTGACCGTGAGCGCGGCAACCTGGCTCGCGTCCTACGCCACCGCCGAAACCGTTCTGCGCACGCGCAAGGTCGCCGTCAGCCTCATCCCGGCGCTCGCCCTGCTCGGACTCGCGCTCGCCCTCGACGCCGGCGCACCCGGATCCAACCTTCTGATCGCCATCGCCTTCACCATCGTGTGCGGCTTCACGATCGCCCTCCGCGGCGGGCTCAAACTCCGTGCCGTCGCCGCCTCGGGCGTAGCCGCGGCGATCACCGCCCTGGCAGCGCTGGCCACACCGCACCTCCCACAGATCGCCGACGCGCAGCCCTTCAGCCTCCGATCGAAGGTGACGCCGCCGCCTCCACGCCTGCAAAAGGCGATCAGCCCGCTCGACGAGATCCCCGCCTGGTTGCAGAACCCTGACACCGAGCTGTTCACCGTCCGCTCGGCGCAATCGCAGAACTGGCGCCTGGCGGTGTTCGACACGTTCGACGGCATCACCTGGACCAGCTCAGACCGCTACGTACCCACCGGCGGCCGAGTCCCCGCCGACCCGCTCACCGAGAGCGCCACGTCAGTCCGCCGCTCCCAGCAGGTGACCATCGCGGCGCTCACCGGCCCCTGGCTCCCGGCCGCCGACCGGCCGACAGCCGTCGCCGGAACCTCCGCCCTCGTGGACCCGACCAGCGGCGAACTGCTCAACATCGATCCGCTTCACAATGGCCTGAGTTACAGCGTCGACTCCGCGACACCCCAACCGGCGGCGGCCCAGCTCCGCTCCGCAAGCGCCGCCTCCGACGCCGAGGCCACCACCGCACTGGCCCTGCCGACGACCGACGCCACCGGCCAGGAACTCGACGCCTACGACGACCTGAAGCAGTTGGCGCAGCAAGCCACAGCCGGCGCCGTCAGCCCCTTCCAGCAGGCGGCGATGCTCGAGCAGTACCTGCAGAAGAACGAATCCGTCGACATCACCGCGATTCCCGGGCACACCTACAGATCCCTCCAGTTCTTCCTGGACACCACCCACCGCGGTACGTCCGAGCAGTTCGCCACAGCCTTCGCGGTGATGGCCCGAACGCTGGCCCTGCCCACCCGCGTCGTCGTCGGCTTCAAACCGGGCACCGACCAGGACGGCGTCTGGCACGTCCACGCCGGCGACGTCCTGGCCTGGCCGGAAGTGCGTTTCGACAAAATCGGCTGGGTCCCCTTCTACCCGACGCCCGACCAGCAGAGCGCGTCGCAGACCACGAACAAGCCCCCGGCCGGCGGCAGCGACGATCGCAAGAACCTGGACCAGCAGACCGCGGACCAGGCTTCCCAACCGGCGCCGGCTGACGCCCCGGCGCCCGCCGCCATCTCGCCCAAGCCCGCCACGGCATCCGGCACCAGCGCCCTACTCCCATTGACCGCCGTGGCAGCCGCTGCCTTACTTCTCGCCTACCTTGCTTTGGTTCTGACAGCGCCGGTCCTTCGTCGGTCCCGCAGACGAAACCACCCGGACCCCACCAAGCGAGTTCTCGCCGCGTGGCACCAAGCCATCACCTACATCCGGCCCCTTGCCCCACCGCAACCAGCCTTCGCTTCGCTCACCGCTCCCGAAATAGCAGCCCTGGCCGCCACCGAGCTGGGCACCGAAACGGCTCCCGACCTGGCGAACCTGGCGCGCATCGTCGACCACGCCCGCTTCGCAGGCCAAGGCACCCATCCCGAGACAGCGGCCGAAGCCTGGCGCCTGTGCCACACGCTGCAACGCACGACGGCGCAAGCCGTACCGCTCTGGCGCCGATCCCTACGACGACTACATCCACGAATGGTGTGGCGCACATGAACCGCTACAGGACCCAGCGCTGAGGCGTACGCCTGCAACCAGTCATTCAGTCCCGATCCTGCTGTAGGTTCCGGCCATGCAGACTCCAGAGATCATCGAAGCGGCCCTGAAGCGTCTCACCGACGAGTACATATTCCCCGACAAGGGCGCCCTCGCCGCCGAAGCCGTCACCGCGGCCCTGGCAGCCGGCGAGTTCGACGATCTCGACGGTCCGGCCCTGTGCACCCGCGTCACCGAGATCTTCTTCAAGCATTGCGCCGACAAGCACCTCCGCCTGATGTGGAACGACGAGCCGATGGACCTCGACGAGCAGGACAAAGAGGACACCGACGCGATGTTCGCCGCGCTGATGCTGAAGGAGAACTACGGCATCCGCCGCGTCGAGCGACTGGAGGGCAACGTCGGCTACCTCGACCTGACGCTGGTCCCCGACGCTGCGGCAGGCGCCCCCGCCATCGCCGCGGCCATGGAACTGATCGTGAACACCGAGGCTTTGATCATCGACCTCCGCGCCAACCGCGGCGGCGCCCCGAACGGCGTCCAGCTCTGGTGCAGCTACCTCTTCCCCAACGACGAGACCCACCTCAACGACGTCTACTCCCGCGTCGAAGACATCACCCGCCAGTACTGGACCCTGGCCCACGTCAACGGCCGGCGCTACCTCGACCGCCCGGTCTACGTCCTCACCAGCGCGATGACCTTCTCCGGCGCCGAAGAACTCGCCTACAACCTGAAGACCCAACAGCGCGCGACCCTGATCGGCGAGACAACCCGCGGCGGCGCCCACCCCACCGAGTGGTATCCCCTGACGCCGCGCATCGCCGTCACCGTCCCCAACGCCCGCTCGATCAACCCGATCACCGGAACCAACTGGGAAGGCACCGGCGTGGAGCCCGACATCGCGGCAAGCGCGGCCGAGGCCTTCGACATCGCCTACCGCGACGCCCGCGAGAAGATCGCCCGCGACTGAACCATGAGCCCGGCGACCATGAGGACGAACGGCACGGCGGTGCCGAACGGCGGGTGCCATGAGCCGCCGAGCGGGTTCGGGGCTGAGGTGAAGCCGGACTTGAATCGCGAGAGGACGATGGCCAGGGACGCCAGGTGACAGATTCCGGTGATCACGACCGTGGTTCGGATGACTCTGGGTGCGACGTTCCAGGATTTGGGGAAACGGGGAGCGACTGCGGCGGCGATGAGGACGGCTCCGACAGACAGCGGTAGGAAGTAGCGGCCGTTCTGAGTCCAGCCGAGCATGCGGACGTACGACAGCTCCACGTAGGCCGTCACGGCGAACGGGGCCACGACGACCGCGAGGATCGCGATGCGGTGGTTTCTCGTGGTGCTCAGCAGCCCGGCGGCGATGAGTGCGGACACCGGCATGAGCCAGAGCAGCACCAGAACCCAGGGGGTGATCGAGGCCGATTCCACGGCTACGCCGACGTCTTCCCGGATCCAGGTGTCGACGCCGTTTTCCAAGAGCATCGCGAGGTTGCTCGCGGTGCTGTGGAACAACAGGCCATTGCGATACAGATTGTCCGTGGTGGACTGCATCGGATAGTAGCTGTAGTTGTCGGCCACCATGTTCCAGGCGACGCCGACGACGCCCGCGCCGCCGATGAGCGCAGCCGGCCAAATCGGCCGGCTGCGCAACACCTCCCACGTGCGTCGCCGACCTAGAACAAGCGCAAGAGCGCAGATGCTCAGGCCGAACCAAAGCGGACCGAGCGCGCGAACTACCAACAGGATGCACGCGGCAACGACGAACATCGCCCGAAGCCTGGCCCGGTCGGACGCCGACAGCGCATCGCCTCGCCTGATCAGAACGAGGCCACTGGTCCACATCAGCACCGCGGCGGCGATCTCCATCCCGTTAGGGTTGATCGCGCCGCACAAGTCCAAAGCGGCAGGCGTGATCGCCAGCAACACGGCGGCGTTCAAGAGCCGCGAACCCATCCGCACTGCGGCGGAGAACGCCGAAGCCAGGACGGCGGCACACATCAGCGCGGAAACCAGCCGTCCGGCGACCACGCCGGCGAAGGTCGGGCTGATGGCCATGGGGATGCCGGTCGGCAAGTAATACAAAGGGTTGTAGCGGCCGGTCCAGGAGTTGACTTTCACGAAGTTGCGAGTGGTGGGGAAACTGAGGCAGGCCGCAGACGTCCGAGACCGGTACATGCACTCGACGTCACGGGGAATCAGCGACGCCGGCACCGCGAACGTGGCAGCAGGACGGTTTAGCGTGTCCCTCGACGGCGCGCCCACCACCTGACCGGTCGCGGCCGCGTAAGCGCGTTCGATGTGGGCGACTTCGTCCGAGTTCCCGCCCTCGGGCATGGCGACCGCCCAGCCGGCCATCATCAGGAACAGGGCAACGAACGCGGTCCACCATGCGCGACGACAACGGTTGCCGCCGCTGAGGCGCCCACGCCGACCGGTCGCCGTGGCTGCTTCCGTCGCCGTCGCCGAGGCGGCCACCACTACGTCGCCCCCGATAGTCGTGGCCGGAGCCGGCGACGGTGCCATCTTCATCCTCCTGCGACTTCCGGCAACTTCTGCCGGTGCTAACGAGACCTCGAGAGACTCGCTGCATACAGGCGCATGGAGTTCATCCGATCGGCCTAAGGAGTCCTGGGCGTCGCACCAGTACTGGGGCTGATGGTCGGATTGGCGGTGGGGCGGATCGCGCCAGGACTCGAAGTGGTGCTCGAGGAGATCGGCGGCGGCCCGACCGGCGACGTAGTCGGCACATTACGCGACGGCGCACTGGTCATCGGCCCTTGAGGTACGGCGGGGCCCATGCCGGTGCTGGACGTCGGCAACGTGCTCGGCGTTCCAGCGATAGCAGGTAGCACGGTGTCGTGAGGCGTCGCCTTCGTAGTAGTGGGAGGGCCAGCGGGCGTAGGAGTACTGCTAACGCTGGGAGTGGAGTCGGGAGCAGGCGTGACAGCCGTCTGAACCGGTGGCCCGAGCGGCGTCACCGGCGCCGGCCCAAGCGTGCTGCCGGACGGCCACAAGGCAAAACCGACCACAGCGACCGTCACAGCCGCCCCCGCCCCGACCGCAGCCGCGGCCCGCACCAGACGCCGACGCGCAGCGCGTCGCCGGATCTGCTGGAACGACCCCGGCAGCGGCGCCAGCACCACGACCCCGGGACGCAGCAACGCGGCCAGTTCGCTGTCTTCGTGGTCGTCGTGGTCGTCGTCGGGCTCAATGAGTGTGATCAAGATGTCCTCCGAGTCCGGCCCGCAGGAGTTCCCGTGCCGCGTGTAGATCGGATTTGACCGTGCCTTCTTTTCGCCTGGTCAGCTGCGCGATCTCGCGCACCGAGAGATCGGCGTAGTAGTACAGCAGAACCGGCGTGCGCAGCCGCTCGGGCAGCGACCGCACCAGCATCCGCACCGGAACGGACACATCGGCCCCCTCCTGCCACCGCGCCGCCTCCGCCTCCGCCGTGACCTGCCGCAGCGCCCGGCGCTCGCGATCCAGCTTGCGCCAGTGGTCGCGCACCAGGTTCGCCGCCGTGACGTAGAGGAAGCCGCGAGGCTCCCGCACCGCGGTCCAGTGTCCCCACAGGCGTGTGAACGCCTCGGAGGCGATCTCGTGGGCGGTGCCGTCGTCGTCGACCAGACGACGGCACCAGCCGGCGAGGCCGGGGTAGAGGTCGGTGAAGAGTTCGGACGCCGCCCGACTCTTCTCTCCGGAATCCTTGGACCGGCTCAACTCTCTCCAGGTGCTCGGAAGGTGACGGAACCCGCCGGACCTAACCCGGGGTGCCGGTCAGGGACGCGAAGACCACCACGTTGTCGCGGTAACCATCATTGGTCCGCGGTCCCCCACAAGTGATCAGACGCAATTCCGGCCGGTCGACGTTCCCATAGATTTTCTGGGTCGGGAATTGGTCCTTCGCGACGGTCTGCACGGCGTCCACGGCGAAGGTCGCCGAGGCGCCGTCCTCCAGCCGGACCACCACGCGAGCCCCCGGCCGCAGCTGCGCCAGCTGCCGGAAGACACCGTCCCCGTACTGGCCGACCGTCACATGGCCGAGGATGACCGACGGCCCGGTCTGCCCCGGAGTGGGCGAACCGCGGTACCAGCCGGCGGGGCTGTCGTGCTCGATCGGTGGAACCTGGACCGTGCCGTCGGCTGCGAGGCCGAGCGAGATGACCGGGGTGTCGACGCCGATGTCGGGGATCTGCAGACGCACCGGAACGGAACGCGCGATCGCGCCGGTGGTCGAGCCGTTCGCCGCATTGCCGGTCGAACCGGTCGAGCCCGCCGCGCCGCTCGCCGACGCAGCCGGTGCGGCAGCCGCCGTGGGGGAGGACCCTGACGAAACAGGTGTACTCCCGCCCGAGGTCGTCCCACCCCCGCCCGCGGCCGCTCCCGAAGCCGCACCGCACCCGGCCGCCAGCATGCAGGCGGCCAGCAGCACCGGCCACCTGCGGGTCCACACTGAGCGCAAGGTCAGCCCTGACCCTTGAGCCGGCGGCGGAGCACGAAGGTGCCCGAGCCGCCCAGCAGCATGACCAGACCGGCGCCGACCGTCGCAGCCTCGCCATGGCCGCCCGACGACGCCGTCGGCACGCCGGTGTTCGGTGCTCCGGACGGAACCGCGGTGATCTGCCTGCCGTCCGCAGGGGTGGGCGTGATGGCAGGCAGGACGCCCGGAGCCGCGGTGGGGTTGACCGCGCCGCTGGGGGCCGTGGTGGGCCGGGCCATGGTCGTCGTCGTGGCCGGGACGCTGGGGACGGCGGTGGGGGGATTGCCGGGCGCGGACGCCGTGGTCGAGGAGCTGGGCGCGGTGGTGGGCGTGGCGGCGGGCGAGCTGGAGGCGTCGGCGAAAGCCGATTCCGCTCCGGCGCCGACCAGCACAGCGGTGCAGGCCAGGGTTGTGAACAAACTCCGAGTACGCATATGGGGCTCTCTCTTCAATCGATCCATCGTGGATCCGGCGGTGCGGAATCACGGGGAGAGACGACCGGGACTGCGGACCGGTTGTAAAGCGTTGGCAAAGGAATCTCGATCTACAGTGTCAGGCATGTGCGCCGACAGCTTCCGCAACTTCGCGACCTCAGAAACGGCTGGCACCTCGCCGCTCTACGCGGCCCTGGCCCAGCAGGTCTGCGACGATCCGCAGTTGCGGGAGGTGTTCGAGGCCGCTGGAGACGGACACGTGCCACTCTGCTTCGCCGCCGTGCAGCGGGTGCTCGCCGACCACGATGACGACCCGCTGGCCGCCTACTACGCGTCGTTCGGCGGCGACCGCGCGCCGGACGCGGAGCTGGCGAAAGCGTTCGAGGCGTTCGTGCTCGGCCATCGAAACCAGATCGCCGAGCTGCTGGCCAATCGGGACACCCAGAGCAACGAGCCGCTACGGGCCGCGCAGCTACGGCCGGCGTTCGGCTGGGCCCAGGCCGGACTGGGGCGGCCCCTGGGCCTGATCGAAGTCGGGACCAGCGCGGGCCTGCTGCTGTATCCGGACCGCTACGGCTACGAATACACCTTCGGCGACGGCTCGGTACTAGAGCGTCCGCCCACGGTGAGCACCGACGACCGCGACCCGGTCCCGGCACCGACGTTGCGCTGCCCGATCCGGGGCACCGCGACCGCCAAAACGCTCGCGCCCCTCGTCACCAAGGACCTGCGCATCTCCTCGCGGGTCGGCCTCGACGTGAATCCCCTGAACCCGGCCGACGACGAGACCCGGGCCTGGTTGCGTGCGCAGGTCTGGCCCGAGGAGGCCGACCGAAGGACCCGCCTGGATGCGGCCCTGGCCATGGCGTCACGCTTTCCGGCGCGGCTGCGCAAAGGCGACGCGCTCGACATCCTTCCCGCGGCGGTCGGCACGGTGGCGTCCCCCGCGGTCCCGTGCGTCTTCGTCTCCAACACCCTGGCGCACTTCGACGCCGAGGCTCGCGCCACGTTCGTCGACCTCGTCAGGACTCTGGGGGCGCGGCAGGACTTGGTGCTGATTTTGAAGGAGCCGGAATCGGTCGGCCTTGGCTTGTTCACGCCACGGCCTGCCGCGGATCCGTCCGCACCGCCGGTCGAGTCGCTGGGCGCCGTGCTGTTCCAGGCAGGTCGTGAGCGATGCTTCTCGCTGGGTACGGCCGGACCGCATGGTGCTTGGCTGGACTGGGCGCCTGCCATGCTCTGAGGCGCCCTCTGCTCTTTGCCCTGCGATTGTCGACCTGCTTGCGCGACCGATTTACGCCACTGACGTACCCTGCCATAGGCATATGCCTCTATATGTCTCCATCGCCCTTTATTGGCTTATGCCCTCCAGGCTCGCCAATCCAGCGTCCTCGGCGGCTCCTCGGCGTCGATCCGCGCCGTGTACAGCGCCCCGTCCGGTCCGACCGCGGCCACCACGACCAGACCCCGTGCGTCGACCGCCAACGCCGGTCGCTGGATCGGCCCCGGTCCGCTGAGCCACCGCCGTACGCCATCGGTGCGGTCGATGTGCGGCTGCCACACGGTCTCCACCAAGCCGTGCCGTCCCCGCTGCGCCAGGAACACACCGTTGCGGTGCGGTTGCAACGCCATCACACCGAACCCGCCGGTGCTGCCGAGGCTCGTCACCTTCCGGCCCCAGGCGCCGCCGTGCGGGCGCGAGCGGACCGTCAGGTCGCCGGTGTCCGCCTGCCGTGCCGCCATCAGAGTGACGCCGTCGCTGAGCGTGCGGACCGTCGGCGGATCGCCCAGCGGCGGCAGGAAGGTGCGCACGGCCTGCGGATCGGTGTCGCCGTCGACGATGAGCCAGCTCCAGAACTCGTGGCCGTTGGCGTTGAGCTCGACCGCCCCCGTTCGAGTGACGGTCGCCGTCAGGCCGTCGCGGATCCGATGGCCGCCTATGTCGCGCCAGTCGCTCCACGCCGAGCCGGGTTCGGCCAGGTCGCGGTGGCGCCAGGAGACCGCCTTGTCCGCGTTGCGGACGAACACGTGCAGCACCCCGCGACCGTCCACCACCGCCTCGGGACACCCGACCGCGTGCGCGTCCTTCGTCCTGGTCCCCTGCGGGGCACCGAGGCTGGCCCAGGGCTGGAACGAGCCGTCGGGTCGCTCGCTCGTCACCACGACCTCGTGGGTCCAGACACCGCGGTCGGGGTCCGTGATCGTTCGCAGACCCGCCAAATGAGCCTGTCCGGAGGAGTCGATCGCGACAGACAGATGCGGGGCAAGCGCGGTGGCGGTGTTCTGCTCGAGGCGCCGTGTAGCTGACGCAGCCGCTCCCGCCGCACCCACTCCC
>JABFXP010000672.1 GCA_013361685.1 Catenulispora sp.
ACCAGGACGGGCCGGCCGCAGCCGCGCAGAGGTCGCCGGCGTTCTACGGCCGCCCGGGCTCCGGCGCCCGCGACGGCGCCCTGGTCGCCCCCTACGGCCGGCACCTGGCCTTCGGCGCCGACCCGAGCAGCCAGTTCCGGGTGGCGTGGCAGACGCCGGTCCCGGTGAGCCGCCCCTACCTGCGGTTCGGCCGCTCGCCGCTGGAGCTGGGCCACAAGATCACCGCCGAGACCCGGGCCCTGCACACCCCGGCCCTGGTCACCACCGGCTCGGCGGTGGACCAGTTCTACCACCACGTGGCGATCGACCACCTGGAGCCGGAGACCACCTACTTCTACGGGGTCGGCCACGACGGGTTCGACCCGGCGGCGGTGCAGAACATCGGCACCCTGGGCACGTTCACCACCGGCCCGCGCCCGAGCCGGCACGGCAGCGAGGCGGCCGATCCGTTCACCTTCACCGCCTTCGGCGACCAGGGCGTCAGCTACCACGCGCTGGGCAACGACAGCGTGATCCTGGCCCAGAACCCGGCCTTCCACCTGCACGCCGGCGACATCGCCTACGGCGACCCGGCCGGCCAGGGCCTGCCCGCCGACGCCTCCCAGTACGACGCCCGCACCTGGGACTCGTTCCTGTTCCAGACCGAGTCGGTGGCCAAGACCGTGCCGTGGATGGTCGGCGTCGGCAACCACGACATGGAAGCCTGGTACTCCCCCAACGGCTACGGCGGCGACGTCGCCCGCTTCGACTTCATCGCCAACGGCCCGGACCCGGTCAACGCCCCCGGCATCTACTCCTTCGTGTACGGGAACACCGCCGTCATCTCCCTGGACCCGAACGACGTGTCCTACGAGATCCCGGTGAACTTCGGCATCACCGGCGGCAAGCAGACCCGGTGGCTGGAGCAGCAGCTGTCGGACTTCCGCCGCCGCCCGGACATCGACTTCATCGTCGTGTTCTTCCACCACTGCGCGTTCTCCACCACCAACCAGCACGCCTCCGACGGCGGCGTCCGGGACCAGTGGGTGCCGCTGTTCGAGCAGCACAAGGTGGACCTGGTCATCAACGGCCACAACCACGTGTACGAGCGCACCGATGTGATCCTGAACAACACGGTGAAGAAGGCCCTGCCGGCCGGCAGCACGCACTACCCGGCCGACGGCGGCGTGGTCTACGCGACCGCCGGGGCCGCGGGCCGCAGCCTGTACTCGTTCCCGGTGCCGGACTCCTACGAGGGCCACGTGTCCCCGCTGGACTCGGTCGCGACGTACCACTGGGCCAAGGGCGGCGGCAAGATCGCCGAGACCGTCGGCTGGTCCCGGGCCCGGTACACCGGCTACTCGTTCCTGCGGGTGGACGTCACGCCCGCGCGGGCGGGGCGCACGACCACGCTGAAGGTGACGGCGCTGGCCGAGAGCGGCGCGCAGCTCGACCACTTCACGATCGAGCGGACTGCCGGGAAGCACTAGGACCGGCGCAGCGCCGGCAGGAGCATCAGCGGCGCTGAACGAAAACGTGCCTGGAGCCGGTCGCCGGTCGGCCGGTTCCAGGCAACGTCTCAGGTCTCAGGTCTCAGACCTCAGGCCTCAGGCCTCAGGCCTCGGCGATCACCACCGCCGAGGCGATCCCGGCGTCATGCGACAGCGACACGTGGAACGTCCGGATCCCCCGCTCCTGCGCCAGCGCCGCCACCGTCCCGGTCACCCGCAGTTCCGGGCGGCCGTCCGGCAGCGTCACCACCTCGCCGTCGTGCCAGCGCAGACCGCGCGGCGCCCCCAGCGCCTTCGCCAGCGCCTCCTTGGCCGCGAACCGCGCGGCCAGCGACGCCGTGCCGCGTTCGCGCTCGGCGGGGGTGAACAACTTCTCGCGCAGCGCCGGTGTGCGGGCGATCGACGCCGCGAACCGTTCGACGTCGACGACGTCGATGCCCACACCCAGGATCATGCACGTGTCCTTACTGGCGCCTACTCCACCGTGACCGACTTCGCCAGGTTACGCGGCTGGTCGACGTCATAGCCCAGCGCGTCGGCGAGTTCGGCCGCGAACACCTGCAGCGGCACCGTGGCGACCAGCGGCTGGAGCAGGATCGGCAGCTCGGGGACGTGGAACAGGAAGTCCGCGTACGGCGCCACCGCCTCGTCGCCGTCCTCGGCGATGACGATGGTCTTGGCGCCGCGGGCCCGCACCTCCTGGATGTTGGAGACGATCTTGTCGTGCAGCAGCGGCCGCTTCGGGGACGGCACCACGACCACCACCGGCAGGTCCCGCTCGATCAGGGCGATCGGGCCGTGCTTGAGCTCGCCGGCGGCGAACCCCTCGGCGTGGATGTAGGCCAGCTCCTTGAGCTTGAGCGCGCCCTCCAGCGCCATCGGGTAGCCGACGTGCCGGCCCAGGAACAGCACCGTCCTGGCCCCGACCATGGAGCGCGCCAGTTTGCGCACCGGGTCCATGCGGTTCAGCGTCTCGGCGATCGCCGCCGGCGACTCCGACAGCTGGGTCAGGACCTCGGCCACCTCGTCGTTGAACTTCACGCCGCGCACCTGGGCCAGGTACAGGCCGACGATGTAGCAGGCGGTGAGCTGGGTCAGGAACGCCTTGGTGGAGGCCACGCCGATCTCCGGGCCGCCGTGGGTGTAGACCACGGCGTCGGACTCTCGCGGGATGGTGGAGCCGTTGGTGTTGCAGATCGCCAGCACCCGGGAGTGCTGCTCGCGGGCGTGGCGGATGGCCATCAGGGTGTCCATGGTCTCGCCGGACTGCGAGATCGCTATCACCAGCGTGTCTTTGGTGAGGATCGGATCGCGGTAGCGGAACTCGCTGGCGAGCTCGACCTCGACCGGGACGCGGGTCCAGTGCTCGATCGCGTACTTGGCGATCAGGCCGGCGTGGTAGGCGGTGCCGCAGGCGACCACGATGATCTTGGTGATGGCCCGCAGCTCCTCCTCGGACAGCCGCATCTCGTCGAGCTTGAGCTTGCCGTCGCCGTTCACCCGGCCCAGCAGCGTGTCGGCGACCGCCTGCGGCTGCTCGGCGATCTCCTTCTGCATGAACCAGTCGTAGCCGCCCTTCTCGGCGGCCGAGGCGTCCCAGGAGACGTGGAACCGCTTGCCCTCGACCTCGGCGCCGTCGAAGGTGGTGAGCTTCACCGAACCGTCCCGGAACACCTCGGCGACCTGGTCCTGGCCCATCTCGATGGCCTCGCGGGTGTGCGCGATGAACGCCGAGACGTCGGAGGCCAGGAACGCCTCGCCCTCGCCCACGCCGATCACCAGCGGGGAGTTGCGGCGCGCGCCGACCACCACGTCGGGGGCGTCGGCGTGCACGGCGACCAGGGTGAAGGCGCCCTGGAGCCGGTTGACGACGCGGCGCATGGCCGCGCCGAGGTCGCCGGCGCCGCCGTCGGCGGCGACCGCGGCGTAGTCGCGGGCCAGCAGGTGCGCGACCACCTCGGTGTCGGTCTCGCTGAGGAACTCCACGCCGTCGGCGAGGAGTTCGGCCTTCAGGCGGGCGAAGTTCTCGATGATGCCGTTGTGGATGACGGCGACCTTGCCGGTGGTGTCGGTGTAGACGCCCTCGGCCGGTGCGCTGAAGTGCGGGTGGGCGTTGCCGTCGGTGGGGCCGCCGTGGGTGGCCCAGCGGGTGTGGCCCAGGCCGGTGGTGGAGGCCGGGAGCGGCCGGGCCGTGAGCTCCTTCTCCAGGTTCGCCAGCTTCCCGGCCTTCTTGGCGCCGGCCAGCCGCGCTTCCCCGGAGGAGCGGTCGACCACGGCGATGCCCGCCGAGTCGTATCCCCGGTACTCCATCCGGCGCAGCCCCTCGACGACGATACCCAGGGCTTGCTGGGAGCCTACGTAACCCACGATTCCGCACATGGGGAGGAGCATAGTGGTATACCGGCTGACCTCGATTGGTACAGACCAATACGCCCCGATCAAGGCTCCACTACCAGTGGGTAGGGTGAACGGGTGACCAGTGCCCAGGCCCAGGCCGCACCTGCCGCGCCTACCGCGCCTCCCGCGCCCAACCCGTTCTTGCAGTTCAGCCGAGACGAGTGGGCAGCCTTGAGAGACCGCACTCCGCTTCCGCTGACCGAGCCGGAGATCGAGCGCCTGCGCGGGCTGCTCGACGTGACCGACATCGACGAGGTCCGCGACGTCTACCTCCCGCTGACGCAGTTGTTGAGCTTGTATGTGCGCTCGACGGCGAATCTGCGCGGCACCATCGCCTCGTTCGCGGCCGGCGCCGGGGGCGGTGACCGGCAGGGGCAGTGGACGCCGCAGACCGCGCCGCCGTTCGTGATCGGCATCGCCGGTTCGGTGTCGGTGGGCAAGTCGACGTTCTCCCGGACGCTGCGCGAGCTGCTGGCGCGCAGCCCCGAACATCCCGAGGTGGGCCTGATCACCACCGACGGGTTCCTGCATCCGAACGCGGTGTTGGAGAAGCGCGGGCTGATGGGCCGCAAGGGCTTCCCGGAGTCCTACGACCAGCGCGCGTTCCTGCGTTTCCTGTCGGCGGTGAAGTCCGGCCAGGCGTCGGTCGCGGCGCCGGTGTACTCGCATCTGGAGTACGACATCATGCCCGGCGAGTGCGTCGAGGTGCGGCGGCCGGACATCCTGCTGGTGGAGGGGCTGAACCTGCTCCAGCCGGCCCGGACGCGGGCCGACGGGCGCGCCTCGATGGCGGCGTCGGACTTCCTGGACTTCTCGATCTACCTCGACGCGCGCCGCTCGGATCTGAAGCGGTGGTACACCGACCGGTTCCTGGCGCTGCGTTCGACGGCGTTCAGCGATCCGCAGTCCTACTTCCACCGGTTCGCCTCGCTGTCGGACGACGCGGCGCGCGGGCTGGCCGAGGAGATCTGGACGTCGATCAACGAGCGGAACCTGATCGACAACATCCTGCCGACGCGGGGGCGGGCGAAGCTGGTGCTGCGCAAGAGCGCCGACCACCGGGTGGAGCGGGTGCAGCTGCGCAAGCCGTGAGGCGGTGCGGGGGTTCGGGGTGCGGCGGGTGCGGCACCCGCGCACTCTGTCAGCCTTCTTCAACGCTGCGGCGAACCTGTCCTGAGACGAGGCCGCGACCTGGCCTTATCCCTTTTCTACAAGACATCGGCGCGGCGCTCTGGCCATCTTGAGGGGCACGCCGGCCCGCCCCGATGCGGGGGGACGGCACCGTGGTCGGCCGCGTTCGGACGGTCCCGGTGTCGTCACGCGGGCCGGAAGCGGTGCCGGGGCGGCTGGAGAAGAGCCGGGGCAGCGGAACGCCGGTGCCGGTCCCTGTGGACGGACGGGCAGCGGCGGCGGGGAGGCGGGCGGCGGGTCGGCGGTCAGCCGAGCAGCACGCTCGTCACCCGGCCGGGGAGCCGATCGAGTGCGGACCCGGGCTGGGCGCCGCGCCGCAGCTCCGCCAGCCGTCCCGGCGTCAGGCCGGTCATGGTCTTCACCTCGTGGGTCAGGTGTGCCTGGTCGTGGAACCGGGCCAGCGCCGCGACCTGCGCCCAGGTGCGGCCGGCCAGCCGCGCGCGCAGCGCGGTCTGCAGGCGCAGCACCCGCGCCACCGCCTTCGGCGGCATCCCGACCTGTTCCAGGAACCGGGTGCGCAGGTGCCGGGCGCTCCAGCCGACCTCGCGCTGCACGTCCCGCAGCTCCCAGCCGGCGCCGATGAGCCGCAGCGCCCGCGTCACCTGCCAGGCCGGCACCACCCGGGAGTCGGCGGCGCGGCGCCGCAGGTCCGCCTCGACCCGGTCGAAGCGCTGCTCCCAGGTGGGCAGCCCTTCCAGTTCCTCCACGAGCAGTTCGCCCTGCCGTCCCCACAGTTCCGACAAGCTCGGGAACCCGCCGGCGAGGTGGCTCATCGGCAGGCCGAAGACCTGGTGCGCGCCGGTGTGGCTGAGGGTGACCTCGAGTCCGTGGATCCGGCCCCGGTGCCGGCCGACAGAGGCCGCCGAGCGGCCCGCGGTCAGGAACGAGGTCCGTTCCAGCGGGCCGCCGGACGCCTCCACCGGGCTGATCCGGATCGGCCGGCCGAAGCCCAGCAGCAGAGTGACCGCGCCGGAGGGGATCTCCAGGCGCGATCGCTCGGGGCCGTCCGGTATCCGGAAGCCGTGGTAGGAGTGGACCAGCCGGTGGAGCGCGGGGTCCGAGGCGCGGCGCACGCTTTCCATGACGGCCAGGGTATTGTCAGGCGGCTTCCCCGGAAACCCTGAACGACTGCAGGCGCCGGGTCCCGTAGATCAGCGCGAACAGCGTGAAGACCACGGACATCACCACCGAGGTGCCCAGGGTCAGGTGCGCCCCGAGGTTCGGCAGGTGCCCGATCTGGTCGGCCAGCCCCAGTTCGTACTGGCCGATGGACAGCAGTCGCAGGCCGCTGACCTGCCGGGTGAGCAGGCTCTCCCAGACCAGGATGTAGATCAGGGTCACGGCCACCGAGCGCTTGGTGACCACCGACAGGAACAGGAAGAACGCGCTGTAGACGACGGCGCCGACGACGGCGGCGACGATGACGCCGACCGCTTCGGAGGCGTCGCCCTTGATCGGCATGGCGTACGTGTCGAAGGGCCCGGGGTTGTCGACGTAGCCGGAGGTGGCGATGAAGGAGGCGACCGCGATCGGCACGACGGCGAACACCAGGGTCGCGGCCGAGGCCACGATCCACTTGGTGGTCAGCACCGTGGCCCGGCTGACCGGGGTGGCCAGCAGGTGCAGGATCGAGGAGTCGTCGACCTCGGTGCCCAGCACCGAGGTGCCGATGATCATCGCGGTCAGCGGCAGCAGGGTGACCAGGCCGATCTGCCCGAGCACCACGCCGGGCCAGCCGAAGTCGCGGCCGCTGTTGATGTCGGTGCTCAGGCGCAGGCCGATGGTCAGGGCCAGCAGCAGGGCCGGCGGCAGCGCGATCAGCAGCGAGCGGCGGCGGCCCAGCAGACCGCGCAGGGTGATGGCGGCGATCGTGGGGTTGTAGACGGCGGACATGTCTCTCAAGCTCCTTACGACGCCACCAGGTAGGTGAACACGGATTCCAGCGACTCGTCGGCGGGCAGCACCGCGCGCAGCCGCACACCCTGCTCGCGGGCGACCGCCGCGAGCTCGCGGCTGAAGGCGCCGTAGTCGCCGGCGCGGACCTCCAGCCCGCCGCCGGCGGTCAGCTCCACGCCGTTCACCGACTCCCGGCCGATCAGCGCCGCGGCCAGCACCCGGTCGTCGCTGGAGACGACCTGGAACACGTGCGGGCGGGAGGTCATCAGCCGGCGGATGGTGCGGTAGTCGCCGGAGGCGGCCAGCCGCCCGGAGACGATCACCTGCACGGTGCCGGACAGCCGCTCGACCTCCTCCAGGATGTGCGAGGAGAACACGATGGTGTGGCCGGTGTCGCCGAGGCGGTGCAGCAGGTCCATCATGTGCATGCGCTGGCGCGGGTCCATGCCGTTGAACGGCTCGTCCAGCAGCAGCACCCGGGGCTCGTGCACCAGCGCGGCGGCCACCTTGATGCGCTGGCGCATGCCCTTGGAGTAGGTGTCGATGCGGCGGTCGGCGGCCTCGGTGTCCATCTCGACCATGGCCAGCGCCCGGGCCGTGGCCGTCTCGACGTCCGGCAGCTTGTGCAGCTTGGCGGTCGCGGTGACGAACTGCCGGCCGGTGAGGAAGGCGTAGACCGAGTCGCGCTCGGGCACCAGGCCGATCACCTGGTAGATGCCGGGGTTGTGCCAGGTGGCCTGGCCCGCGACGGTCACCGTGCCGCGCGAGGGCGACAGGAAGCCGGAGACCAGGTGCAGCAGGGTGGACTTGCCGGCGCCGTTCGGGCCGAGCAGGCCGGTCACGCCGGGGCCGATGGTCATGGTGATGTCGTTGACCGCGACCACGTTGCCGTACCAGTGCGTGACGTTGTCCAGCACGATCTCGGCCGGGCCGCCGTTCGCCGGCGCCGCGGCCGCCGCGTCCCGCTGCGCGGGGATGTTGTCGATGGTCACAGCAGGCTCGCCTTCTGGTAGCGGCGCATCAGCAGGAACAGGGCCAGCGCGCACAGCGCGACGAGGGCGGCCAGGTAGACCGCGCCGAAGGCGCCGGGGTACGGGATCTCGGCGTCCTTGGGGGCGCGGCCGACGATCCACTCCTTCATGCC
The DNA here is from genome assembly GCA_013361685.1 of Catenulispora sp. GTDB lineage: Bacteria > Actinomycetota > Actinomycetes > Streptomycetales > Catenulisporaceae > Catenulispora. Next base: position 8,119 of record JABFXP010000672.1, read on the forward strand.
CTCGATCATGTTCGCCGGGTTGAGCAGTCCGGAGATCTTCGGGCCGATGCCGGGGTCGTGGGGCTGGACGAAGTAGCCGTTGCCGTCGGGGTTGTGGTGGTAGTGCGGCCGGAACCCGGTCAGGTGGACCATCGCCGAGGAGACCACCCAGGTGCCGAAGAAGAACACCGCGACGGCGCCGGTCGCGAAGGCGCGGCGGCCGGTGTAGCAGGACAGCACCGCGGCCAGGATCGCGAACGTGACCGAGTAGACCGCGGCCAGCTCCAGGCCCGGCAGGAACGCCCGGGTCTCGCTCCAGACCTCGGAGGCGCCGTGCCGGGAGCCGATGGTGCCGATGTACAGCAGCAGCTCCGGCACCGCGGTCAGGCCCAGCATCGCCGTGATCAGGGCGCTGACCTTGGCCAGCGGATAGTCGGTGCGGCGCAGCGCCCGCGAGAAGTACAGCGGCAGCGTGCGGTTGCGGATGTCGCGGGAGATCAGCTCGGGGGTGACCGCGGCCAGGTACAGGACCAGCACGAGCTGGAAGGAGTTCATGTACTCGTCGTAGGCGATGGCGCGGATGCCGGTCCGGGAGACCGAGAAGGCGTTCGCGACGGCCGGCAGGCACATGATGACCAGCGCCATGAACGGCACGACCTTGGCCTTCGGGCCGCGCCCCAGGCCCCAGGCCGAACGCAGGCTGTGCCAGTACAGGGCGCGGACGATGCCCAGGCGGCCGATGCGCTCGCCGTCGTAGGTGCGGTAGCCGATGTCGTGGATGACACCGGACGGGGTGGCGGTCTCAGCGCTCATCGGCGGGCTCGTTTCCGGTCGCGGAGGCGGGGGCGGCGGTGGCCGGGTCGTCGGCGGGGGCGGCGGCGGCCGAGTCGGGGTCGGCTCCGTCTGCGGCCGGGTCGGCGGCCGAGTCAGCGGCCGGGTCGGTGACCGAGTCGGCGGCCGAGTCGGTCGGGGTGCGGGGCGGGCCGGCAGTGGCGGTGCCGGCACCGCCACCGTCCCCGAAACCGCCGTCGA
>JABFXP010000188.1 GCA_013361685.1 Catenulispora sp.
GCCACGTGCGCCTTCTTCGTGTGCTTCTTCGTGCTCGCCGCGGACGCTTCGGCGGTCGTCGCCGCCACCGGCGCGCTCGCCGAGGAGGCGACCGGCTGAGCCGAGGCCGCGACGTCCGACACCGGCTTGTCCTTCCGCAGCGCGTCGAACAAGGTGTGCGTCGCCGCCTCGTCCCACAGCACCGTCGAGCCGATCCCCGGCGCCTGGTAGTCCACATCGGCCAGCGGCATCGAGACGAAGCGGATGCGGTCGCGCGGCAGACTCTTCACGGCCAGGGCCAGCTTCAGCATCTCCTCGGTGCTCAGCGCCGAATCGGTCTGCACCGACGCCGCCGCCGCCCGGACCAGGCCGGAGAAGCGAGCCGGGTCGGCCAGCACGTCCGAGGAGGCCACCCGGTCCGCCAGCGAGCCCAGGAACTGCTGCTGGCGGTGGATCCGGCCCAGGTCGCTGCCGCCGGTGAGGGTGTAGCGGGCGCGCACGTAGGCCAGGGCCTGCACGCCGTCCACGTGCGACACCCCGGCCGGCAGGTTCAGGCCGCTCAGCGGGTCGGCGACCGTCTTGGGCAGGCAGACGTCCACGCCGCCGACCGCGTCCACGATCGAGGAGAACGCCGAGAAGTCGACCTGGACGTAGTGGTCGACGCGGATTCCGGTGGCGCGCTCCACGGTCGCCACTGTCAGCGCCGGGCCGCCGAGATCCAGCGCTGAGTTGATCTTCGCCTTGTGCTCCGGGCGCGTGGCCGTGGCCGGGATCGTGACGTAGGAGTCGCGCGGGATGGACAGCAGGGTCAGGGACTTCTTGTCGGCCGCCAGCTGGGCCAGGATCATCGTGTCCGAGCGCTGGCCGTCGGCGGCGGCCTGCGAGCCGACGTGCAGCGAGTCCTGGGCGGTCGGCGTCAGTCCTTTGCGGGTGTCCGAGCCGACGAGCAGGATGTCGGTGGCCGGGGAGTCGGCGGGCCGGTCGGACAGGCCGGCGAAGACGTCGGCGCGCACGGTCGCGGCGTCCACCGCGTCGGTCACCGACCAGCCGTAGCCGGAGACCGCCAGGACCGCCGCGGACAGCGTGCCGCCGGTCCACGCCGCCGCGAGTCGCGCGGTGCGGCGGCGGTCTCTGCGGTTCGGGTTCTGTCGGTCTTGCCGGTCTTGCCGGTCTTGCTGGTTCCGCCGGTCCCGCGGGTCCGGACGGTTCCGCCGTCCCGCCGGGCCCGGCCGCTCCCGGCCGCCGTCCCGCTCTCGCCGTTCCCGTTCCCGCTCCCGCCCGGAGCCCGGCCGCCCCTTCGGCCCGCGGCCGCCCCCGCCCCCGCGCTCCGGATCCTGGCCGGTCCGGCGCCGGAGCAGCTCCGCGACGTTGTCGATCATCCGTCCTCCACGGCGGTTGCGAATGCCGGGTGTGCTCGCCGGACCCGAGGCACGCCGCGGGTCCCCAGACAGCCTGTCACCATCTCGTCGCAGTGCGTGCTTACGCCACGCCGCCGTCAGCCGGGCCGGTAATCTGACCGACGATGAACGTCTCAGAACCCTCCGCGGCACCCGCCGGGGTGAGCGGCACCGCGTGGCCCGCGGTCTCGGTGATCATGCCGGTCCTCGACGAGGAGCGGCACCTCGCCCACGCCGTCGCCGGCGTCCTCGGCCAGGACTACCCCGGCGAGCTCGAACTGATCCTGGCGATCGGCCCCAGCAAGGACCGCACCCAGCAGATCGCCGACGAGCTGTCCGCCGCCGACCCGCGGGTGCGCAGCGTGCCCAACCCCAGCGGCCGCACCCCGGCCGCGCTGAACGCGGCCCTGGCCGAGGCCAAGCACGACGTGGTGGTCCGGGTCGACGGCCACGGCGAGCTCGCCCCCGGCTACATCGCCACCGCGGTCCGGCTGCTCGGCGAGACCGGCGCGGCCAACGTCGGCGGCATCATGCGCGCCGAGGGCGTCACCGTCTTCGAGCAGGCCGTGGCCCGCGCCATGACCAGCAAGCTCGGCGTCGGCAACGCCCGCTTCCACACCGGCGGCGAGGGCGGCCCGTCCGACACCGTCTACCTCGGCGTGTTCCGCCGCGAGGTGCTGGACGAGCTCGGCGGCTACGACGAGCACTTCACCCGGGCCCAGGACTGGGAGCTCAACCACCGCATCCGGGAGTCCGGCCGGCTGATCTGGTTCGATCCCAGCCTGTCGGTGACCTACCGGCCGCGCCCCAGCTTCAAGGCGCTGTCCAAGCAGTACAAGGAGTACGGCCGCTGGCGCCGGGTCGTGATGCGCACCCACGCCGGCACCGCGAACCTGCGCTACCTCGCCCCGCCCGGGGCGCTGCTCGCGGTCGCCACCGGCACCGTCGTCGGCCTGGCCGCGGTCACCGGCGGCCCGGCGGTCGCCGCCGCCGGCTTCCTGGTCCC
>JABFXP010000865.1 GCA_013361685.1 Catenulispora sp.
AGGTCGCCGCTCAGGCTCACCAGCACGCCGCACCCCGCGGCCCAGGCCGCGCGGGCGGCGGCCCGGTCGGCGGCCAGCGCCTTGGCCGTGGCGCCGAAGTCCAAGGCCGTGCCGACGGGGACGCGGACCCGTCCGCGGTCCCGGTCCCACTCGACCGCCCGCCACCCCGCCGCCCCGTCAGCCGTTCCGGTGACAGAACCCTGATCCGCGGCCAGCGTCGCGACCTCGGGGAGTTGAGCGAAGTCCATGTCGTAGCCGAGTTCCCGCAGCGCCGTCCCGCAGGTCGGGTCCACGTCCCCGGCCGTCGCCTCGGCCGCCCACAGCGCGGCGTCCAGCGCCTCGGCGAACAGCGGCCCCACCGCGACGAAGGTGCCGGCCGCGGCGTTGACCCGCGACAGCTCCGAATCCGCGCGGAACCGGCTGCACGCGGCGTCGATCGCGGCGACCTCGTCCCGGACCGCCTCCGCCGCCCGCTCGAGCGCGCCGGGATCGGTCGTCAGCACGACCGCGAGTCCGCCGAGCGCGGGGAACTCGACGCGGCCGACCGGCTCCGGGGCACCGTCCATGGCGCTCAGGACCCTCCGGACGTGACGTGGCTCCGGGGTGAGCTGCTGGTTCCCGGCGCCGTCCCGGGTGCCTTGATCCCGCCGCCGGTCGACGAACCGTCGGCACCGCCGGTCGGCGGCACGAGGTTCCCGTCGTCGGAGGTCCCGGTCCCGAGGTCCGGATGGGGCAGGTGGGTGGGGAGCAGGTGCGCGAATCCCGCGCCCAGCAGCACCGCCCCGGCCGCCGCGAACGTCCCGGCCCGCCAGGTGAGGCGGCTGACCCGGGTCAGAGCCCGGTCCCGGTCGGCTATCGCGTGGCGAGTTCTGGCATCCATGACACCGCTCCCATGTCGCTGGTCCTGACCCTTCCAGGATGGTCGGCCGGTCGCGTGGAACCTGTTCGGAAGTTCTTCAGGAAACGTAAAGATCTTCGAACCGCCCGAACGGGTCACCCGAACGCGCCGATCGCTCACTGCCAGGAAGACGCCAGGTGCGCGCACAGAACGGCGAACACGACCCCGCCGGCCAATCCGACGAAGGTCAGTGCCCAGCGCAGGCCGCCGCCACCGACCGCCGACGCCGCCCGGTGCGCGCGGGTCCGCGGCAGGTCCGCGGCGACGAGGCGAGGCAGGCGCCACAGATAGGCCAGCACATGGATCGTCATCGCCCCGGCCCACAGAACGAAGAAACCCTTGTGCAACAGAAGCATCGGCAGCCCCGCCAGCCGCGAGGACTTCCCGAACCCGAGAGCGATGCCGGTCGCCATCACGCCGCACGACGTGAGCATCACGACCGGCCCCAGCACACGCAGCAGGATCATCGGCGGCCCCTTGCGCACGTAGGCCGGGTTGCCCGTGTAGTAGCGCAGGAACCGGTAGCCGGTGGAGCCGATCTTCACGCAGATCGGGCCGGCCAGCAGGAAACCGATGAAGTAGTGCCAGTAGAGCAGGCCGTTGAGTCCGAGGATGGTGACGCCTTCGGCGGCGAACAGCACCAGCAGGATCGTGCCCGTGACGGCGGTCAGTCGTTCGTTGCCCTCGGGTCCCGAATCCTCGATGCCGGTGCTCGGCCCAGGACCGATGCTCGCAGTGGTGCGCACTGAGGAGTCCCTCCCATCATGATGCTCCAGGTCTGTGCGGTCCCCAGAATGACGGGTCGGTTCTTCAGAAAAAGCAAAGAGGCTGCTGCGCCTACCGCTGCGCAGGCCCTGCCCGGTTCGGCGACGCGGCCGGAAGGTCGATCGCCACGGTGAGACCGCCGCCGTCGGTGTCCTCCAGCCGGACTTCACCACCGTTGGCGGTGACCAGCCGGTACACGATGGCCAGGCCGAGCCCGCTGCCCGCGCCGCTGCTGTGCCCGAACCGGCGGAAGGCGGCCTGCTTGGCCGGCTCGTCCATCCCGGGACCGTCGTCGACGACGCGGATGCGGACCCGGTCCCGCTCGCCGCCGGTCTGGACGCGCACATGCCCGCCGGCCGAAAGGGCGGCCAGCGCGTTGGCGATGACGTTGTCGAGGACCTGCTCCAGATCCCCCGGCGCCAGCAACGCCCGGGGCCGCTCGGCGGCGGACGAGGTCAGGATCTGCCCGTTCTCCCGCGCCACCGGCTCCCACGCCGCGACCCGCTCCGCCGCGACGACGTCCACCGCCACCGGCTCCCGCCGCGGCACCGCGGCCTCGGCCCTGGCCACCGCGAGCAGGCCGTCGACGAGGCGCGAAAGCCGTTCGATCTCCTCCTGCATGCCGGCGAGTTCGGCCGCGAGGCCGGAGGCGGGAAGCGGCGGCGCTGCCGAACCGGACGGGGTCGCGGAAACATTCGCAGTCTTCGACGCCTCTGCC
>JABFXP010000029.1 GCA_013361685.1 Catenulispora sp.
CTGAGCTGCGGGTGGTCGTCGCAGCCGCAGCTGATGGGTTGGTTGGTCTGTTCGTCGTGCGTCACGCCTATTCCCCAGTCGGTCGCTGCGAGGTCTGATACCGCGCATTCCCTTGAATGAGGACGTCATCGCTGGCGTGACAGTTGCTTGGGTCTTTTGGGTGGTTACATGTCGAGGCGTTGGAATACCCAGGTGTGGGCGGGGCGGGCTAGGAGGTGGGGTGGTGGTTCTGTGGGGAGGGTGGTGGGGGCTGTGGTGAGGTAGTCGATCACGATGACGAGGCGGTCGGCGTCTGGTGCTTTGGAGGTGTAGGCGTTGTAGGAGGCGACCTGTTCGTCTTGCCAGAGGGTCGGGATGATCGTTGTGCGGAGCCATTCCTCTAGGGCTGTGCCCTTGCCGGGGTCGCAACGGGCTTCCCACATCAGGGTTTGGTTCTTTGGGGTGGTCATCGGGCTACTACGTCCACTACTGGTTGGGAGGAGTCGGCGGGGAAGTTCAGGGGGGAGGGGGTGCGGCCTCGGCGGACTAGTTCGGAGCCCAGGGCGGCGACCATGGCGCCGTTGTCGGTGCAGAGGTTGGGGCGGGGGACGCGGACTTGGATGCCGGCTTTGGTGCCGCGTTCTTCGGCCAGGGTGCGGAGGCGGGAGTTGGCTGCTACGCCGCCGCCGATCAGGAGGTGGTCGGCTCCGCGTTCTTTGCAGGCTTGGATTGCTTTGCGGGTCAGGACGTCTACTACTGCTTCCTGGAAGGAGGCTGAGACGTCGGCTACCGGGATCTTTTCGCCGGCGCGTTCGCGGTGTTCGATCCAGCGGGCTACTGCTGTCTTCAGGCCGGAGAAGGAGAAGTCGAGGGGGGCGTCGCGGGGGCCGGTGAGGCCTCGGGGGAAGGCGATGGCGTCGGGGTTGCCGTCGCGGGCTGCCTTGTCGATCAGGGGACCGCCGGGGAAGCCCAGGCCCAGGACGCGTGCCACCTTGTCGAAGGCTTCGCCGGCGGCGTCGTCGATGGTCTGGCCCAGGGGTTGGACGTCGCCGGTGACGTCTGGGACGAACAGCAGGGAGGAGTGGCCGCCGGAGACCAGCATGGCCACGCAGCCTTCGGGCAGGGGGCCGTGTTCGAGTTGGTCCACGCAGATGTGGGCGGCGAGGTGGTTGACGCCGTAGATGGGCTTGTTCAGGGCCAGGGCGTAGGACTTGGCGGCGGCCACTCCCACCAGGAGGGCGCCGGCGAGGCCGGGGCCTGCGGTGACGGCGATGGCGTCGATGTCCTGGAGGGTGACGCCGGCGTCCTTCAGCGCTCGTCGCACTGTCGGGACCATGGCTTCCAGGTGGGCGCGGCTCGCTACTTCGGGTACCACGCCGCCGAAGCGGGCGTGTTCGTCGACGCTGGAGGCGACCGCGTCGGCCAGCAGCGTGTTGCCGCGCACGATGCCGACGCCGGTCTCGTCGCAGGAGGTCTCGAACCCGAGGATCAGGGGCTCGTCCTTCGTTAGCGTCACGCCATTGCCTTCCTCATGATCAGCGCGTCGTGGTTGCCGGGCTGGTAGTAGCCGCGGCGGATGCCGGCGGACTCGAAGCCGTAGCGGGTGTACAGGCGCTGGGCGGGGTCGTTGTCGGTGCGCACCTCGAGCCAGACCTCCGCGCAGTTTCTGCGTGCGGCCTCCTCCAGAAGTGCTTCGAGCAGGACCGCCCCGAGTCCTTTGCCCTGGTGGTCGCGGGCGACGGCGATGTTCTGCACCCAGCCTTCGACCGTGGCCGCGGCGCCGGCTTGGGACATCAGGCCGGCGTATCCGGCGATCTCGCGGTCGCCGTCGGGGGTTTCGACCTCGGCGACCACGTAGTAGCGGGAGTGCGGGACGTCGGCGAGTTCGGACCAGAACATCTCCGCCGACCACGGGTCCTCGGGGAACAGGTCCTCTTCGATCCGCCGCACCTTTTCGATGTCCCACCAGCGGAACTGGCGCAGCGTCGTGGTCGCGGCCATTGCGGTCTCCATGTGTCAGCCCGTGGAGACGCGCTTGCGGGTAGTCGGTTCGACGGCGTCCGGGCGGCGCAGGTAGAGCGGTTCGGGGAACAGCAGGGAGGCGGGGTCGCTCGCCAGGCGTTGTACGACAAGTTCCGCGAGGGCGGCTGCGGAGGGCCGTCGCGGCTCGATGGCGTGGGGGAACGCCTCCGGGTAGAGCACCGCCCCCTCCCCCGCCACGGCCAGACCGCTGAGACGGTCGGCGATGAGGGCGGGGTGTGCGACGTCCGGCTCTGTGGTGCGCGTGAGGTGGTCCGAGTACTGGGCCCAGTAGACCTCTTTGCGCCGGGCGTCGGTCGCGACGGCGAACGGGGTGGCGCTGTTGGTCTGGTAGGCGACCACGTCGAGCGTGCAGACGCCGTGGACCGGGATGCCGAGGGCGTCGCCCAGGGCGCGTGCGGTCACCAGTCCCACGCGCAGGCCGGTGAACGGCCCCGGTCCCACCCCTACCGCGATGCCGGTGAGCTCGCCGGGTTTGTGTCCGGCGGCTTCAAGCACGGCGGTGATGCCGGGCGCGAGGAGCTCGCCGGTGCGCCGGGCGTCCACGGTGGTGGACTCGGCGAGGACGGCGGCGCCGTCGTGCAGCGCGACGGTGGTGGCCGGGGTGGCGGTGTCGAACGCGAGCAGGAGCACCCGCACAGCCTATCTTTCTGGCACCATACGACCCATGACCAGCCAGCAGCAGAACGCCCCGCGGTCACCGGCCAGAGTGAACCGCTCCCGCGTGAACCCCATGGCCTCGGTCGCGTTGATCACGGGCGCGGCCCTGGTCGGCGTGGGAGTGCTGGCGGTTCAGGCGAACGGCTCGGCGCCGAACAAGAGCGCCACGACGACGATCGACAAGCAGCAGCCGTCGCAGCAGCCGCCGCCTTCGACGAACCAGTCGGGGCAGACCGTGGCGCCGCCGCCGGACCCGCTGGCGCTGCCGGACAACAGCGGCAAGGGCAAGCGGGTGGTCTACAGCCTGGGCAAGTCGCTGGTGTGGCTGGTCGGGGCGGACAACAAGGTGCAGGTGACGGCCCATTCGGTGGCGGGCACGGTGACGCCGCAGCCGGGGACGTACACGGTGTCGAAGTGGCGGTCGACGAACAAGGGTGCTGACGGCGCGGCGGTGCAGTACCAGGTGTTGTGGGGGCCGCCGTCGGCCGACACCCGGTTCGCGTTCGACGCGATCGCCTCGCTGCCCGGTGATCAGATGCCGCCGAAGCCGGCGGCCGGGACGTCGACCGGCGGGGTGCGGCTGACGCAGAACGACGCGGCGGCGGTGTGGCAGTTCGCGACGACGGCGAAGGGTACGCAGGTCGTCGTGGTGCCGTAGGGCTCGGCGACTGTGCGGGGAAGGCGGGCCCGGCGCTGGCCGGGCCCTGAGCCGCCGCGCCCAGAGCCTTGAACAGTCTCGGCGCCGCCGCGCCTAGTCGGTCAGGTCCGCCAGGTCGGCGTCGGTCCAGCGCGCGCCGATGCCGCGCACCACGACCCAGCGCACGTCGGAGTCGCCGGGTTCGTCGGGGTCTTCGGCGAGCTCGCGGGAGATGACGATGTCCAGGCGGTCGTCGGTGAGGACTTCGGCTTTGCCCTCGCCCCATTCGACGACGGTGACCGAGTCGGCGACGGAGGCGTCCAGGTCCAGGTCGTCGAGTTCGTCCAGGGAGCCCAGGCGGTAGGCGTCGACGTGCACCAGAGGGGTGCCGCCGACGGCGATCGAGGGGTGGACGCGGGCGATGACGAAGGTCGGGGAGGTGACGGGGCCGCGGACCGCCAGGCCTTCGCCCAGGCCCTGGGTGAGGGTGGTCTTGCCGGCGCCGAGGTCGCCGGTGAGGACCACGAGGTCGCCGGGGCGGAGCCGGGCGCCGATGCGGCGGCCGAGGTCGTGCATGGCGCCCGCGGTGGCCACGGGGGTTTCCAGGACCGGTCCGGGCAGTCCGGGTCCGGTGTGGTCAGGGATCACCGACATGGCTCCACCGTACCGGGCGGGGCGGGTGGTGACGGCTGGTTGCGGGGCGTGGACGGGTGCTGTCAGTACTCTTGGGGTGCTGCGTGGGCATATAGCGCTTTTCGACCCGATTACCCGCGTTCCGGCCCGGGCATGATCGGCGCCGAGGACTCCCGCACCGGAGGTGAGCATGAGGGCCTCCGTCGGGATGGCGGCGGGGCTGCTGCTGGTGGGCTTGTCAGGCTACGTGTTCCTGGCGGTCACCGGCCATTCTTCGACGCCCTCGGACGCCGCGGCGCTGTCGTCGCTGTACTTCCTGGCGGGGCTGGTGACGCTGGGTGTGTTCGTCGGGCTGGAGCAGGAGACCAGCCGGGCGACGAGCCGGGCGGTGGCGCGGGGGCGGCGGCTGGCGCCGGTGGCGCGGACCGCGCGGCGGCACGCGGTGTGGCTGCTGGCGCTGACGTTGGCGGTGCTGGCGCTGCTGGCGCCGGGGCTGGTTTCCGGGCCACTGCGGGGCCGCTGGGCGCTGTTCGGGGCGTTGGTGCTGGCGGCGGTGGTCGGGGCGGCGTGCTACTGGGTGCGGGGGCTGCTCGGCGGGCGCCAGCTGTTCTACGGGTATGCCGCGACGTTGGCGACGGAGGGGCTGGCACGGCTGGTGCCGTGTGTGGCGGTGTTCGTGGCCACCGGAGGGGGCGGGGCGGCGTGGGCGTATGGGGTGGCGTTCGCCGCGGCTCAGGGGTTGGCGGCGGGGGCGGGGTGGTGGTGGCTGCGGGAGGGGTTCGAGGAGCCGGGGTTCGAGGAGCGTGAGGGCGATCAGCTCGGGGCGGGCGCGCAGGACACTGAGGTGTCAGAGTTCGAGGCCGGGGAGCGGTCGGCGGCCGGGGGGCTGGCGCTGCTGGTGACCGCGAGTCTGCTGACGCAGCTGGTCGCGAACCTGCCGCCGTTGGCCGCGAGCACGCGGCTGACCAGTTCGGACGCGGTGGCGGCGGCGTTCGGGCAGGCGTTCGTGCTGGTGCGGATCCCGCTGCTGTTGACGTCGCCGATCCAGGCGATGCTGCTGCCGGATCTCACCCGGTCGGCGGCGCGGGGCGATCTCGCGGCGCTGCGGGCGCGTGTGCGGTTGGCGCTGGCGGCGGTGGCCGGGCTGGGGGTGGTGGGGACGGCGGTGCTGGCGCTGGCCGGGCCGTGGGTGCTGCGGGTGTTCTTCGGGACGAAGGCCGACTTGTCGCACGCGTTGTTGGCGGTGCTCGGGGTCGGGACGGTGTTCCTGATGGCGGCGGCGATCTTGCAGCCGACGCTGGTGGCGCTGGACCGGCACCGGCTGGTGCCGACGGCGTGGGGGGCGGGGGCGGTGGTCTCGGCGGTGCTGGTCGAGCTGCCGGTGGATCCGGTGCATGCGGCGGCTGCCGGGGGTGTCTGCGGGCCGGCGACGGTGGTGGCGGTGATGGCCGGTGCGTTGGCGGTGACGTTGCGGAAGGTGCCGGCGGAGCCTGGTGGTCCGGCGGCGGGTGGGCGGTCTGGGGCGGTGCCGCCTGTGACTGCCTTGGCTGCGGCGGGTGCGGCTGGTAGCGCGGCGATGGGAGCGCCGAGTGGAACGTCCGCTGATGCGGGTGGCGGGGCGCCGGACGGAAGTTCGCCTGGTGGGGCGCCGATGGGAGCGTCGAGTGGGACATCCGCTGAGGCGGGTGGCAGGGCGTCGATGGCAGGGCCGAGCGGAACGTCCGCCGACGCAGTTGGCGCGGCGATGACCGTAACCGCCTCGGCTTCGGCGAGTTCACTCGGTAGCGCGCCGCCAGCACCGGACGGACCACCCGGCGCCGCGGCTGGCAGCACACGGAGAGCGCGGGCGGAGAGGCGGTTCACGATGACCGGTCCCAGGACGGGCTGGCGACGGACCGCTGCGCGCGCCGCGAAGCCTGCCGCGGAGGTGGTGGCCGCGCTCGCGGGGGCGGTGGTCATGACGTTCCTGGCGCGGTACATCGACGTGGATCCGCTCGCGCGCACCGGGCAGGTCAGTGCTCTGGCGGCGTTGCAGCTGCGGTTCGCGGTGCTGGGGGTGGTGCTGCTGGCGGTGTTGTTGGCCGCGCACCGGTGGTACGCCGCTGGTTATGACACCGCCAAACGGGTGGTGTGTGCGGGGGTTGCGGGGTTGGCGTCGGGGTTTCTGGCCGGGGGCATCGTGGTGGCGCTGCGGGGGACGCCGTGGCCGTTGTTCGGGTTGTCGGGCGACACCGGGCGGCTGGTGCAGTGGTCGGCGTCGATCGTGCACGGTCACGGCAATCCGAATCCGACCTATCCGCCGCTGACGTTGCACGCGCTGGCGTGGTGGGCGCAGCTGTCGCATCACGGGGACACGGCGGCGGCGTTCCGTGACTTCGAGATCGGCGGGGCGGCGGTGACGGGTCCGGCGGCGTATCTCGCCTGGCGGCTGGTGCTGAGTCCGCTGTGGGCGCTGGTGGTCGGGGTGGTGCCGGCGTACGCGATCATCGATCCGTATAAGCCGTATGGCGCAGTGGTGATGATCGTGCTGCTGCCGGTGTTCGTGGTGTCGGTCCGGCACACGATGCGGGTCGGGGGGATGCGGTGGCGGTCGGTCCTGGTCAGCGCTTTGTTGTTCGGGGTCTTGTATTCGGTGTTGTTCTTGACCTATCCGGGGTCGTCGTTGTGGAGCGCGCCGGGGCTGGTGGCGGCGGTGTTGCTGTTGTTTCCCTGGTCGCGGGCCGGGGTCGGCAGGCTGGCGGGGTTCGTCGGGGTGACGGTGGCGGTGTTCGCGGTTTTGTGCGGCTGGTATGTGAAGGACCTGGTGGGGCCGGGTACGGTCGACCGCGCTTACGGGTTCGACGCCTATACCGATCCGGCGTTCTTCTCGATGTGGCGTACCGACATGCCCGGGGATGTGGGCCAGTGGCCGCCTCCGGGCGAGCTGGCGGGAGTGGGGCTGTTCAGCGTTCTGACGTTCGCGGGGCTGGGGGTGGCGTTGTGGCTGGGTTGGCGGCGGCCGCTGGCGGTGACGGTGGCGTGTGTGTTCGCCGGGACGTGGCTGTGGCGGATGGAGGTGGCCTCGCGGATGTGGGCGACCGGGAAGGTGCAGTTGTGGCCGCGGACTGGGAACCAGCTGCTTTATTGCGTGCTGGTGCTGGGTGCGGCGGCGGCGTGTTTCGCGGCGTCGCGGCTGGCGTCGTGGCCGCCGGTGCCGTCGCGGCTCGGTGCGCATGTCGGCGGGGTGGCGGCGGTGTTGCTGGTGTTGGGGACCGCCGCGTCGTCGGTGTCGGATTACTGGATGCCGGCGAAGACGAACAGTTACAAGATCCTCGCCTACGTGTCGCAGACCATGCGTAAGCCGGATGGGAGTTGTCCGACGTATGCGCCGAACCATGAGTGCTCGGATACGGGTGATCAGTCGTGGCTCGACAATTTCGCGCCGCCGCGCAATCACTAGCCGCACGAGCGGTGGACGCGTGAGCGGTGGACGCGTGAGCGCTGGACGCGGGAGCGGCTAGGTCGGCGACGGCGTCGCCGTCGGCTGCCACCGCGCGTCCCGGCGCCGCACCGTGACGGCCACGACCAGCAGCGCGATCCCCAGGACGTAGGCCACCCACCAGATGATCCAGCCGCCGGGTGGGGCCCACAGGATCGGGTAGATTCCGTATTTCTTCAGGCCGCTGTGCGCGTAGCGGGTCATCGACCAGTAGAAGGCGCCGATGCCGGCCAGGCCGAGCACGATGGCCGCCGTCGCCGGGACGCGGCGTTCGAGCGCGCCGGGCAGCGCCGGGCCGACGCGGCGGGCCACCAGCAGCCCGGCCAGCACCGGCAGGCCGACCACCCAGGCCAGGATGTAGCGGCCCTGCCAGCCGATGCCGAACCGCCGGGCCTCGGAGACCTGGGCCAGGATCGGGATCAGGACCGTGCCGACCACCAGCGCGGTCACCACCAGGGCCTCGCGCCAGCGGGCGCAGCCCAGCGCGACCAGCACCAGCAGTCCGGCGACGGCGTACCAGGCGAAGATGGAGCCCGGCGGCAGCCGCACGTCGAGCCAGCCGAGGGTGCCGATGACCTCGATGATGTAGGTGCCGGAGGTGAAGAACACCTCGTTGGCCACCACGCCGGGCGTCAGGTCGGGGAACGACAGCGGCTGCGCGGTCAGCCGGTCGGAGTAGCGGTTCCACGCGATCGCGGTGGCGGCCCCGGCCGCCAGCACGACCAGGACGGTCTGCACGGCGTGGTGGCGCAGCAGGCGGCCCAGCATCCGGGGCCCGGCCACGATCGCCAGCGCGACCAGCACCGAGAGGGTGAACAGCACGCCGAGGCTGCGGGTGTTGGCCAGCAGCACGCCGCCGACGGCCAGGGCGATCGCGCGCCGCGTCGTCTGGCCCGGTCTGGGGGCGTCGTCCAGGGCCAGCGACATGCCGGCGGTCCAGGCGAGCACGGCGGCGGTGGCTTCCATGCCGTTGGAGTTGACGGTGCCGGACAGGAACAGCGTCATCGGGGTGCCGCAGGCGACCACGCCGATGATCGGCCAGCCGGGGCGGCGCCAGCCCGCGGCGACGCCGACGGCGGCGGCCAGCAGCGCGGAGTTGAGCAGCGCGGACACCAGGCGCATGCCGTAGAGGGCGCTGACGCCGGGGAGGAAGAGGCTGGGCAGTCCGACGGGGAGGTAGTACGCGGGGTTGTAGTTGCCGGCGGAGGTCTCGACGATGGTGCGGGTCTCGTCGGTGCCGAACTTCCTGCCGCAGGCGGCGGAGGCGATTTTGTTGCGGAAGCAGGCCGACATGGCGTCGAGGGTGGCGTACTTGGCGGGCAGGGGGTAGCCGAGCCAGGTCTTCTCGAAGCCGCCTTTGACCTCGTGGCGGGAGGTGGAGTTGACGAACTCGCCGCGGGCGGTGGCGGCGGCTTTGACGATGTGGGAGGGCTCGTCGGGGGAGGTGGCGAGCGGGGAGGCGAAGGACCAGCTGCCGGCCATGAGGAAGAAGCCGATCAGGGCGAGGAACCAGGGGCGGGTGAGGAAGCGGGCGGTGGCGTGGGCGGCGCGGCGCCAGGCGCTCGCGGGGGGCGGGGGCGGCGGGGCGGCGGCGGGTGTGAGTCCGGGCGGGGGGCCGATGAGGGTGGGCTGCGATGCGGGCAGGGGTGCCGTGTCGCTGTGGGCCCAG
>JABFXP010000362.1 GCA_013361685.1 Catenulispora sp.
GGATGGGGCGGTGGTGGCGTTGGCGAGGTCCGTTGCGTCTGTCCGATTCGGGCCAATCTATTGACTTGTGGGCTTGTAAAACAGGACTCTGATTTCCTCGCACAACTACTAGTTGCGTTGGAGGAACCATGTCCGATGGCTCGCCGGTTCGCCGGCTTGTCGCGCTTCTTGTCGCTGTGGCGGCGCTGCTCTCCGGTGCTGTGCTGGGGGCCGGGTCGGCTGGGGCGTCCGTGGATCCGGGGCAGAAGTGGGTCGAGGAGTCCATCAAGGCGCAGTTGGTGCGCTATCCCGGGGGTGTCGTCTCGGGCAACAGCATCCGCTATGCGCAGGATGACGTGACCCTTACTTACAAGCCGGCCACTGCGCCGGGGGGTGTGGTGCCCGCTGACTATGCCGGGTGCAGTACGAATGAGGTGTGTCTCTACACGACGTCGGATGTGGTGGCGTCGGGGGTGCGGCTGAGTACCGGGTCGTTGTGGTGTCCGTGGGAGAAGACCAACAGTCTGCTTGACCTGCGTCACTATGGGTTGGACAACCAGATTCGTGCGGCTGACAACGAGAGTGCGTTGTGGGCTGAGGGGATCTGGTCCAAGGACTGGGTTCAGGGTGAGCAGTGGAAGATGGATCCTTATGGGATCTTGTTCAATCTGAGTACTACGAACATCACGTTTCTGAACGTGTGCCTCAAGGAGGGTGATCTCGAGTACTGAGCGGACGGTACCGACGTCCTGACGGTACCGGCCGCTTTTGTCACGCTGCCACTTCTGCGAGGGGGACGCCTGGGTCCTTGAGTCGTGCCACGTCGATTTCGGCGCGGCCGAGGATCAGGGCTCGTACCTCGTCGACCACGTCCCAGACGTTGACGTTCATTCCGGCCAGGACGCGGCGGTCTGCGCTTAGCCAGAAGGCCACGTAGGTGCCGGAGTCCGGGTCGCCTCGGAAGACCACCTGGTCGTAGCCTTCGTGGGGGACGTGGCCGACGAACTCCATGCCGAGGTCGTATTGGTCGCTGAAGAAGTAGGGCAGGCGGGTGTACTCCTGGTCTGCGCCCAGCATTGATGCTGCCGCTACCTTTGGCTGGTTCAGTGCGTTGGCCCAGTGCTCCACTCGGATCGGCTGTTCGTAGAACGGGTGCCAGGCGCGGGCTACGTCGCCGGCGGCGAATACGTCGGGGTCGGCTGTGCGGAGGGTTTGGTCTACGACGATGCCGTCGTTGACTTCCAGGCCGGCGGCTTCGGCCAGTTTTGTGTTCGGGGAGATGCCTACTGCGATGAGGAAGTGGTCGGCCTCGATTTCGGTGCCGTCGGTGAGGCGTACTCGGCTGGCTACTTCGACGCCGTCTTTTTCTTCCAGGGTGAAGGAGTCGACGTTGGTGTTGAGGCGGAGGTCCACGCCGTGGGTGCGGTGGAGGTGGGCGAACAGGGCGCCGACGTCTGGGCCGAGGGCGCGCAGGAGTGGTTGGGCTGCTGCCTCCAGGACTGTCACCTCGACGTCCTGTTCGCGGGCGGCTGCGGCGACTTCCAGGCCGATCCAGCCGGCGCCGATGATCACCAGGCGGGAGCCGGGGATCAGTTGGGCGCGGGTTCGTTCGCTGTCCTCCAGGGTGCGGAAGTAGGAGAGGTTGGGGGCGTCGCCGCCGGGGATTGGTAGGTGCTTGGGGGTCGAGCCGGTGGTCAGCAGGAGTTTGGCGTAGGGGACCTCGGTGCCGTCGTCCAGGTGGACCACGTGTTGTTTTCTGTCGAACGCTGCTGCGGTGCGGCCTAGGCGCAGGCCGATCTGGTTTTCGACGTACCAGGCGCCGTCGTGGACGAAGGCCTTGTCGCGGGGTTCTTTGCCCTGGAGGTAGCCCTTGGAGAGCGGGGGGCGTTCGTAGGGGAGGTCCAGTTCGTTGCCGATCAGTTCGATGGGGCCGTCCCAGCCTTCCTCGCGCAGGGCCTGGGCGGCCTTGGCGCCGGCCAGGCTGGCGCCGATGATGACCATGGCGTTCGCGCTGGTGCCCGTGTTGTCGCCGGTGTCGCTGGTGTCAGCGCTCATGGCGTCCTCCGCTCGTGGTAGCGTCCCCCGCCCGTTATGACCCATCTCACAGTCAACCATTGCACGTACCCTGGATGCATGCGTGTCTTGGCGGCGATGTCCGGTGGTGTCGATTCTGCGGTGGCGGCTGCGCGGGTGCGGGATGCGGGTCATGAGGTGACCGGTGTTCACCTGGCGTTGTCCCGGAACCGGCAAGCGCTGCGGGATGGTGCGCGTGGGTGTTGCACCATCGAGGATTCGCATGATGCGCGGCGGGCGGCGGACATGCTCGGCATCCCCTTCTATATCTGGGACATGGCTGAGCGCTTTCACGAGGACGTCATCGACGACTTCGTCGCGGAGTACCGGGCTGGGCGTACTCCGAATCCGTGTCTGCGGTGCAACGAGAAGATCAAGTTCGCTGCGGTGTTGGACAAGGCGCGGGCGCTGGGGTTCGATGCGGTGGCCACCGGGCACTATGCGCGGCTGGTGGATGGTCCGCATGGGCGTGAGCTGCACCGGGCTGCGGATCCGGCCAAGGACCAGTCCTATGTGCTGGGGGTGCTGGACGCCGAGCAGCTGGCGCATTCGATGTTCCCGCTGGGGGACGACACCAAGCCGGCGGTGCGTGCTGAGGCGGCTGAGCGTGGGCTGTATGTGGCCAAGAAGCCGGACAGTCATGATGTGTGCTTCATCCCGGACGGTGACACGAAGGCGTACCTGGCCAAGACGTTGGGCACCTCTTCTGGGCCGATCGTGGACAGCTCCGGGCGGACGGTCGGGGAGCATGACGGTGCCTGGGGCTTCACCATCGGTCAGCGGCGGGGGCTGCGGATCGGTGACCCGGCGGGGGATGGTCGGCCGCGGTATGTGCTGGACATCTCTCCGGTCGACAACACGGTGACGGTTGGGACTGTTGAGGAGCTGGACGTCACGGGTCTGTCCGGGATCAAGCTGCGCTGGTGTGGGCCGGAGTTCACCGGGCGGGTCGAGTGCCACGCGCAGTTGCGCGCGCATGGTGAGGCGGTGCCGGCGACGGCGGAGCGGACCGGGCCGGACAGCGTCGAGGTGGTGCTGCACGAGGCGGTGCGGGGACTGGCTCCCGGGCAGGCGGCGGTTTTGTATGACGGCACGCGGGTTATCGGGTCGGCGACAGTGGCGTCCACCTCGCGCTGAGTGAGGGTGCCGGCGCAAAAACTCACGATCCACTTGTCAACCGATGGGCCTTCAGGTGCGTCGGTTAAGGTCGGAGGCTGGAAAACCCGATCCGACAGAACTGGGGAGGGACCTTATGGGTTCTCGACGCGTGCTCCTGGCGATAGCCGCGACCGCCACCTCGCTTGCGGTGGTCACCGCGGGCTGCTCCGGCGGCGGCGGCTCGAAGCCGAAGCCGGCGGCGAATGGGACTTCGGGGTCCGCGGCGGCACCCTCGGTCGACTCGGGGACGTCCCCGCAGGCCGTGGCTGAGGCGTTCTTGGCGGCCTGGCAGGCCGGTGACTACACCAAGGCGGGTTCGCTGACCGACCTGCCGGACAAGGCCGGGCCGCGGCTGAAGCAGGTGATGACCTCGCTGGCGCCCAAGAGCATCGAACTGAAGCTCGGCTCGCAGGTGAACGCTCCGCAGCAGGCGAGTTCCTCGTCGGCTTCGGGTACTCCTTCCGGGGCGACGCCGGGGGCGCCGAGCAGTGCCGGGACGCCGAATCCGCTGGACAACGCGGTGCACTTCGACTTCAACGTCACCGATTCTTTTGACGGGGACCTGAAGTGGGAGTACAGCTCGACGATGGCGGTGCTGCCTGCTAATGGGGACAAGCCGCCGCTGGTGCACTTCGCTTCGGCCGTCATCAACCCGCAGTTGAGCGCGGCCTCGAATCTGAAGGCGGTGCCGCCGTCGGTGCCGGTCGCCGACCGGAACGGGGTGCTGCTGACCGCTGCCGCGCACCCGACGCTGGGCAGTATTCTGGCCAAGCTGGCGATCGCCAAGCCGCAGAACGCCACGGCGGCGTCTTTGCAGATCCAGTTCGTGGACAACAACACCGGCAACCCGATACCCGGCTCCACGCCGGTGCAGATCGGGGCGCCGAACTCCACCGGTGGGCTGCAGTTGGCTTCGTCGATCGACGACAAGATCCAGACGCAGGTGGAGAAGGCTCTGCAGCCCTACCCGGAGTCCGGGATGGTGGTGATCAAGCCGTCCACCGGGGAGATCCTGGGGATCGCTTCGAATTCGAAGACGAACCCGAAGATGGCGTTCATGGCCACGCGGGCGCCGGGGTCGACCTTCAAGACGGTCACGGCCACCGCGTTGCTGCTCGGGGGCATGAAGCTGACCGATCCGGCGGACTGTACGCCGACCGCGCAGGTGGGCACGCAGACGTATCACAACGACGAGGGGCTGAAGGACGGTTTCAAGGGGGCGACCCTGCTGACCGCCTACCAGATGTCGTGCAACACCTCTTTCGTGAACGCGGCGCTGGGGCACAACCTGGCCAATGACGCTCTGACGAAGACGGCGCACGACTACTACGGCATGAACCAGCCGTGGGACATGGGCATCGGCGCCGCTACGTATGGCACGCCGGGGCAGCAGCAGGTTCCGGCTGCCGATGGGCGGGACCTGTTCGCGGCTGAGGCGTTCGGGCAGGGCAAGATCACGATGTCGCCGCTGACCATGGCCGCGGTGGCCGCGACGGTCGCCACCGGTCAGTTCCACCAGCCGATCCTGATCCCCGGCTTCCAGCCGCCGGCGAAGGGCACGCCGTTGCCGGCCGACGTCAAGAACAACCTGCAGACGATGATGCGCGGTGTGATCACCGACGGCACCGCGACCTCGTTGCAGGGCATCTCGCCGACGCTGGGTGCGAAGACCGGGTCGGCGGAGCCGAACAGCAAGGACAAGACCGACTCGTGGATGATCGCGATGGACCCGGACCACGACATCGCGGTCGCGGCGCTGGTGCTGAACGCCGGGTTCGGTAACTCGGCGGCGGGGCCGGCGATCGCGGCGATGATGAAGGGCGCCGGTCTGAGCTGAGGCTCGGTGTTGGACGCGTGACCTGCTGATGCCCCGGGTTCTGGCCCGGGGCATCAGCCTTTCAGCTGTCGAACCGCACGAACAGGCCCCGCTCGTCCGCCGCCGCGAGCAGGGCCAGCAGGGACAGCGACCGCAGCAGCTGGCCGCACCGGTAGGCGTCCCAGCCGCCGTCGGCGGCGCCGTCCGCCGCCGCCCACTGCTCGGCCAGGCTGTCCACGTCGTGGTCGCTCAGGTGGGCCAGGCGGGAGCCCAGGGCCGGGCGGACCGGCAGCAGGACCGAGCCGCCGTTTCCGTCCGGGCCCTCGTGGGCCGGGGTCAGGACCGCCTCGCGGACCTCGGCCGGGTCGTTGCCGGTCACCAGCAGGTCCAGGTCGATCAGCTGGGCCGGGTCCAGGTCGCCGGCCGCGACGGTGTCCAGGCCGGCCAGGGGCGAGGCCGGGTCGGTGTCGGCGGCGGCCACCTCCGCCAGCTCGGCGGGGCTCGCGGCGAAGAACACGGTCGGCACGGGCGGGCTCCAGGAGGTCACCGGTCGCCGAACACGGGGCGCACGGGGGTTGAACAGGTGTAGTGCTGGTCACAATATCGGCGCCGGGAGGCCCCGGCTCGTGCATTCGTCACCCCGATGGGTGAAGTCGAGGCGGCCGGCCGTCGGCGCGCTCCGTGGTTTCGATGTTCGTTAGGGTCGTGTCATGCAGCAACCTCCGCGCGCCACCGGCATCGGCTCCCTTCCCGGCACCGACGCCGGCGCGGCGCACCGCCTGGTCTTCGACGAGCTTCCGGATCTGCCGTTCCTGCCGGAGCTTCCGGCCCGCGGGGTGGGGGCCGACATGATCGGGCGCGGGACTGCGCTTTTGGTGGACCTGTACGCGGAGGTGCAGCCCAGCGGGTGGCGGCTGGCCGACCGGCCCGGGCGTGATGCCCGGCGTGCCGACTCGTTTTTGCGGCAGGACCTGGATTTCCTGGAGGAGAACGCCCAGGAGTTCACCAAGACGCTCAAGGTGCAGGCCGTCGGTCCCTGGACGCTGGCCGGGACCCTGGAGCTCCGGCACGGGGACCGGATGCTCTCCGACCTCGGGGCGGTCCGGGAGCTGGCCGAGTCGCTGACCGAGGGGCTGCGGCTGCACCTCGCGGAGGTCCGGAAGCGGGCGCCGCGGGCTGAGGCGATCTTGGTGCAGCTCGACGAGCCCGCGCTGCCCGGTGTGTTGAAGGGCACCGTTCCCACCGCCAGCGGGTTCGGCATGCTGCGCGCCGTGGAAGAGTCCGTGGCCCGGGAGACGCTCGGCAAGCTGGTGGACGCGGTGCACGCGGCCGACGTCGCCGTCTCCGTCCACTGCTGTGCTCCGGACGTTCCCATCGACCTGCTGCGCAAGGCGGGTGTCGACCACGTCTCGTTCGATGCGAACGCTTCCGCCGTCGACGTCGAGTCGCCGCGGGACGAACAGTTCGGCGAAGCGATCGAGGCGGGGGTGGGGTTGATGCTCGGCGTCGTGCCGGCGGTGGAGCCGCCTCGCGCGCCCGGCGTGAACCAGCTCCTGGACCGGGTCCTGTCCCTGACCCGGCTCGGCTTCTCGCCCGCGCAGCTCGCCGCCGCCGTCACGATCACCCCGACCTGCGGTCTGGCCGGCGCGACCCCGCCATGGGCCCGCCAGGCCCTGTTGCTGGCCCACCGCACCGCCGACGCGCTCGCCGACAAAGCGGCCTGAACTGCGGGAGTGTCAGTGGCTGGCAGTAGATTCTTACTGTCAACAGGCCCCGACCAGTGAGGTGACGCGTTGTCCGCCATGGATGAGACCATCGCCCCGACTCCGGCGCAGCAGCATGCGGCCCTGGCCGAGGAGATCGAGGACGCCCGGTACAAGTACTACGTCCTCGACGCGCCGACGATCAGCGATGCCGAGTTCGACGTGAAGCTGCGTCAGCTCGAGGCCATAGAGGACGCGAACCCCGAGCTGCGCACCCCGGACTCGCCGACGCAGAAGGTGGCCGGGAACTACGCCACCGAGTTCACCTCGGTGCCGCACCTGGAGCGGATGCTCTCGCTGGACAACGCCTTCACGGCCGACGAGCTCAAGATCTGGGCCGACCGCATCGAGAAGGAGCTCGGCGCGCTGCCGGAGCTGCTGTGCGAGCTGAAGGTCGACGGCCTGGCCATCAACCTGCTGTACGAGAAGGGCAAGCTGACCCGGGCCCTGACCCGCGGTGACGGCCGGACCGGCGAGGACATCACCCCGAACGCCAAGACGATCAAGACCATCCCGCAGACCCTCACCGGCACCGCCGAGTTCCCGGTGCCGGAGCTGGTGGAGGTGCGGGGTGAGGTCTACTTCGCGGTCCAGGCCTTCGACGAGTGGAACGAGAAGATCCTCGCCGAGACCGGCCGTTCCTACGCCAACCCGCGCAACGCGGCGGCGGGCTCGCTGCGGCAGAAGGATCCGCGGGTGACCGCGCAGCGGCCGCTGTCGATGGTGGTGCACGGCATCGGCGCGCGGAAAGGCTTCACGCCGAAGTCGCAGTCCCATTCCTACGCGGCGCTGCGGGCCTGGGGGCTGCCGACCTCGGACCGGGTCAAGGTCGTCAAGACCCTGAAGGACGTCCAGAAGTACATCGACTACTACGGCAAGCACCGCCACGACGTCGAGCACGAGATCGACGGCGTCGTGGTGAAGGTCGACGAGCTGGCCATCCAGGGCCGGCTGGGCAGCACCTCCCGGGCGCCGCGCTGGGCCATCGCCTTCAAGTACCCGCCGGAGGAGGTCACCACCAAGCTGCTGGACATCCAGGTCCAGATCGGCCGCACCGGCCGGGCCACGCCCTACGCGATCATGGAGCCGGTGACCGTCGCCGGGTCCACGGTGCGCAACGCCACGCTCCACAACCAGGAGATCGTGGTGAAGAAGGGCCTGCTGATCGGCGACACGGTGATCCTGCGCAAGGCCGGCGACGTGATCCCGGAGATCGTCGGCGCGGTGCAGGACCTGCGCGACGGCAGCGAGCACCCGTTCGTGATGCCGGAGAACTGCCCGGACTGCGGGACCAAGCTGGCCCCGCAGAAGGAAGGCGACATCGACCTGCGCTGCCCGAACTCGCAGTTCTGCCCGGGCCAGATCCGGGAGCGCATCGACTTCATGGGCAGCCGCAACGCCCTGGACATCGAGGCGCTCGGGTTCGAGTCGGCGGTGGCGCTGACCCAGCCGGCCGCCGGCACCGCGCCGGTGCACGACGAGGGCGACCTGCTGAACCTCAAGGTCGAGGACCTCGCCGAGCTGAAGATGCCGCACACCAAGCGCGGCGCGGACGCCAAGCCCGGCGAGACCGAGCTCGTGCCGTACTTCTACACCAAGGGCACGCCGAAGAAGCCCAGCGTGCCGACCGCGACCACCGAGCTCTTGATGCAGCAGCTGGAGCTGATCAAGACCGACCGGCCGCTGTGGCGCTTCCTGGTCTCGCTGTCGATCCGGCACGTCGGCCCGACCGCGGCCCGGGTGCTGGCCCGCGAGTTCCCGTCCTTCGAGGCGCTGGCAGGAGCCACCGAGGAGGACCTGAAGGCCGCCGAGGGCATCGGCCCGACCATCGCCACCGCGATCGTGGAATGGTTCGCGGTGGACTGGCATCGGGAGATCATCCGCAAGTGGCAGGACGCCGGAGTGGTCCCTGTTGTGGAGTCCGCCCCCGAAGGGCCGAGGCCTCTTGAGGGATTGAGTGTGGTCGTAACGGGCACATTGGCCGGATTCACCCGGGACGGCGCCGCCGAGGAGCTGACCCGGCGCGGCGCGAAGGTCAGCGGCTCGGTGTCGAAGAAGACCTCGTTCGTCGTGGTCGGTGACAACCCCGGAAGCAAGCACGACAAGGCCCTGACACTAGGGGTCAAGGTCCTCGATGAAGAGGGTTTCAAGGTCCTGCTGGAATCCGGTCCGGACGCGGCGGCGGCCACCACGGCCGAAGCAGGAGCCTGACATAATGCTCGGGTAAGGCGTCAAGGCCCAGGCGAAACCTTTACGGTCCGTCTCTGGTCGGCGACGTTCTGATACGGCAGTATTGCTGAGTCAGAGGAGCTTGTGCGCGCGTGCACCGACGAGACCGGTACGGGAGGGTCCGCTCCATGCACCGACCGTTCGAGCCGGAGTACGGCCCGAAGGCTGATCCCGGGCGCCTGTACGCCTTCGTCGCGGTGGTCAGCGCGGCCGGGATCACACTCCTGGTCGCGCTGCTGGTGCTGAACTGGAAGAGCTCGGGCCCGACCGCCGACTCGCTGCCCACCCTGATCATCACCATGTGCCTGGTCTTCCTGGGCGAACTGCGGCCCCTGATGCGGTTGCAGCACACCAACCGCGAGGCCGCCACCACCACGGTGTTCACCATCGCGCTGCTGATGCTGGCCGGCTGGCCGCTGGCGGCGATCGTGCAGGCCACCGCCTCCCTGGTGGGCGGCGCGGCCGGCCGCAAGACCTGGTGGCGCACCCTGTACAACGTCTCGCAGTTCACGCTGTCGCTGGGCGCGGCCTGCCTGGTGCTGCAGGTCTTCGACGTGGTCCCGACCCCGGACCGGCCCTGGACCCCCAGCTCGGCCTACCTGGCCGCGATCCTGCTGGCCGGCATCGCCTACTTCGCGGTCAACCTGCTGCTGGTCTGGCAGGCGGTGGCGATCTGGACCGGGACCTCGCTGCGCACCGTGGCGCTGCGCGAATGGAAGGTCGAGATCCAGGTGGTCGGCGCCTCGGTGGTGCTGGCCCCGCTGATCACCGTGGTGATGCGGCACGAGCCGTTCCTGATCATCCTGTTCGTGCCGATCCTGCTGGTCTTCTACCGCAACGCCCTGGCCTTCGACGAGAGCGAGTGGCAGTCGCTGCACGACCCGCTGACCGGGCTGCCCAACCGCAAGGCCCTGCGCCGCCAGGCCGAGGTGATGCTCGGCTCCTCCGGCCCCCCGGAACGCCAGGGCCGCTCCTCCTTGTACGGCACCGGCCGCTCCCCGGCCCTGATGTCGTTCCCGCCCGGCCGGATCGGCCTGTTCCTGCTGGACCTGGACCGGTTCAAGGAGGTCAACGACACCCTCGGGCACGCCGCGGGCGACGAGCTGATCCGCGAGGTGGCGCAGCGGCTGTCCTCGGCGGTGCGGGCCGAGGACATGGTGTCCCGGCTCGGCGGCGACGAGTTCGCGGTGCTGCTGCCGGGCCTGCCGGACGTGGAGGCCGCGCAGCAGCTGGCGCAGCGGCTGCTGGACGCGGTCGCGGTGCCGTTCCGGCTGCACGGCTTCACCCTGGACGTGGAGGCCTCGCTCGGCATCGCGCTGCACCCCGACGACGCCCAGCACTACGACGTGCTGCTGCGGCACGCCGACGTGGCGATGTACGAGGCCAAGCGCAGCAAGGCCGGCTACGTCCGCTACGACCCGGCCCGGGACCGCAACAGCCCCGACCGGCTGGCGCTGCTGTCCGATCTGCGCGGGGCGCTGGAGACCGGCCGGATCGAGGTGCACTACCAGCCGCAGGCCTCGTTCCGGGACGAGCGGGTGGTCGGCGTGGAGGCGCTGGCCCGCTGGCGGCACCAGACCCGCGGCGCGATATCCCCGGAGACCTTCGTCAGACTGGCCGAGTCCAGCGGCCTGATGCCCCGGCTGACCGAGTACGTCCTCGACGTCTCGCTGCGGCAGGCGGCGCAGTGGTGGCGGGCCGGCTACGGCGTCCCGATCTCGGTGAACGTCTCGCTGCGGGACATAGAAACCCCCGGCTTCGTCGAGATGGTGGCCCGCAAACTGGCCCAGCACAAGGTGCGGCCGGAGTCGCTGCGGCTGGAGATCGCCGAACGGGTCCTGGTGGGCGGCGCACAGCCGGCCCGCACCACGCTGCTGGGCCTGTCGAAGCTGGGCGTGCGGCTGTCCCTGGACGACTTCGGCACCGGCTACGCCTCGCTGCTGACCCTGCGGCGGCTGCCGTTCGACGAGATAAAGATCGACCGCTCGTTCGTCAGCGGCCTGGGGTACGACACCGACGACGCCGCGATCGTGCGCTCGACCATAGACCTGGCGCACTCGCTGGGGTTGCGGGTGGTGGCCGAGGGGGTCGAGGACCCGGCCACGTGGGCGGCGTTGCAGGGCTACGGGTGCGACGCGGCGCAGGGCTGGCTGGTGGCCAAGGCGCTGCCGTCCGGGGAGATCTGCGCGCTGCTGGCGGAGAAGGTACCGGGGGCCGGACCGGGGGCGTCGGGGGCCGCCGGGGCGGTGGGGTCGACCGCGGCGGCGAACGGGACCAAGCCGGGGCTGCCGATGCCGGGCGCGGCGGCGAAGCCCGGCTTACCGAAGCCGGCGGTGCCGAAGCCGGGCTGTGCGAAGCCGCCGACTTCGCCGGCGCAGAGCGGACCGCCGGAACAGCTCTCGGCATAGCGGGGCGCCGGAACAGCTCTCGACACAGCAGGCCGGGGTGCCGCTAGCGTACGAGCGTGGACATCCTTCGATACACCGCCTTCACCACCGACCCCGCCGGCGGCAACCCGGCCGGCGTCGTCCTGGACGCCCAGGGTGTGGACGACGCGGCGATGCTCGCGGCAGCCGCCGAAGTGGGCTACTCCGAGACCGCCTTCGTCGTGCCGCTGGGGGACAGGCGACTCGGGCTGCGGTTCTTCAGCCCGCTGGCCGAGGTGCCGTTCTGCGGGCACGCGACCATCGCCACCGCGGTCGCCTACGCCGAGCGGTACGGCACCGGCGACCTGATCTTCGAGACGGTGGCCGGGACCGTCGCTGTGCACACGGACTCCGACGCCGCCGGCGCCGTCACCGCGACCCTGGTGAGCGTCCCGCCGCGGGTCGAACCGCTCCCCGACGACCTCCTCGCCGCGATCCTCGCCGCGCTGCGCTGGACGCCGGAGGACCTCGATCCGAAGATGCCGCCCCGGCTGGCCAACGGCGGCAACTGGCATCCGGTCATCGCCGCCGCCGATCGGTCCCGGCTGGCCCGGCTCGACTACTCCATGGACGAGCTCGGCGCGCTGATGGCCGAACACGACTGGACGACCGTCGACCTGGTGTGGCGGGAGTCGCCCACGGTCGTCCACGCGCGCAACCCGTTCCCGCCCGGCGGCGTCTACGAGGACGCGGCGACCGGCGCCGCCGCGGCCGCGTTCGGCGGCTACCTGCGGGAGCTGGGGCTCGTCGACACCCCGGCCACGGTCACCGTCTACCAGGGATTCGACATGGGCCGGCCCAGCACGCTGACGGTCGGCATCCCCGCGGGCACCGGAGGGATCTCGGTCACCGGGACCGCTGTGCCACTGGGGTAAAGCCCTGTGTAATGCCGACCCGTGCGGGCGGTCCCTGCGAGCTAGTCTGAATGCCAAGCCTGATTCACTGCGTCGGGGCGGGCAGGGATTCGGGGAATCCGGGCGCTGCTGGGGGGACCACGTGAGCATCGGATCGACCGGGGCCGGTCACGCGCGCCCCGAGCTGCTCGTCGGCGGCCGCTACCGCCTGCTGCACCGCCTGGGCTCCGGCGGCTACGGCCGGGTGTGGCTGGCCCACGACACCGCGCTGGCGGTGGACGTCGCGGTGAAGGAGGTGCTGCTGCCGCCCTCGCTGACCGCGGACGAGCAGGCCACCCGCCTGGCGCGCGCCGAACGCGAGGCCCGCAACGCCGCCCGGCTCCGCGGGCACCCGAACGTGGTAGCCGTGTACGACGTGGTGATCGCGGACGGCGTGCCGTGGACCGTGATGCAGCTGGTCCGCGGCCGCTCCCTTTTGGAGCAGGTGGCCGCGGCCGGCCCGCTGCCGCCGGACCAGACCGCCCGCGTCGCCGAGGCGCTGCTCCGTGCCCTGTCCGCGGCCCATCAGGTGGGACTGCTGCACCGCGACGTGAAACCGGCCAACGTGCTGCTCGCCGACGACGGCGGCGTGCTGCTCACCGACTTCGGCATCGCGGTCTCCAGCGGCGACCCCGGCCTCACCGCCGCCGGCGCGGTGGTCGGCTCGGCGGAGTACCTCGCCCCGGAACGCGTCCGCGGCAAGGAAGCCGGGCCGCCCTCAGATCTGTTCTCCCTCGGCGTGACCCTCTACGAGGCGGTGGAGGGCCTGTCCCCGTTCCGCCGCGCCGAGACCGCCGCGAGCTTCGGTGCGGTGCTGCTCGACACGCCGTCCGCGCCGCAGCACGCGCCGGGAGCGCTCGGCGAGGTGATACGAGGGCTGATGGTCAAGGAGCCGGAGCTGCGGATGACGGCTGAGGCGGCGCTCGCGCTGCTGGCCGGTTCCGGCGCGCCGGAAGCGGCAGCCGCGCCGTCGGCCCCGGGCATGCCCGCGAGTCAGCCGTTGCCGGGCCCGCCGACCGGCAGCGATCAGGTGCCGACGATGCTGAGGTCCGAGCCGGCGTTCGGCTCCTGGCCTGACCAGCCTGAGGCCTTCTCGGTTCCGCGGCGGCCGAATCAGCCCTGGCCCGCCGTCTCGCCGACCGGTACCGCTCCCCAAGCTTTCGCCGACCAGCCTCCGGCTTTCACCGCCCCGCCCCAGCCGAATCAGCCCTGGCCCGCCACCGCCTACCACCCTCCCTACCCATCGAACTCCGGCCCCCCGTTCCCCCAAGCCTGGCAGCAGTCCCGCCCTTTCGACCCGGCCCGAGCCGTCGTCCCCCTGGTCTTCCTGGCCTACTTCGCCGTCGTCGCCTTCCTCCCCGCCTTCACTCTCACGGGCGACTTCCCCGTCACCTACCACACCTGGCAGCTCTTCCGGTGGTTCCCCGGCGAGCCCGGCGGCCTGAAGACCGCCACGGCCTGCCAGCTCGTCGGTCTCGCCGCCGCCCTCGCCCTCCTCGCCGCCCTGAGTCCCCGCCGCGGACCCGGCCCGCGGGTCCTCGCCTACCTCGCGGTGCTCCTCGCCGGCGGTCTGGAGGTCTTCACCGACCTGCACTACGGCGGCCCGTGGACCGTCGGCATCCCCATCGGCGCCGGTTACTGGGCCTTCTGGACCGGCCTGGCCGCGCTGGCGGTCGCGGTGGTGGTCCGGGACGTGGTGACCCGCCCACCGTCGCCGCGGCGTCGCCTGGAACGGAAAGTCGCCTGACGTCCCGCGACTAGGATGGCTACGGTTGTCTGAAACCCCAGTCCACACCGTAGGGATCCGTGCATATGCCCGCTATCACCCGTGAAGAGGTCGCCCACCTGGCGCGGCTGTCACGGCTCGACCTGTCCGAAGACGAGCTCGTGCACTACGCCGAGCAGCTGGACGTCATCCTCGGTTCGGTGGCCCGTGTCAGCGAGGCCGTGCAGCAGCTCGGTCAGGGCCAGGACATCCCGCCGACCTCGCACGCGCTGCCGCTGGTCAACGTCACCCGGCCGGACGTGGAGCGTCCGTGCCTGGACCCGGCCGAGGTGCTGGCCCAGGCGCCGGCCGCGCAGGACCAGCGGTTCCGGGTGCCGCGGATCCTGGGGGAGGACTGACATGGCTTTCGACGGTGACCTGACCAAGAGCACCGCGGCCGCCCTGGCCGCCGCCATCAAGGCCGGCGACGTCTCCGCCACCGAGGTGGCGCAGGCGCACCTGGACCGCATCGCCAAGGTCGACGAGAAGGTGCACGCCTTCCTGCACGTCGACGCCGACGGCGCGCTGGCCAAGGCGGCCGAGGTGGACGCCAAGCGGGCCCGCGGCGAGCAGCTCGGCCCGCTGGCCGGCGTCCCGCTGGCGCTCAAGGACGTCTTCACGATGAAGGGCGTCCCCACCACCTGCGGTTCGAAGATCCTGGAGGGCTGGCGGCCGCCCTACGACGCGACCGTGACCCGCAAGCTGCGCGAGGCCGACGTCGTCATCCTCGGCAAGACCAACATGGACGAGTTCGCGATGGGCTCCTCCACGGAGAACTCCGCCTACGGCGTCACCCGCAACCCCTGGGACCTGACCCGCATCCCCGGCGGCTCCGGCGGCGGCTCCTCGGCGAGCCTGGCCGCCTACGAGGCGCCGCTGGCCATCGGCACCGACACCGGCGGCTCCATCCGCCAGCCGGCCTCGGTCACCGGCACCGTCGGCGTGAAGCCCACCTACGGCGGCGTCTCCCGCTACGGCCTGGTCGCCTTCTCCTCCTCGCTGGACCAGGGCGGCCCCTGCGCCCGCACCGTGCTGGACGCCGCGCTGCTGCACGCCGCGATCGCCGGCCACGACCCGCTGGACTCCACCTCCATCGACCAGCCGGTCCCGGACGTCGTCGGCGCGGCGAAGCTGGCCGACGTCAAGGGCATGAAGGTCGGCGTGGTCAAGCAGTTCGACGGCGAGGGCTACCAGGACGGCGTCCGCAGCCGCTTCCACGAGGCCGTGGACCAGCTGCGCGGCCTCGGCGCCACCGT
This sequence comes from Catenulispora sp., assembly GCA_013361685.1. Classification (GTDB taxonomy): domain Bacteria; phylum Actinomycetota; class Actinomycetes; order Streptomycetales; family Catenulisporaceae; genus Catenulispora. The sequence goes on from JABFXP010000362.1 coordinate 15,359, forward strand.
CGTCGAGGTGGACTGCCCGTCCTTCGACTACGCGCTGGCCGCCTACTACCTCATCGCCCCGTCGGAGTGCTCCTCCAACCTGGCCCGCTTCGACGCGATGCGCTACGGCCTGCGCATCGGCGACGACGGCGTGAACGGCGTGGAGGAGGTCATGGCCCTGACCCGCGAGGCCGGCTTCGGCCCCGAGGTGAAGCGCCGCATCATGCTCGGCACCTACGCCCTGTCCTCCGGCTACTACGACGCCTACTACGGCTCGGCGCAGCAGGTCCGCACTCTGATCATGCGCGACTTCGACCGCGCCTTCGCCGACGTGGACGTGCTGGTCTCGCCCACCACCCCGACCACCGCCTTCAAGATCGGCGAACGCGTCGACGACCCGATGGCGATGTACCTGGCGGACCTGTGCACCATCCCCACCAACCTGGCCGGCAACGCCGGGATGTCGATCCCGGTGGGCCTGGCGCCCGAGGACGGCCTGCCGGTGGGCCTGCAGATCATCGCCCCGTCCATGGCCGACGACCGGCTCTACCGCGTCGGCGCCGCCCTGGAGGCCGCCCTGAACACCACGTGGGGACACCCGCTGATCGAGGAGGTGCCGTCCCTGTGAGCCCGAAGAAGACCAAGTCCCGCGGCAAGCTCGGCACCCTGTTCGCCGTCGGCAGCTCCGTCACCCTGGCCCCGGTCCTGGCCCGCCGCTTCAAGGAGGCCCGCGCCAAGGGCGACAAGCTGGCGATCGCCGACGCCGCCGTGTCGGCCGCCGCGCTGGGCGTCGGCGTGCTGCAGGTGCTGCGGGCGCGCAAGGGTTCCAAGCCCTCCGGAAAGGCCGAGTCCTGAGATGAGCACGAGCACCGTGAACCTGCCCTCCTACGAGGACGCCCTCGCCTCCTACGACCCGGTCATGGGCCTGGAGGTCCACGTCGAGCTGGGCACCGCCACCAAGATGTTCTGCGGCTGCCCGACCGGCTTCGGCGCCGACCCGAACACCCAGACCTGCCCGACCTGCCTGGGGCTGCCCGGCTCGCTGCCGGTGGTGAACGCCACCGCGATCGAGTCGGCGATCCGGATCGGGCTGGCGCTGAACTGCGACATCGCCGAGTGGTGCCGGTTCGCCCGGAAGAACTACTTCTACCCGGACATGCCGAAGAACTTCCAGACCTCGCAGTACGACGAGCCGATCGCCTTCAACGGCTACCTGGACGTCGAGGCGGCCGGCCGGACCTGGCGCATCGAGATCGAGCGCGCCCACATGGAGGAGGACACCGGCAAGTCCACCCACGTCGGCGGCGCCACCGGCCGCATCCACGGCGCGGAGTACTCCCTGGTCGACTACAACCGGGCCGGCATCCCGCTGATCGAGATCGTCACCAAGCCGATCACCGGCACCGGCGAGCACGCGCCGGAGGTCGCCAAGGCCTACGTCGCCGAACTGCGCGAGCTCATCAAGGCCCTCGGCGTCTCCGAGGCCCGCATGGAGCTGGGCCAGATGCGCTGCGACGCCAACGTCTCGCTGCGCCCGCACGGCCGCGAGAAGTTCGGCACCCGCTCGGAGACCAAGAACGTCAACTCCCTGCGGTCGGTGGAGCGCGCGGTCGCCTTCGAGATCCGCCGGCACGCCGCCGTCCTGGACGCCGGCGACACGGTGGTGCAGGAGACCCGCCACTTCCACGAGAACGACGGCACCACCTCCCCGGGCCGGGTGAAGGAGGAGGCCGAGGACTACCGGTACTTCCCCGAGCCGGACCTCGTCCCGGTCGCCCCGGCCCGCGAGTGGGTGCAGGAGCTGCGCGGCACCCTGCCGGAACTGCCGGGCGCGCGCCGCAAGCGGCTGCAGGCCGAGTGGGGCGTGACCGACCACGACATGCAGTCCATCCTCAACGCCGGCGCGGTCGACCTGATCGTCGAGACGGTGTCCCTCGGCGCCGCCGCCGACCAGGCCCGCAAGTGGTGGATGGGTGAGCTGGCCCGCCGCGCCAACGAGGCCGAGGTCGATCTCGGCGCGCTGCCCATCACCCCGGCGCAGGTCGCCGAGGTGGTGGCGCTCACCGCCGCGGGCAAGCTGAACGACAAGCTGGCCCGCCAGGTGATCGAAGGCGTGCTGGCCGGCGAGGGCTCGCCGCAGGACGTCGTCGCCAAGCGCGGCTTGGCCGTGGTCAGCGACGACGGCGCGCTGCTGGCCGCCATCGACGAGGCCGTCGCCGCCTTCCCGGACGCCGCCGAGAAGGTGCGGGGCGGCAACCAGGGCCCGGCCGGACAGCTGATCGGCGCGGTGATGAAGGCCACGCGCGGCCAGGCCGACGCCGCGCGGGTGCGGGAGCTGCTGCTGAAGCGGCTTTCCAGCTGACACGGAGCTGTGAGGGTGTGTTCGGCGGGCCGTTTCCCCGGGGTGGGAGACGGCCCGCCGGCTTTCCCGATCGCCCCGGTCAGCAGGTCGTTCCGGTCGCCCGGTCCTGAAAGGAAGCCATGAATCCCTGCCCGGAGTGCGGTGCGGCGTCAGGGGCCTGCGACGAGCTGTTCTCGGCGCTGCTCGCGCTGGACCATTCGCGGACGGAGCCGTGGGGACCGCTGCACGGCGTCTCAGTCTCCTGCTACTTCCTGCAACATCCCGGCCGGTCCGCGGCGAGCCACCGGGCGCGTGAGTGGGAGTTGGTTCACGCCTACCTTGACGGCGGTCTCGCGGCGGTCGCCTGGACCGCCCGCCGAGCACGGAGTGAGAACTCCCATCGGGGGCCCGGCCTGACCACCCCCGCGATGCCGGCCGTCCGCGCCGTCCCTCCGACCGTCTTCGCCGTGACCATCGAGGAGGTCGCGGTCGACGGCACCTTCCCCGCCGGCGGCTTCGCCGACCGCGTCACCGCCTGGGCCGCCGCGACCGTCCGGGCGTGGCGGCCCGCGGCGTGATCAGCTCAGCATCGCCGCCTGGAGCATCAGCACCTGGATGGCGGCGACGTTCGTGACGGCCTTCGGAGCGGTGGCCGTCACGATCACCACCAAGTCCCCGCTCCGGAACACCGCCCGCCGCGCCACCTGCCCCGGCGCCCCGTCGACCGCGTCGTAGATCCGCATGGTGACGTCCTCGGTGGCATCACCCAGCACCGGAAAGGTCAGCAGCGGCACGACCGGCTCGGCTTTGTCGAACTTCTTCGGCGCGCCGTCCACGAGATCCTTCTCCAGCCCGTACGCCGCCTGGTGATCGGGAAACTGCACCAGCTCCACCACGGTGTGCTGCCCGTCCGCGGCCGTCCACCCGCGCCGGGCGATCCGCCGCACCCCGGCGTCGTTGAGTTTCGCCGGCACCGTGTCGTTGGGAATCCCGGCCGCGAACTCCGCGACCGGCTCCCAACCGTCCTCCTTCACCACCGCACCCTCGGGCGCCGGCAACAGGTACCGCCGGAGGTCGCCGTAGTGGGTCTGCTGCGCATTCCGCTCGTCCCCGGGCGCGAACTTCCCAGCCGGCGGAGCGGGCTTGGCGACGCCCGGGAACTTGTAGCGTCCGTCATTCGGCGTGGCAAGGAACGGCACATCAGTGCGGTGCGGAATCGTGACGGCGTAAGCGGTCCCGGCCCCGACCGCCCCGGCCACCACCAACGCCGAGGCGTACCGCAGGGCCAGACGCGGCCACCGGCGCTGCGCCTTCGGCGCCGAGGCGGCTTGCAGCTCTGTGAAGAAGGCCGACGGGTCGAGGTACAGCTGACCTGTCGCAGGGGGCTGCGATTGTGCGACGTAAGCGGTGTCGGGTAGCGCCGCGCCGGAAACTGCTGGCGGTGCAGTCGGGATCGCTTCTGCGCCGCTGAGGCCCGCTGGCGCCGCCGTCGGCAGATCGGCCGGGACCTGTGCGTCGTTGCTTTCGGCCGCAAGGCTGGTTTCTGAGCCGCTGAGGTCCACTGAGTCCGCCGTCGGCAGATCGGCCGGGATCTGTGTGCCGTCGTCTTCGGCCGCAAGGCTGGCTTCCGAGCTGTTGAGGCCCTCTGGCGCCTCAGTATCGGTCTCCGGCTCCGTGTCGGTCTCGGGGGTCTCGTCGCTCGGCTGCGAATCGCTGGACTCTGCTGCCGCCGGATCGTCGCCTTCGGCCGCACCGTCGGTTTCCGGCTCAGCTTCGGTCCCGTGGGCGTCGTCGGTCAGCTGAGCGGCCGCATCGCTCGCGTCGTCCGTCGGCTCAACCGAGGTGTCCGACCCACTCGGCTTCCGCTCCGGCGCCGCACCGAACGCCGCCAGCACATCATCCTGTGCGCTCACGCCTTCTGCCCGTCCTTCAATCCGTACTTGAGCAGGTCCAGCTGCCGCCCGAACATGTCCGTCACGGCACCCGAGTCCAGCGGCACAAGCCCCTCGGCGCGCGCGATGGCCAGCGTGTCGCCGATCGTGTCCAGACACGTGATGCTGTCCAGCACGCCGGTCTCGTGCGTCGTCGGCAGCAGACAGACCGCGCCGGTGTGGCCGGCCACCGTCGGGCCGGGCCGGTAGTACTTCGACTGCTTCACGATCCGCGTGAAGTCGCTCGTCGACTGCGCCGACAACGCCGGGTCCAGTTGCAGCACCGTGAACGACAGGTCCAGCGTCCCGGCCTCGTTCGCGTACGTCCGCACCGCGCCGCCGCTCATGTGGCCGGCCTGCACCGCCCGCTGCACGCCGCTGACATCGGCGTTCGCCATCGTGCTGAACAGCACCGTCAGGACGGAATCGGCCTGGTCCGGACGCATCGGGCCGTCGCCGCCGAGTTCGCCCTCGTCCGGGCCCGGCTTGTAGCCGTCCGGCACCGGGAGCAGGAACGCCTGCAAGCTGCCGTAGTGCGTGCCGTTCGAGCGCACGCCCGCCGTCACCGCCGGGGTCGGCGTCGCCCCCGGGGCGGACGGCGCGGCCCACCCAGGCGTCTTGCCGAGATCGACCTTCGACGACCCCGACCCCGTCGCCGCCAGAATCCCGAACCCGGCACCCGCGCCCACGGCGAGCGCCGACGCCAGCCACCCGGTCACGAACAGCGTCCGGCGCCGCGTGTTCCGCCCACCGCTTACGGCAGACGGATCGGCCGGCGTCTCCGGAACACCGAACGCCATCGGTGCTTCGAAGGTCCCCGGAGCCCCGACTTCTTCCGGAGCACCGATCTTCACCGGCGCGCTCGCCACCTCCGAAACAGAACTCTCATCACCCGGAACCGTCGCCTCCGGCATCTCAGCACTCACAACCGATCCGCCTGCCCCTTCACGACATAGGTCAGGTCATCGATACTCGGCGCGAGCTTCGGCCGGTAGATGAACAGCTGTTCCACGACAGTCCCGTGCAGCACCAGCCCGTACCCGGCATACCGGCCGTCCTTCATAGCCGTATAGCCCTGCCCCACGAACGCGGTCCCCGTCACTCCCGCGACCGGAGAGTTCGCATTCATCTGGTCCTGCGTGTCGGCGAAGAACTGACCGGCGCCTTCGGTGGACCGGAACTGCACCAAGTCCACCTCCACCCGCGTCCCGTCCTCCTTCAGCCACACGTTCCGCGTCGCCCGCCGGAAGCCCTCCGCGTTGAGCGCCGCCAACTCCTTGTCCGGACGTGCGAAGTACTCGGCCAGCCGCCCGATCGTCACCCACTGCCCCGAGGGGACCAACGGGTCCCCATACGTCCCGGCCGGCGGCGCCATCAGCACGGCCCGCAGATCCCCGTCCAGCTTCGCGCCGTCATCCGTCTTCGGGTCCGGCGTCTCCGCCGCCCCGGGCCCGGCCGCCAGCGCCACCGTCCGCGGCACCGGCGGCAACGGCGTCGCCGGCCGCGCGTGCTGCACGGCGAACCCGCCGGCCGCCCCGCCGACCAGCCCCAGCGCCACCGCGCTGGAGAACAACAGCCCAGTCCGTCGCTTCACGTCCCTCAGCTCCCCGTGTCCAGCCGGGTGATCTGCTTGTGCATCCGATCGAAGAGCACGGCGTGGTCCACCGGCGGCTTGCCGATGAGGTAGAGCTCGAAATACATGTCGCCCCGGCACCCGATCGTGCGCGCCGCCATGCGCGACCCGCTCATCGGAAGGTCGTGCCCCTTCACATCCGGGTAGCCCGGCACCGCGAACGCCTTCCAGCCCGTCTCCGGCTGGTCGTCGGCCATCCAGCTCTTCGCTCCGTCCGGAGTGCTGAAACGCAGCAGGCGGATCAGGACGCGGTACTTGCCGTCCCCGGTCTCGTATTCGCGCGCCGCGCCGCCCTGGAAGTGGTAATCGTCCAGTTCTTTCAGGACCTGGGACGTGTCCCTGTACCAGCCGGCCACGATGTCCTTGGTCACCGTCTGCCCGTCCGGGTTGGTCCCGAGCACCAGCGCGTCCGAGGGCACCGGCAACAGGAAGTACCGCGCGTCGCCGGTGTGCACGCCCTTCGAGACCTGCCCCGTCACCGTCGAGGACGGCGTCGGCGTCGGTGTCGGTGTCGGCGAACTGCTCGACGACGTGCTCGGCGTCGGACTGGGCTCGTCGTCCGGCGACGGCGAACCCGTGACAGAGTCCGGAGCCGTGGCTGTCGCCGTGGCCGAAGCCGCCGCCCCCGCCGCCTGCCCCGACCCCGAGGACCCGTCCCGCCCCAGCGCGACGACACCCCCGGCGGTCCCGCCCGCGATCAGCACCCAGCCCACGGCGAACGCCGCCACCGTCGCACGTCTGCGGCCGGCGCCGGGAATCCCCACTCCTGGCACTATCACACCCCTGATTTACGCTTCCAGACGAGAGAGAGCGATCTTCCCACTCCCCGGGCCGCCCCGAAGCCCCGACCCGGGTCACGGTTGGGCCACGATCTCGCCGGGCCGGGTTTCGCGGCCGAATCCACCGATCAGCCCGCATCCGCCACCCGTCCGCCACGCACCCGCCACCCGCTCGCGCCCTCCCGATTGCGCACCCGCGTGCGCCGCGTCAAGGTGGGTAGGCGTCGCACAGAATCGTCGCTGGCACCGCCGGCGGACTCCGGCGGAAGGCGGTAGCCGCGATGAAGGCACTCCAGTACCCGGCCGTGGGCGCCGCCCCGGCGGTCGTCGACGTCGCGGACCCCGAACCCGGCCCCGGCCAGGTGCTGCTGAAGGTCACCGCGGCCGGCGTGTGCCACTCCGACATCGCCGTGATGGGCATGCCCGCCTCCGCGCTGCGCTTCCCGCTCCCGCTGACCCTCGGCCACGAGGGCGCCGGCACCGTGGCCGCGCTCGGCGACGGCGCCACCGGCTTCGCGGTCGGCGACAGCGTGGCGGTCTACGGCCCGTGGGGCTGCGGCATGTGCCATATGTGCGCCCAGGGCAAGGAGAACTACTGCCTGCGCGCCGCCGAGCTGAAGATCTTCCCGCCCGGCCTCGGCGCGCCCGGCGCCATCGCCCAGTACCTGCTGGTGGACTCCACCCGCCACCTGGTGCCGCTCGGCGACCTGGACCCGGTGCCGAGCGTGCCGCTCACCGACGCCGGCCTCACGCCCTACCACGCCATCAAGACCTCGCTGCCGAAGCTGGTCGGCGGCAGCACCGCGGTGGTGATCGGCACCGGCGGCCTGGGCCACGTCGCCATCCAGCTCCTGCGCGCCCTGAGCCCGGCCCGGGTGGTCGCGCTGGACGTGGCGCCGGAGAAGCTGGAACTGGCCAAAGAAGTCGGCGCGCACGAGGCGCTGATGTCCGACGACAAGGCGGCGGCGAAGGTGAAGGAGCTGACCGGCGCGCGGGGCGCCGACGCGGTCTTCGACTTCGTCGGCGCCCCGGCCACCGTGGCCATCGCCTCGGCCTGCGCCGGCGTGGAGTCCGACGTCACCATCGTCGGCATCGGCGGCGGCAGCGCGCAGGTCGGCTTCGGCGTCACGCCGTACGACGCGGCCTTCCGCGCGCCGTACTGGGGCACCCGCGCCGAACTGATCGAGGTGCTGGACCTGGCCCGCGCCGGCGTGGTGTCGGTGCACGTCGAGACGTACAGCCTGGACGAGGCGCCGAAGGCGTACGAACGGTTGCACGCCGGGCAGGTGCGGGGGCGGGCGGTCATCTTGCCGAACGACTGACCTTGTTCGGGACCGGCCTCGTTCGGGGCTGACCTCGAACGGGACTGTCCTCGTTCGGCCCATGCTGTGGCCCATACTGCTGGGGTGAGTGGATCGATCATGCCCCCGGGCGGGGACCCCTTCGCCCCGCCCACCGACGACGCCGCCCGGCCCCCCGCGGTGGCGGCGGGTACCGAAGCTGAAGCGGCGGCCCGCGACGCGAACCCGCAGTACGTCCTGCCGCTCGTGGTCCGCATCGAACGGGCCGCACCTCCGCAGCGCACCGACGCCCTGGAGACCGCGGCCCGCGCCGTCCTCACCTTTCTGGCCGATCCCCGCTCCACCGATCCCGACGGGGAGTGGACCCCGCTCGTCGAAGCGTGGACCGACGGCCGTATCCGCAAGGTCGTCCGCCGGGCCCGCGGCGCTGAGTGGACCCGGGCCGAAGCCCTTCCCGGCATCACCGTCACCGGGACGGACGCCGCGCCGGCCCACGTCCGTGTCTTCCCGCCGGTGCCGCTCGACGGCTGGCCCAAGGACCTCTCCCGTCTCCAGGTGTCCGGCACCGACCTTACGGATGCCGAACCTCCCGCTCCGGTCGAGCCGGGCAGCCGGCCGATCCTGTGGTTGAACCCCGAACTCGAGATGACCGCGGGCAAGGCCATGGCCCAAGTCGGGCACGCCGCGCAGCTCGCGTGGTGGCGGCTCAGCGAGGCGCAGAGAAAGGCGTGGGCCGACGACGACTTCCGACTGGCGGTCCGCGTCGCGTCACGCGCGCTGTGGCCGGCGCTCGCCGACTCCGACCGGCCTGTGGTGCGGGACGCGGGGTTCACGGAGATCGCCCCGGGTTCCTGCACTGTGGTCGCCGACGTCCCGGCCCTGGGGGAGCTCACTTAAGAGGTCGGCAAGGGGTCATCAGGGGTTTACCGTCTAGCTCGCCCTGGGAAAGACCAAGCGTCCTGACCAACCTCTCAGGGAGCTGAAAATCATGCGGACACCCCGCTTCACCAGCAGAACCGGTCGCCTTGCGGTGGCCGCTGCGCTGCTGTTCGGCGTCACGGTCACTGTCGCCGGCGGTGCCGGCGCGTCCGGCGGCGCTGCGCCGGTGCGTCCCGGGCCGGCGACCGTCGTCGCCGACGACGGCGCCGCGGCCCCGGCCGTGACCGGCCGCGCGGCCACCACCACCGCGACCGACCCCTGCGGTTACGTCCCCGCTGTGCCGGCCGACCGGTTCAAGGGCATCCCGCAGTTCGATGCGGCGAAGGCGGCCGAGCCGTACACGGTCACCTTCCACACCCCCGAGGGCGACATCACGGTCAAAGCCCTGACGTCTGCGGCTCCCTGCACGACTTACTCCTTCCGCTATCTCATCGAGCGCGGGTACTACGACAAGACCCACTGCCACCGTCTCACCACCCAGCGCCTGTGGGTCTTGCAGTGTGGTGACCCGACCGGCACCGGCAGCGGTGGGCCCGGCTACTCGTTCAACGACGAGAATTTGGCTGGCGCGACCTACCCGGCCGGGACCGTCGCGATGGCTAACGCCGGTCCGAACACGAACGGGAGTCAGTTCTTCTTCACCTGGAAGGACACCAAGCTTCGGCCTAACTACACCCCGTTCGGTGTGGTGGTCTCGGGGATGGACGTGTTGCAGAAGATCGCCGCCGATGGCGAGGACGACCAGAACTCGGCTGGGGATGGGTACCCCAACGACTGGGTGCAGTTCCACAACGTGCGTGTTCACACGCACTGGTGAGGATTTTCGGTAACGGGTAATAGCTCGGCTGCCGTCGGTTTCAGTGCGCATTTCGGTGCGCTGGACCGGCGGCTTTTGCTTCATCCTCAGCGGCTTCCAGATGAGCTGGGCGAGTCAGGCGGTGCGGTGCCGCGATGCGAGACAGATTCCAGCGATCGTTGACGGCGTCCTGTTCCGCTGTCACTCTCAGTGCTATGAACCCGGGCCAGCTCCTTGTGGCTCGCCGTCACGTCGATCTGCGACGGACCGCGAGCGCCATCTGTTGCTGCGGCTTCTGATCTTCGCCGGTTCCGGCCTTTTTGCGCTCTAAGCGTTCTTCTCGTTTATTGTCGCGCCATTTTTGTCTCACCCATTCATGAGGAGCTTCCAGCATGCCTATTATTCTGGCTGTCTCCGGCAGTCCGTCGGCGACGTCGCGGACGGCTTCGGCTGCCGAGCACGCGCTCGCATTGCTGGGAGTGCGAGGCCATGCCGTCTCGCATGTGGCGGTTCGTGACCTGCCGTCCGACGATCTGCTGTCCGGTTTCCGCGACACTCCGGCGCTGTGGACCGCGACCGATGCGGTGGCGCAGGCGGACGGCGTCATCATCGCCACGCCGGTTTACAAGGCCTCTTACACCGGGCTGCTCAAGGCGTTCCTTGACTTGCTTCCGGAGGACGCGTTCGCGGGGAAGGTGGTCCTGCCGCTGGTCACCGGTGGGACGATCGGGCATCTGCTGACGATCGACTACGCGCTGCGGCCGGTGCTGACCGCGCTCGGTGCTGATCACGTTGTCCAGGGGCGGTTCTTGCTCGACTCCGACATCGTCCGTGGTGGCGGTGGCGGTGGCGGTGGCGGTGGCGGCGACGGTGGCGGCGACGGTCGGACGCGGCTCACTTTGGAAGCCGAGCGACGGTTGGCGGAGACGGTCGCGGCCTTCGCGGCTGCGCTGGAACGTCGCTCTGTTGTCTCCCCGGAGTTGAAGCTGGTCGCGGGGGCGGTGAGGTGACCTGGCGGCTGCGCTGCGGAATGAGAGGTATGTCAGGCCTCTTTGACGGCGGCCATGAACTCGGGGCAGTCGACCAGGCGTTCGTGCGGGCAGGTCGCGCCGTGTCGTAGGGCGGCGCGCATGCGGGTGAGGCGGGCGATCGTCTGGTCCAGGTCGTCGGCTTTGGCGGTCATCCGCTCGCGGAGTTCGGTGTCGCCGGGGCCGGCTGTGAGGAAGCGGCCGATTTCGGCGACGCTGAATCCTGCTTGGCGGGCGCAGGCGATGAGGTTCAGGCGGTCTAGGACGATGGGGGAGTAGGTGCGGCGGAGGCCGTTGCGGCCGGCGGATTCGATGAGGCCGCGTTGTTCGTAGAAGCGGAGGGCTGAGGGGGCCAGGCCGGAGTGGGTTGCGACTTCGCCGATGTCTAGGAGGGGGGTGGGGGTGGTGAGGGGCAGGGCTGGAGTGCTGGTTTTGTCGGTGGTGTCGGTGGTGGTGTCGGTGGTGGTGCCGGCGGTGTCGGTGTGGGCGCCCATGGCAGCTTCCTGGCGGGTGGGGTGGTTGACTTCAAGCGCGCTTCAAGTCGCAGTGTAAGGGACATGCGAATCCACCATTTCAATTGCGGCTCGATGCGCGAGATCGAAGCCGACGGCGACAGTCGTCGCGCGGTGTGCCACTGTCTGTTGTTGGAGACCGACCGCGACGGCTTGATTCTGGTCGACACCGGCCTTGGCACGCCGGATGTCACCAGCCCTGAGCGCACGCTCAGTCCCGAGTTCATCGGCCGGGCCCAGCCGGTTTTCGACATCGCGGAGACCGCTGTGCGTCGTGTTGAGAAGCTCGGCTTCGAGGCTGGCGACGTGCGGCATATCGTGCTGACGCATCTGGATCTTGATCACGCTGGGGGGCTGCCCGACTTTCCCGAGGCGCGTGTTCATCTCATGGATGCGGAACATCGCGCTGCGCTTGCCTCTGCCGGGTGGCATCACGAAGATCGAATTCGGTATCGGCCTGCGCATTGGGCGCATCGGCCGGATTGGGTTACGTACGTTCCGCAGCGCGGGGAGGCGTGGTTCGGGTTTGATGCGGTGCGGCCTCTTGAGGGGGTGGAGGCGGAGGTGTTGCTGGTACCGCTGGGTGGTCATACGGCGGGGCATAGTGCGGTGGCGGTTCGTGGGGCTGATCAGTGGCTGATGCACTGCGGGGATGCTTACTACTTCCATGGCGAGGTCGATCCCGAGGATCCGCGGGGGCATCCTGGCATGGACTTGCTGGAGGAGATCACGGAGGTTGATCGGCCTCTGAGGATCGCGAATCATGCGCGGTTGCGTGAGTTGGTGCGGCGGTATGGAGGGGAGGTTGAGGTGTTCTCCTCGCATGATCCGTGGGAGTTTGCGCGGTTTGTGGATGGGGGGAGGGGTTGAGGTGGCGGTGAGGGGGCGGTGAGGGGGCGGTGAGGTGTGGAGTGTGAGGTTGTTGGTTAGGCGGCGGCCTGCGCTCTGAGGACGTCGAACTCGCAGCCTGGTTGGTCGGGGTCGAAGCCGTGCTCGATGAGCCAGCGGGCGGCCAGGAGGCTGCGGGCTGACCACCATGCTCGGATTATGGCGAGGTCGGTGGTCGGG
>JABFXP010000245.1 GCA_013361685.1 Catenulispora sp.
GCCGCGACCACCGCCACCGCCCCGGCCCGCCCGACCCCGGCCAGCGCCTCAGCCCCGGCCACGCCCCGGACCGCCGCCAACAGCGCCGCCCCGGCGACCGACATGCCGAGCGCGTTGCCCAGCCCCAGCGCCACGACCGCGTCGTGCCCCGGCAGCAACGTCACCAAGGCGAGATCGGCGACCAGCACCGTGAGCCAGCCGGCACAGACCGAGACGGCGGCGGCCCGTCCCCGGCCGGCCGCATACAGAGCCCGGCTCAGATGCGCCAGCAGGCCGTAGCCGATCAGGCCCGGGGCGAAGGCCGCCAGACCCTGGCCCATCATCTCGACGGTGGCGCCGCCGCCGGAGCCGTGGCGCGCGGTGAGGAACAGCCGCGCTGTCGGCCACGCGGCCGCGGCCAGCACCGAGGCGCCCGCCGCGGAGAAGATCAGCACCGCCTGCGTGGTGACGGCCACGCCGCGGGCATAGCCGGCCCGGTCGCCGGCCGCCCACTTCACCGACAAGTCCGTGAAGGCGCTGGTGGCGACCGGCACGGCGAGCACGGCGTAGGGCAGCGAGTACACGGCCCACACGAGGTTGAACACCGTGAGCGTGCCGGTGGAGGCGTGACCGGCATTGGCCAGCAACACGATGGTCAGCACCGCGAACTGCTGCGCGACCAGCGTCGCGACCCCGGCCACGCCGAGCGAGCGGGCGCGGCGCGCCACGCCCGTTGGGAAGTGGAACGTGGGACGCAGCGTCAGCTTGGCCCGGCGGACCGCCGGCAGCAGTGACAGGACGAGGATCAGCACGCCCGCAGAGGTGCCGAGGGCCAGGACGAGTTCGGGGGCGTAACGCAGATCGGTCAGGTGGGCGCCGCGACCCCGGTCGAGGATCGCGAAGGCCGTGTAGGAGGCGATGACGACCAGGCTGGACAGCAGCGGTGCGAGCGCCGGGGCCAGGAAGCGGCGGTCGGCTTGCAGGGTCGCGCCGAGGACGACGGCGGCGCCGTAGAGGGGGATCTGCGGGAGGAAGAAGACGAGGAAACGGCTGATCTGCGTTGTGTAGTCGGCGCCGTGGCCGCTGCCGAGGATGTGGCCGATCGGTGAGGCGAGCGCGATGCCGGAGGCGGACAGCGGGAGCAGGACGGCGAGCGTCCAGGTCAGCAGCGCCGACACGATGCGGGAGGCGCGCTCGCGGTCTGCGGGCCCCTCTCCCCCGCCGGTCAGCGGGCCGGCGAGCAGCGGGACGGCGACGCCGGCCAGCGCGCCGCCGGCGGTGATCTCGAAGACGATGTTCGGGAGCTGGTTCGCCGAGTTGTAGGCGTCGGCGAGCGAGCCGGCTCCGACGGTGTGGGAGAAGACGAGCCAGCGTCCGAAGCCGACGACTCGGGAGGCGACGGTGGCGACCGCGATGAGTATGGCGGCGCCGGCGAGGGTGGAGAGGGCGGAGCGGCGGTGGGGGCGGGGTGCGGAGGTGGCGGGAGCGCTGGGGGTCGGGGTCGGGGTCAGAGAGGCGGAGGGCGCAGGGGCCGACGCCTGACGGGGGACGATCGCGTGGTCGGTGAGGTGGTGGGGGGCGCGGTCGCCGATGCTGTCGGCGTGGTCGGCATGGTCGGCGGCGCGATCGGCGGTGTGGTCGGATGCTCGGCCGCTGGTGCGCCCGCCGGTGCGGTCACTGGTGCGGTCGCCGGGGCGCCCGCTGGCACGGCCGCTGGTGCGGTCGTCCGTGTGGTCGCCGGCGCGATCCGAATCGGTACGCAGATCAGCCATGCGGGATCTCGTCTTGCGGCGGTGGTGATGCGGCCTGGCCGGCGGAAACACGGCCCCATTCGTCCAGCAGACGCAACGGCGGCGTGGCCGCGATGACCTTGGTGAAGCTGACCTTCTCGCTGGCCGCCGTCAGCACGGTGAGCCCGGCCGCGATCATGGCGAGCCGGCCCCGTGAGGCGCGGGTGACGGCGGCGACTCCGAGGGCGGCGCCCAGCGCGTTGGCGCCGGCGTCACCGAGCATGGTGCGTTCGCCGAGATCAGCGGGCAGCAGGGCGGCGGCAGCGCCGAGTGCCGCGGCGCCGAAAGCGTTACCGCGCAACGCACCGGCCGCGCTGCCGATGATCGCCGCTTTCGTCGCGCGGCCGGGGCGCAGGTCGAAGAGGTTGATGACGTTGGCGGCCCCGGCCACGACGACTGCGGCCAGCGCCCGGTCCACCGGCCCGCGTCGCAGCAGCGTCCCGGCCGCCAGACCGGTCGCCCCGATGCCGAGGATCTTCACGGCGCCGGTGGTGATTTCGCCGCGGCGCAACGCCTCGAGGTGTCCGCGGAACCCCTTGGCCTTGCCGCGTTCGTTGAGATCGTCGTAGAGCCCCACAGCTCCCGCGCCGAGTGCCGCTCCACAGCCGGCGAGCCGCACGGCCGGCGGCAGTCCGGGCACGGCGACGGCGGCCACCGCGATGCCCGCGGCGATCGCAGGCCCCTGAAGCAGGGTGACTTCGTGGCCGCGGTTGTTGTGCCGCGTCCAACGCTCCGTGCCGCCCGGCGTCCACGCGCTCAGCACGCGATAGGCGCCGCGCGCCGCGCCGGCGCCGACGATCGCGGCCATCGCCGTCTGCTTCACGCCCTGCATTCCGCCGACCTACCCATCACTTCACGCCTGATGCCCCGACTCACTCGACCGTGCGCGGCAACCACCCTTGCGCCGCCGGTCAGCCGAGAACTCATCCACGTATCGTCGAACGACAGCGACTGCGGCGCATGGCGAGTCGCCGTGCGCCGAACCGGCCCCCCATACGCCCGAAACGCCACCCTCACGCCCTCATAACCCGGAATCCCTGCACTGCCGACACGACCGTTCATCATTGTCCCCGACCCCGGCGTGGGTCAGTGCAGGTCCGGCAGCGGCCCGTCGGCCGTGCCGGTGAGTCCGTAGTGGCCGGTCTTGCCGGTGGTCTCCTCGGCGAGGGCGAAGACGGTGATGATGCGTCCGGCGTCCTTGTCGGCGGAGTCGGCGGTGGAGACGTTCTTCGACACCCAGCCGTCCTTCACCGCGGCGGCGAGCAGACCCGGCGACACAGCGGCGGAGGCCGGGCCGGCCAGCACCGCGCCGTCGGAGCGGCCGCCGCCGGCCAGGTCCTTCAGGAAGCCCAGATAGAGGGTGTTGACGGTTTCGGCGGCCGAACCGGCGGTGGGAGCCGAGGGCGCCAGCACCACCACCAGGTCAGCCGGGGTGGTGGAGGTGTATTTCACGTCGGTGAGGCCGGCGGCGCTGTAGGTGCTCAGGACCTGGGAGGCCGCGGCGTCGGTGATGCGCTGCTCGCCGACGCCGGAGGTGTTGGCCGGTATCCGGTGCACCACGGCGCCGGCGATGTCGGCCAGGGCGGCGGCGGCCAGGGCGGTCTTGTCCGGAGCCGCCGAGGAGCTAGCGCCGGGCTGCTGGGCACCTCCGCGGGAAGCGGCCGGGAGCTTGGCGGCGACCTGCGCCAGCTTGCCGTTCTGGGCCGAGTCCACCAGGCCGGACTTCAGCGTCACCTCGCTGGTGACCGTGGCACCGGCCTTGCCCAGCAGGTCGGCCAGGGCGTCCCCGGTGGAGCCGTCGGCGCCGGGCAGCAGCACCACGGCCACCGCGTGCCCGGTCAGCTTGCCGGCCACAGCGTCCGGGCCGAGCGCGCCCAGCAGCGCGTCACGATCCCGGACCTGCGCGCTCAGCTGGTCCTGGGCGCCGTGCAGGGACTGGTTCTCGCTGCGCAGCCCCGACAGCTGGTGGTTCAGCCCGTCGTAGGCGATCTTGCTCAGGTAGCTGGAGCCGATGACCAGCCCGACGGTGAGCGCGAGGAACACCGCGACGATGGACACGACGTGGTAGCGGAAGTCGATCAAGTGAACAGTCCCCGCAGCCAGAAGCCGGAGCGGCTTTGTCCGACAGTGGGAGCAGCGCCGACGCCTGCCGGGCGCGCGGAGGCCGCCGCCGGCAGGGGATCATTCCACGAGCGCCCTTCGGGCCGTCGTCGCCGCACGTATCTCCCAGCTCACAGCTGGATCGGTCTCGATCCAACGACAGGTCAAGTCAGGTGAAGCCTACGCGCTCGCCAGGCCGTGGACGGTTGTCGGCCGCGTCCGTGATGAAGATGTATCGGGTACCGGGGTCGTGCCGTTCGTGTCGCGCGCGACAGCGTCAGCAGTGACGGGGGTACGTCCTGATCGCGAAACGGGCCTGTTATCGCGGACGCCACGGCATGTCGCGGTACCCCGCCGCCCTCATGGGCCGGGACCCGATCGCCCTCGACCTGGGCAATGGCGCCGCTGAATCAGACCTCTTATAAATTTGACTCGCCCTGCCGCCGCTCCTACAGTGATGGCCTCGCGAGAGCATGCGGTCACGTCTCGCGGTCACGGGGGCATCGACAGCGGGGGTTTTGATGGCGCGTCCGACGGACTGGTGGATTCTGTTCCTGGACAAGGATCCGCTACCGCAGGACCCTGATAATCTTCACCTTTGGTCGACGCTCTACCACACCTTCGCCGACCAGGTTGACCTGGTGCGCGGCGGCACCGTCGGGCTGATGGGCGATCCGGCCCTCACCGGCTGGCTCGGACAGTCCGGCCAGGCGTTCTTCGACGCGCTGACTCCGTACCCGTCGATGCTCGGCACCGCCACAGCGGCCTACCGCGAGATCGGCGACGCGTTGGACATCTTCAGCGGGCGTATCAGGAACCTGCAACCTCAGTTCGACAGCATGTGCAATCAGTGCCTCGACAAGTTCCAGGCGGTCATGGCCGACGGCGGGCTCCCCGAACCAGATGCCAAGCGGCTGATCATGAATCCCGATCAGCTCACCGGCACGCTCATGGCGGTCGCCTCCCACAGCTCACTGGGCTCGGACCAGTTCCTGAGCACCGCGGCCGACAAGATCCGGGCCCACGTCATCGACGCGGCCGACCTCAGAAGCGGCCAGCTGAAAACCCTGATATCCCAGACGGCCACCGCGCACAAGGCATTCCTGGACGCCATCCACGACGCCACCGCCATGGCGTCCCAGATCACCAAGCAGGCCGGCGGCAAAGGCACCGACGCCGCCGACTTCGGCACCCGCTTCGCAGCCTTCGGCGGCGCCACCGCCGACCTGGCCGTGGTCCTGCCCGGATCGGCGGGCATGGACTTCGAAGACGGCATGGTCCTGGACCCCGCGGCCGGTCCCGACGGCGTGCCGGACTGGTGGCTGTCGCTGTCCGACGAGGAGCGTGCTCACTACTGGCAGACCAATCACGGGATCGCGGGGCTGCTGGGCAGCGTCCTGTATTACACCGCCGGAACGACTCCGCCGGACGTGACCAGCCCGAAGCTGGCACGCGTACTCAAAGACGCCTACATACGGCCGGGCGAGCAGTCCCAAATCGACGGGGACGGCCAACTGTCGACCGCCCTGGATTCCGAACTGGACACCGGCGTCCAGGTCGGCGGGAAGTGGCACATCAACAAGGCGGCAAGCGTCCTGAGCGGCCTGACGAAACTCCTCGACGACCCCGACTCGGGCCTCACGCCGCAGGACCAGATCGTCGCCGCCTCCATGGCGACCCGCCTGTGGCGCAGCATCCTCGGCCAGGACAAGACCGGCACCATCGCCCAGATGCTCAAGGACAACCCCGGTCGGGCGACCGACCTGGAGAACACCCTGAAGTCCGCCATGAGCTCGCCGTCGGGCCGAGCGATCATGGGCGATCAAGGTGAGTACGATTGGACCGCGGGGAACGGTCTGCCCAAGCTGCCGCCGGCCCCACCGCCCGGCGCCTTGAAGGACGGCATCGACGGCGGAGACATCGAGCCCGGCGGCGAACTGCCGGAGTTCCCCGAGATAGACCCTCTGATATGAGCGGGCCAGGAGCGCACATGATCACCGACGCCACCGTGGGCCGGTACCTCACCGAGCGGCACCCGGACTTCGCCCCGCTCTACCAGGCACACCTCGACGACTGGGGCACAGACCCCTCCTCGCGATACTTCCTGTTCCAGGTCTTCGCGCGCGAATTCATGGTCCCGCTCCTGAGGACCGGCACACCCGAGGAGCGCGCACACCTGTTCGGCACCGTCGAACAACTCCTCGCCGACGGCGACACCCTCATCGACGACGCCGTCGACAACGAGATCATCGACGAGCTCGTCTACGTCGGCTACGTGGTCAAGGACGAGCCCGCCGTCGACCTCACCGGCGCCGGCCGCCTCACCGCCGAACGCATCGCCAGAACTCGCGACTGGCGGCCCGCCAAGCCGTAGGCGACACCGACTGCCAGCCAGCGACAAATAGAAAGGGAGCACTCGTGCGGCCGCTACCGGATGCCGATCTGAGTCTCGATGTCGACGGCCTCGACCGCTTCGCCAGCGCGCTCGAAAACGTCACCACGCAGTGGAACGGGACCGACAACCAAATCGGCGACCTCGACTGGCTCGCCGGCGACAGCTCCCTGCTCGATGCCCTCAACAGCTTCACCCGCTCGTGGGCGAGCGCCGCCGCGATCATGAACACGTATTCGGCGCAGCTGTCGACCATGGCCCACACCAGCGCCGACCAGTTCCGGCAGCTCGACGGCAAACTCGCTGATCAGGCCCCGCACGGCAGACGACCGAGCGCCTATTAGACGGCATCCGGGGTTGCGCCGGCGAGGGCCGAGCGCCTCCTCGAACGAGCATGTCCGTGCTCACACCTAGGCTGCCGCCATGACAGCATCAAGGACCCGCATCGCAACGGCCCTGCTGGTGCGTGACGGCCGCGCGCTCCTGGTCCACCGTCGCCCGTCGCGTCTGGCGTATCCCGATTGCTGGGGGCTCCCCGGTGGACATGTCGAACCGGGCGAGCTGCCGCAGCAAGCCGTCAGCCGGGAGTGTCTCGAAGAACTCGGCATACAGATTCAGGCACCCCGCCGCACCCCGATGACGGTCGCTGATCGCAACCTCGAAATGCACACGTTCCTCGTCACCAGCTGGAAATCAGAACCCTTCAACGCCACGCCTGAAGAACACGACGACCTTCGCTGGTTCTCGCCCGGCGAACTCGCCGCATTGACGCTGGCGCACCCCGAGAGCCTGCCGGACATCCTGGACGCCATCCAGATCGCGTCCGACCACGTGGCGCTACCCAAGGACGCCCTCGACGACGGTTTGGGGAATCGGGGGGCGGCGCCACAGGGCGAGGATCTCGTCGGCGAGGGCGACGATCGCCAACGGATCTTCATCGAAGGCTTCGATCGCGGCCGCCGAAAGGCTTGACGGGACGGCGCCGGCATCCAGGAGAACACGCCAATCCCGAGCGCCGATCTGAAGAAACTCCAGGCCGGTCAGTTCCGCGATCTCCAAAGGATCGGCCAAGGTGCCGGGGTATGCGCACAAGGTCCTCAACCGTGGCAGACCGATGACGGGGGCAAGGCTGGCCGGTTCGCCTTCCCACACGCCCAGGGACAGCACCTCAAGACCCGGGTGGGCGGCAGCCTCCACGCTGCGCAGGCTCGGGCTCCGTGCGTTGACGTGAGCCACGATCGCGGGCTGGTCGTCGTGATGCTGCGGCGTGTAGCTGCTGGGCCGTCGCAGCACCAGGTCGGTGAGGCTGTCGGCCACCAACCCGGCACCGGTGTGCTCCTCGTGGGAGAGGATGACGACTTGCCCGACGTGGCCCCGGGGCCCGGGAGTGAGGTCGACCGCGAGCCGGTCACCGCCGCCGGTGTCCCCGAACGCGATCCATCCCGCCGAGCCGACCAGCTGCTGGACGGCGGCATCCGGCGGCGTCACGATCGCCTGCATCGCGCCGAAGTCCCAGCGGGAGGGGCGGGACGCTGGATCTGCGATGTAGAGCTGGTCCAACGGGAACAGCTCGAACCCACCGACCGCGTCCATCACACGATGCGCCGCCTCAGCGTCATTCCAGTCCTCCCACCGGGCGCGGGTCACGCGGTAGAGGGCCTTCAATTCGGCAGGCAGCGCGACGCCGAGGCAGCTCTCCGCGTCGGCGATCTCTTGCTCTGTCGCGCCGATGGCGTCGGGCAGTCTTTCGCGCAGTGTGAGCTCCAACAGTGGCGCGTCCGCCGAAGGAGCCGGCGCCACGTCAGGGAACTGCTTGGGAAGGCGACGCCACGGCTCAGGTACGGAACCCTCAACCAGAATCAGCTCATGCGGGTACCGGTTGCCGACGGCAGATGGGGCGGCGGAGCTCGGACCAAGAAGATGCAGCACCGTTCTGCCGGTCGCGAAGACTTCCGCGGTGAACGAGAGGTCCTCGATACCGGCATCAGCAAGTGCGGTCCGCACCCGATTCACTGCGCCGCGCTCATCGGCCATGTCCTCGGTCTGGAGCGGTAGTTCCAGCGGTGGCATCCTGCGTGGCAGGTTCAGGCTCCAACTACGCATCCCGATTCGGCCCGTCACGCGAACGGGTTCACCAGCAGGCTGGTCGGAACTGCCGGCCCGCAACAGCCGCAGTACTGGCGCCCAGGTCTCGAAGTCGGCAATCGAGGACGAGCCGGGCTCAGGTTCGTTCATGCGGCGACCGTACTCGCAGTCTCCGACATGAGATCCGTCGACGTCCACTGATTCGCTAGCCATGCCATGCCGCACCGGGTACCTTGTGACGCATGGAACCTGGCGGTGCAGCCAAGGCGGTGAGCCAGATGCGGCGCGGCGTGCTCGAGTTCTGCGTCCTGGCGCTGCTGCGTGACGGCCAGCGCTATGGCGTGGAGTTGCTGCGCGAACTCGGCTCCGTCGACGCTCTGGTGGTCAGTGAGGGCACGATCTACCCGCTGCTGTCCCGGCTGCGCAAGGAGCAGATGGTCGACACGATCTGGCAGGAATCCCCCTCGGGGCCGCCTCGTCGCTACTACCGGCTGACCGAGGTCGGGGAGAAGGCGCTCGCGGAGTTCGTCGCCGAGTGGGGCCGGTTCCGGGACGGGGTCGAATACATCCTTACTGCGAATGGGGGCGGGCAGACATGAGCGCGGATGCTGACGAGTTGGTCGCAGCGTATCTGCGGGAGCTGGAGCGGGAGGCCGAGCGGCTGCCGTGGAATGCGCGGATGGAACTGCTGGAGGATGTGCGGAGCCACATCGAGGTGGCGCTGGCCGAGATGTGGCCGGATGAAGCG